>CAUDZT010000012.1 GCA_958453935.1 uncultured Collinsella sp. | reverse complement strand
TAGGGAACTAGGGAACTCTACTAGGGAACTAGGGAATGACTGGGGTATAGTAGGAACGAGCTATTGATTCGGTCGAAGGGTGAGCTATGTTCATAACGAATGATATTGAACTGGCCGCTGCGGTTGAGCATATGAGGACCGCAGGGACGGACCTTGCCGAATACGAACTCAAAACTGCGGCAGGCGGTTTCCCCAAGACGATGGCGGACTCAATTTCCGCTTTTGCTAATGGAACCGGCGGAACGATCGTATTTGGCATCAGCGAAAAAGACGGCTTTCATTCGGTGGATGTTGATGTAAAGACAATCCAGGCGCATAGTGCCCAAGCGGCGAGGGAGCTCATTGAGCCTCCTCAGATGGTGGATATCATAGTCTTGGAGTTTGAGTCAAAGCCCGTCGTCGTGGTTAATGTCCCCGAGGCGTCGTCTCGAGAAAAGCCGTGCTATGTCAAAAAACTTGGACAGCGTCTTGGCTCATATATAAGAACTGGTGACGGCGATCATAAGATGTCCTCTTATGAAATCGATCGATACATCGAGAATCAATACCGGAGCGCGCGCAACGATGCCGCTGTTGTTGAGGGCGCAACGATGGATGACTTTGACCAAGAATTGCTCACGGGATGGCTTTCGCGTGTGAGAGCGACAACGCTGGGCAGGTCCGCCGCCTTAAGCGATGAAGAACTCATGGCGAATCGGCGTGTGGTTTCTCCCGATGCTGAAGGGATTTTGAGGCCGACCGTTGCCGGCATTATGGCGTTGGGTTTTTGTCCGCAGCAGTTTTTTCCTCGAGCCAATGTTGTGTTCACGGCGTATCCAACACCAAAAAAAGGCGAGGTGGGGAGAGCCGGGGAACGCTTTTCTGATTCGGTTGATATTGACGGGCCAATACCCATCATGGTGGTCGATGCGGTGCGGGCCGCATCGCGAAACATGAAGCATGGCGCAATCGTAAAAGGTGCATTGAGGGAAAACGTGCCGGACTACCCGTTGGCTGCGGTCCGCGAGGCTGTTGCTAATGCGCTGATGCATAGGGATTATTCTCCCGACGCGTTGGGCACCCCGGTAATGGTCGACCTTTATCCCGATCGCCTGGAGCTGTCCAATCCCGGCGGCTTGTTCGGTTCGTTGACGGTCGAACGTTTGGGACAACGAGGCGCAACGGCGTCGAGGAACCAATTTTTGGCTCGAATTCTCGAGGATGTGCCGTATTCCGATGTTGATGGCAGGGTCGGTCGTGTTGTCGAAAATCGAGGCTCAGGCTATCCGACGATTAATAGGGAGCTCGAGCAGGCCTTGATGCCCGCGCCGATTGCCAAGAGTACTCTCGATGAGTTTGTCTTGATCATGAGGCATCGACGTATGACGGACCAGGAAGGCCGGTCATACACAAAGGAAAATGTAAAGACGGCCATCCTCGGTTACATTGCTGATCGTGAGAGCGTAAGCACGTCGGAACTTGCGAAGGCGTCGGGAATGTCAATGAAAACGGTGCGCCGATATCTGTCCGCGCTTATGGAAGAGGGAATTGTTGAGGGGATTGGAACGGCCAACAGCCCCAAGCGGCGCTATCGCCTACGTCGGTAGGAGCAGTCTGGTAGCTCGCCGGGCTCATAACCCGGAGGTCGTAGGTTCAAATCCTGCCCCCGCGACCAACAAAAATGCAGGTCATAGGCATAGAAGCTTCTGACCTGCTTTCTTTTTCTACCCCGAAAATCGCCCTCTGGGTGTGAATGGGGTGTGAATCTGCAATCCGCTGTTTTTCTGAACGCCGCAAACGGCAGTGAAATGGCGGTCGGCGATGGTGCGTGGCGATGGATTTGGCGGGCTGCAATCGACCTGCTTTCTTTCCTGCAAGCTAATTTCTTAATCCTTACGGTTTGGTAGAATATGATGTGTTGTGTATTTACATCCGCTTTACTCAGTAAGGATTCTTATGAAGTACACAGAGCTTGTCGAATCAGGCGCCTCGACACCCGAGATTCAATCCTATCTCGTGGACTCCGAGCTCGTCACGGTCACGCTTCGGCTGCCGCGCACTATGCGCGACTCTGCCAAGGAGTACGCAATGCTCAATGGCCTGAACTTCACTTCGCTCGTGAAGCAGTGCCTTATTGAAAAGCTCACCAAACAGGGATAGAGGCGCTTACATGACACCGAACGAGCAGAAGAAGACCGCCAAGGAATTCGTGGCACGATGGAAGGCCGCCGAGGGCAACGAGCAGCGCGAGTCGAACAGCTTCTGGATAGAGCTGTGCATGAATGTGCTCGGCATCGCCAACCCGACGCAGCACCTTGACTTCGAGCGCAAGGTCAAGGGACGGCGCATCGACGTCTTCTACGAGGACCGTTCCATCCTCATCGAGAACAAGTCTCGCGGCATCGATCTGGATGAGCCCGAGCAGCGCGGCAAGGACCGGCGCGGGAACGTCCGCTGGGTCACGCCCTTCGAGCAGGCCAAGTGGTACGCCGACAACATCACGCCGCGCTCGGTCATGCCCAAGTGGATCATCACGTGCAACTTCGACGAGATGCGCATCTACGACCTCGACCGAGAAGACGCGGAGACAAGCTACGAGACCATCACGCTCGACGAACTGCCCGAGCAGTACCACCGCCTTTCGTTCTTCACGCGCAAGGAGAACAGCCGACTTGAGCGCGAGAAGCAGCTTTCCGTCAAGGCGGGCGAGGTCGTGGGCAAGCTCTACGACTCGTTCAGCAAGGCTTACCGCGACATCGAGCACGACGAGCGCGAGCAGCGCAGCCTCAATATCCTGATCACGCGCATCGTTTTCCTGCTGTTCGCCGAGGACGCCGAGCTTCTGCACGAGCGCGACGCCTTCTACAAGTACCTCAGAAACTTCCAAGTGAACCACATGCGGCAGGCGCTCATCGACCTGTTCGTGGTGCTCAAAACGCCCAAGGAGGAGCGCGACCCCTACATCGACCCCGATCTCGCTGCTTTCCCCTACGTGAACGGCGGCCTCTTCGAGGCGGACATCATCATCCCGCAGTTCACGGAGGACACGCGCTTCATCCTGCTGCAGGAGGCGTCAGCCGAATTCGACTGGAAGGACATCAGCCCCACGATCTTCGGCGCGGTGTTCGAGAGCACGCTCAACCCCGAAACGCGCCGCGCGGGCGGCATGCACTACACGAGCATAGAGAACATCCACAAGCTGACAGGCCCGCTCTTCTACGACGCGCTCAAGGACGAGCTCACCGCCATCGAGGGCGCGGCCACCGAGAAGGAGCGCAAGTTTAAGCTGCAGGCGTTCCGCACCAAGCTGGCGAGCCTCAAGTTCCTCGACCCTGCGTGCGGCTCCGGCAACTTCCTGACCGAGACGTACCTGTCACTCCGCAAGCTGGAGAACCGCGTGCTCGAGGACCTGTACGGCGGGCAGATGGTCATGGGCGCGTTCGAGCCCATCCAGGTGACGCTTGATCAGTTCTTTGGCATCGAGATAAACGACTTCGCCGTAGAGGTCGCGAAGACCGCCCTCTGGATTGCCGAGCTGCAGATGCTTAACGAGACGAGGCAGATCCTGTCGATGTGGATCGACCCGCTGCCGCTCAAGACCAATGGCAATATCCACGAGGGCAACGCGTTGCGTATGGACTGGAGCGACGTGCTACCCGCGAGTGAGTGTAGCTATATCGTCGGTAACCCTCCGTTCATAGGGTCTTCTTGGTGCAGCAAGGAGCAGAAAGCCGAAGTTGTCAGCTTGTTCGGGAAGAGCGTAAAGCGCTCCTCCTCAATCGACTACGTGTCCGCGTGGTATTACAAGACATGCCAGATGATGCAAGAGAACCCGTCTATAAGAGCGGCCCTCGTGTCAACGAACTCCATAACTCAGGGCGAGCAGGTTGCTCCGCTTTGGGGGACACTCATCAATAGATTCGACGTGCACATCGGCTTTGCTTGGCGCACCTTCGTATGGGATAGCGAAGCGCCCGACAAAGCGCATGTGCATTGCGTCATCATCGGCTTCTCATACGGCGAGTGGCGAGGTACGAAGACGATTTTCTCTTCCGATGGAACCTCGCGCACGGCAGACAACATAAACCCGTACCTGTATGACGCGCCGAACATAATAGTCGAGAGCCGAGCGGCACAGATTAGCGGAGCCCCACGGATAACGTTGGGGAACAAGCCTGTAGATGGTGGCAACTACATCTTCAAACCGGCTCAGAAGGACGCGTTCCTGCGTGCCGAACCACTCGCGGAACCCTACTTCCATTCTTTCCTCGGCTCGAGCGAGCTGATTAACGCAAGAGAAAGATACTGTCTTTATGTTGGCATGGCGACCGAAGACGAAATCGACTCGATGCCCCTTGTCAGACAGAGGGTTGAGGCCGTCCGCGCTTTACGACAGCAGAGCTCCTCGTTTGCGACGAGGAAGTCTGCCGAGGCGCCGCAGAGGTTCTTCTTCGAATGCTTGCCCACCAAGCCATTTCTCGCAATTCCAGAGGTTTCTTCACAACGAAGGGTCTACCTGCCTGTCGCTTATCTTGAGCCTGAGGTGATGGTGAGCAACAAGCTACTCGTCGTTCAGAATGCGGGGCTCTATGAGCTCGGCATCCTCATGTCACTCCTCCATAATGCCTGGATGAGGGTGGTTACCGGCAGGCTTAAGTCTGACTACCAGTACTCGAACGCGATTGTGTACAACAACTACGTCTGGCCCAACCCGACACAAGAGCAGTATTCCGCAATCGAGAATTGCGCGCAGATGGTATTGGATGCACGGGCGGCTCATCCAGACGACTCGTTGGCAAGCCTCTACGACCCAGATAAGATGCCCGCCGACCTGCTGGCGGCCCACCGGGCACTCGATGCCGCCGTGGAAGCAGCTTACGGCGTCAACTTCGACGGCGACGAGGAGAAAATCGTCGCGCACCTGTTCAAGCTCTATGCCGAAAAGACCGGATCGGAGGCGAAGTAAGCCATGAATCCTTCCGCATCGCATCTCCTCGATAGCCTCAGCGCACCGTCACTGCGCTACATCATCCCCGTCTACCAGCGCAAGTACGCATGGGATGAGGAACAGTGCCTGCAGCTGTGGGAGGACGTGCTCGCGGTCGGCAAGTCCGATGGAGGAAGCCATTTCACCGGCTCGGTCGTTTGGGTACGCACTGGGGCGATTTCCGGCACCGGAAACATGCAGGCGCTCCTCATCGACGGGCAGCAACGCATGACAACGCTTTCGCTCCTGCTGCTCGCGCTTGCCGACTACGCGAAGGCTCACGACGGGCTGGCACCCGATGGCAGCGAGCTCGACTTCTACTGGGACGACATCTGGGAGAAGTACCTGCTGCACAACAAGCGGTCGAAGGGAGAGGACCGCTACAAGCTGACCCTGTCCGAGGAGGACGACGGCACCTACCATTCGATGGTCGAGCATCTAAGCGACCCCTCGTACCCCATCGACGAGAGATCGGAACGCATCATCCAGAACTACGAGACGATGAGGTCTCGCATCGAGGGCCTTGCCGACCCGATGCCGGTATGGGTGGGCGTGCAGCGGCTCCAGATCATCTCCGTGTCGCTGGAGCCGGAGAAGGACAACCCGCAGGCCATCTTCGAGTCGATGAATTCGACGGGCAAGGACCTGTCGGCAGCCGACCTCGTGCGCAACTACGTGCTGATGGGGCTCGAGCCCGACGACCAGGAACGGCTTTACGCCAACTACTGGCGGCAGATTGAGAACACGCTGAGCACCGACTCCGAGGTGTTCGACCGATTCATCCACGACTACCTGACGCTCGTGAACGCGCCCACCGTAGTCAACCCCAAGGACGTGTACCCGCTGTTCAAGCGCATGTGCGTGGCGCAGTCGATTGACGACGCCGACGAGATCGAGGCGCTTCTCGGCGAGATGCTGGGCTACGCAAAGCTCTGGGCTTGCGTCGCACTTGGAGCGGACCAGGACCCGGCCCGCCACGCCATGCTCGCGCGAATCGCGCTCCTGGACATCACCGTGGTGAACCCGCTGCTCATGGTCTTCTACGACGCGCGGGCGGAAGGCCTCGTCGACGATGCGGGGCTGTATGAGCTCTTTGCCATCACCGAAAGCTACCTCGTGAGGCGCGCTGTGTGCGGTTGGGCGACAAGCTCGCTCACCAAGTTCTTCCCGTCCCTCGTGGCGCGGCTGCGCAGCCTGCCCGAGGGCGTGCCATTCCGCGATGCTTACATCGCTCTGCTGCAAGGCGCGACTGGCACCGCGCGGCGCTTCCCCGATGATGACGAGTTCGAGGAGCAGCTGCTCACCCGGAACATGTACGCGTTCAGGAAGTGTCTGTATGTGCTCAACGGGCTGGAAAACGCCAGCCATCCGAAGAACCCAACGAACTTCTTCGACGGCTGCTACTCGATTGAGCATATCATGCCGCAAAACGCCCTGGCCCATGACGAATGGGTGGACGTCCTGGGCGGCCCGGAAGAAGCTCCGGCCACGCACACCGCCTGGCTGCACAGGCTCGGAAACCTGACCGTGACCGCCTACAATTCGGAGCTTTCCGACGGAAGCTTCGCAGACAAGAAGGGCCGCATGGTCGGTGGGTACGAGAACGACGCCATCGCGCTCTCAGCCGAGGTAGTCACGCTCGACCGTTGGGACGCCGACGCGATAGACAAGCGCAACCGAACCCTGTCAACCAAGGCGCTCAAGGCATGGCCAAAGCCTGGCTACGACCAGGAATTGGTCGTTCAGCTATCCGAGAAGAAACGCCGTGCGCTGCCGGAAGGCGTACGAGGCGAAGGCTTCGCGGGACTCTTCGCCAGAGGCGCCGTAAAAGAGGGCGACCGGCTCGTCCACTCGGGCGTGAACGGAACCGTGACCGCCGACGTGAATGCCGAGGGCAAGATAGTGCTGCAGAACGGCGAGGTGTTCAACAGTCCCTCTATGGCAGCGATTCGCGCCGTCGCACTTCTCGGTGGCGTCGGCAACACGAGGAGCGGCTGGAAGTACTGGAGCATCCAGCAGGACGGGTCGCTCGTCCAACTGAATGCGCTCAGGACTTCCGAGGAGGACGGCGGTAACGGAGCGGCAAGCGTTAAAGATCTGAGACGTTCATTCTGGAACGGCTTCTACGAATACGTTACCGACCTGCAGGACTTCTCTGACGTATTTGGCGACTTTTCCGCACGCAAGGAAAACGCCGACAGCTGGTGCTCGATCGGAATCGGAAAGGCCAAGGTTCATCTCGATGCCTACGTGGCGTTCGATAGCGGTTGGCACCGGGTTGGGGTTGATGCGTACTTCACCGACGTTGACTACTACGGCACCTATTTTGACCGCCGTAAAGAGATTGACGGAATGCTCGTAGACCTTGAAGTGGAATGGGACGACCTCGACTGCAACAAGAAGACGAGAAAGGTGCATGCAGACATCTTCCCCGACACGGTCGACTCCGACACTTGGCCCGCTGCTTACGAGTGGCTTGTCGCGGCGCTTTGGAAGTTCAAGGCGGCATTCGGAGGGTGAGGAGCTGCGGATGGAACCCCTAACCGCTTTCTACATGGATGACGACAGTCCGCTCATTCAGTACGAGATCGCCTTCCAGAAGGGGCCGAAGCTCCTCATGTCTGGAGCCGGGGCTTACGGAGGATCATCGGGCGCAAGCGAAGTCTACGCTGGCGTGACCGAATCCCTTGAGGACGAGATCAGGTGGGGGCCACGTGTAGACGAGGCCGACAAGCTCGACTACATCGTCGCCGTGAGCAGTGGTGTGCTCGCCGGACTCATCGACGTATTCTACGTGGGCGAGTTCTCCCTCGAGCGCGCAAGCGAGTGGGGCAAGGACAAGATTGAGAAGGTCGTGATGAAGGTGGCCCGCGTGGAGGGCTACACGGGAGACGACCTCAACGACGCCATCAAGGCGCTCGAGAAGAACCACCCGCTCGCAGCCGATGGGAACACCAACGACTTCGGCGGAGGGTTGCAGCACCACCTGCGCGACTTCTCGCACCATTTCAGCATCGGCGGCCTGTTCTTCTCCATTTTCACGCAGTTCACCGGGCTCGTCGTCGGGACCGACAAGGCGGGCATGCTTCACGTCGTTCCCGTGCCCGAGTCCCACAGGGCGTGCATAGGAAGGAGCTTCCAGGAGAAGATCGCCTTCGGGACCATCGGCTGGTTCTTCCACATGGTGAGCGACATGGCAGGCTCCAGCGGTTCTCTCATGGGCGGTACCGGCATCCCCGGACCCCTCGTGTCGTTCATGAAGGAGCTCTCAGCGCTGCCGTTCTTCAAGGCCGCCGGCGACGGCGACATGGGCTTCCGCCTGTGGGTGACAAAGCTGTTCAACGGGACCCTCCTTGCGGACCACGACGAGAACGGCAAGATTATCAAGGACAGCGTGAGGAAGTTCGATCTGCGCACCGAGATCGGCATACTTGGCGAGATGGGCAGGCAGGCGATCCCGGTGCTCATCAACCAGTGCGTCGTGCGCGGGTTCTACTTCTGCAGGAGGCTGGCTCGGGAGATGCGCGACCTCGGGATACGCGGCATCGGCGACCTTGGACGGATTGCGCCGGAGGACGTGTTACCTTGGGGCACCCCCGCCATGCGCCGCATGGTCACCGTGTCGAGCGGAGTCTTCACCGGCGTGGACATAGCCGACGCCGCCGCTAGGGCATTCAAGAGCAAGAACCCCGTCACGTTCTTCCTGCGCGTGAACTACGCGGGCGTGGCTACCTTCGTGATCGCCTGCGTCGTGGACGTCAACGCCACGCGCGCGGACAAGGCGTTGGAAGAGGGCGAAAGCCCGGAGGAAGCATACGAGCACGGGCTCTCCGACCTCGGCTGCTTCAAGCTGGACTTCATGCAGGCGCGCATGCTGCACTCAATCGAGCACGCCATCGTCGCACATGACATCGCGGCCGAGAGGCACCCAAAGCGAGCCGAGAGGAAGCGCGCCTGGCTCAAGGAGTGGGGCGAGAGGGTCGTCGAGGCGGTCGACCTCGTCTGGGCGGCGGATGCCGGGTACTTCCTGGGCGACGACGCCGTCTATGACTCCATCGCGGCACGGCTCGAAAACGGCGCGAGCGACTCATGGCTGTGGCTCGTCGCGATGGAGGCGAAGCGTTTCAGGCCCTACGTACCGCTGCACGGCGACAACGACAGGCTCTACAAGGGGCTCAAGCTCGGAAGCGACTACCTCGGAGAGGTGTTCTGCGAGCATCAGGGCATCGTGGGCAGGAAGGAACTCGCGAAGCTCGACAAGGCGGTGAGCGGCACGCGCGGGAAGCTCGATGGTACCGTGACCAAGCGTGTCGTCGGTGCTGCGGGCACCGTGGTCGTCGTTGTGGCGACGGGCGGCCTCGCGTTCTACTTCGCCCCAGCCATCGCCCCGACCTTGGCAGCCGCGCTCGGGCTTGAGGCTGCGGCGCTTCACGGGGCCGCTCTCACGAGCGCAAGCCTTGCGCTCCTCGGCGGCGGGGCCCTCGCCGCTGGCGGCGCCGGCATGGCGGGAGGGACGATGCTCATAGCCGGTGGCGGAGCCCTGCTCGGTGCCGTGGGCGGCTCCGGAGTCTCTGCGGCGACGTCGATGGCGCTTGCCACGAACGGGAGCTATGTGCTGGACGAGTGCGCCAAACTCGTGGCCTTCTGCGAGGAGGTGCTCATCGGTCGATATGGCGACCTCGCATCCGTCGCGGAGATCCATGCCGTGCTGGAGCAGCGGATTGTCGAGCTTGATGTGAAGATCGAGGCGATAAAGCGCGGGGTGCCGGATGACGAGGTTCCCGAGGACGATGACAACGGGACCGACGACAAGGACGAGGCTAGCCCGAAGAAGATGATCAAGATTCTGAATCGGAGCCGCAAGTTCATGCGGCGCAGCAGTGACGAGCTCGCAAAGGCGCTGAGGGCGGCGGGCAAGAAGAGGCCGCCATTGCCCGAGGCTGGGAGGTGATGTCATGAGCAGTGATGACGCGAAGGCGCCAAATATCTCCGGCCTAAGCGCCGCAATCAATTCTGGCGCATTCAAGGAAGCCCAAAGGGCAGCTGGAGGTTCTCTGAGCGAGGTGATGCGCAAGGCTGCTGTTGGTAGCTCACAGCTGAGCGACATCGGAGCGAAAATGTCAAAGGCGCTGGAGAGTTCTGGGGCTCTCAAATCTCTAAGCGACGCTGCATCCAAGTCTTTCACATTCGACATACCCGAGGCTCCACGTCTGGCCCCCCTGGATTACGCGACACCGAACTACAGCATCCCGGATTTGAGCTCATATGTGGTGGGACAACGTATGGACTGGCAGCAGCTCATCATCATCGGCAATGGCTTCGATTTGCAGTGTGGATTGCGTTCGACGTTCGGAGACTTCTTCCAGTCTCGCTTCGCCGTCATTGCGGACATTCCCGACTGTAAACGAGAGACGTGGGATGCGATTGTCCAGGATACTGACCTCACTCTCTGGGACTTCATTCTCGAGGCAAACATTGACTCCTTGTGGTGCGACATCGAAGGTGTCATCGGGCGATGGGTGCTCTCTACTGGAACTCCCGACTCTGATGCACCGCCACCTTTCAGCAAGGCCGTCAAGTTCTTCAAGGATTGCCCCTTCACCGATGGCGCTTTTGTCCTTGTCAATGGGCGCAGGGAGAACGAGCAGGATGACGAGAGCCACATGTATGGCAACATGGCTCGATACGCCTGGACATTGCACCCCGAGATAGCTGACGATGGCTACGAACACGATTCGTTCATGGCCTTTCTGCGCCAAGAGCTACTCAAGCTGGAGCATGCCTTCGGCGAGTACCTGGCGCATGAAGTCGAGACGAACGAGAGTTACGCCGAGGAGTGCAAGACCTTCTACCAAGCCATAGAACGCGACGGCAAGAAGAGCGGTGACGACTACTACTCATCCACTTCTGTCCTCAGCTTCAATTACACCGATCTTATCGAACAATTCTTCGACGGCGGCGAGGACGGCGCGTTCGTCAACATCCACGGGAAACTCGGCGGTGAGATCATCTTCGGAATCGACGGCAAAGACTGCATGGACAATCCCAACGCTGTCTCATTTACGAAGACGTTCCGCCTGATGAGACGTGGTGGTTCGCGTACTGACAAACTCATCAGAACTGCGAACAGCTCCAATCTGCAAGATGCCACCGACGTCATCAAGTTCTACGGTCACTCCCTCGGCAAGGCCGATTACTCATACTTCCAGTCGATTTTTGATGGCGTCGACCTCTACGAAAGCAAGACCGTTCTCGTGTTCTACTACCCTTATGACGACGTCGACGAGTCCAAAAACGAAGAATGGCGAAACGGTCTTGCCAACTCGATAAATGACCTGCTTGTTGACTATGGTGCCACTTTGGACAACAAGGACCACGGCAAGAATCTTATGCACAAGCTATTGCTGGAAGGTCGGTTGATTCTGAGAGGGGTTCAGATTGATTGATTGGCCAACATTCCTCACCGGCCTTATCGCGAGTTTGATCGTGGCTCTCGTGACATTTGTTCTTGGCGTAAAGTCGGGCAAGAACCAGGCTGACAGACAAAGGCTCCAAGAAATGTACAAGTCGCTACTCGTGCATTTTCAGGATTTGAAAGAGCGGCTTGACAGCTACCCTAGGCGATGGGATCAATACGAGGAACATCGCGTTGGCTGGGAGATTCACTACCTGCCTACTGTGAAGAAGATGGAGCACGATGGCAGCTCAGTGTATATAAAGCAAAAGCTGTTCAGTGAAGCGCTGGAACTTGAACGCGACGTTTTGGAGTTTGGGTATGACGTCGAGCGTTATTACGATGACATATTTGATGCGATTGCGTCTGACGATGATCTTCTCAAAGCACTGATCGATACCAGCACTGACGGGCGTGGACGCAATTGCCGCAGGATTAAAGCCGATGACGGGCAAAGCTACACGAACGGTAGAAGCTCTAGGCTCTTCTACTTCCTGCAGCCTGGAATTGGAAAGCACATAGAGGAAGCATTGGGATCCGGAGGCTACCTCACATTCCATGATGATCGGAACCCCTACGAGCACGAGCTGACCATTAACCCTGGGTCATACGATGACCTATCTATCTTCGCGCAGCGAATCGAATCACTCTCAAGAAAGAGCGGCCTGTACGACGAGCTCAACAGCCAACGAACATCGTTAAAAAGCCGAATAGATGCTTTGACGAAGAAGCTCACGCGACGAGCAAGGGAGCCCGTGCCTTTCTGGGAAACATTCTCCGGTGCCTTTATCGATGTCTTTAGGCCTTGATTTCCCCTTCTGTTCCACCTTGTGACATCGCTCGACATTGCCCGTACCGGTGCGGGCAATATTCCACATAAGTTGTCATCTCATCGTGCCCGATTGTCCCTGCTGCTGTGCTCGATCGAGTGTTCCTGATGGCTCGAACTATGATGCGAGCTGGAACCGCTGCTCCACAATGTCGACGACCGCTGGCTGTAAGGATGTGTCCTGATGTATTCGGGGTCCCTCTCGGGCGGCATGTGGTGCTCGGCGGCGAGTTGCCTCGCTTGCCTGAGTCGTTCGAGCTTCTCAACTGCGTCGTTCCGGCCCTGTTGGCTGTCTGAGCTTTTCGCTTGGTGCTCAAACCACATGATCTCGCGGTCAATGCCGTTAATCAATGCGGTATTGGAGTCTTTGAGCGTCTCGACGATCCTCGCCAACCTTCGCAGCTCATCGAGGTCTCTGACGCGGATGGCGTGTTCGGCGATCTCCCTGAGCTTTTCCTCTCTGAAAGGCGAGAGCATCAGCCACTCGTGCTCAAGCGCTCCTTTGCCGTACGGCCAGCCGAGCTTCTCGCCGCCCACCTTGCGGCTCGGATGGTCGGCGAGCGCGTACAGGTAGTCGCGTCGGCGCGCGTTGGGCGAGTTGAGCGAGAGCTCGACGCCCAAAACCCCGAGCAACTCCCGGTGGCTCGCCTCGTCGGTGCTGAGAGCCCGGGCGGTCCGGGCGCGCTCGCGTATGTCGGCCACCCAGCTGTAGCCGCCCTCTCGCTCGATCCTGCGCTCAGCCCTGCCCTTGTACTCCCGCTGGGCCGTCCTGCGCGAGCCGCCCTTGGCTTTCTTGTCATACAGGTGGTGCTCGTCCGCCAGGAAGCCGAGCCCGCGCTCGCGCGCCATCTGCTGCAGGTCGTGGTTGAGCTTCTTAGGCTGCGGGGCGTGCAGGCGCCTGCCGGTTTCGACATTGGTGTTGTTGACGACGATGTGCGCGTGCGGGATGCGGTGCTCGTTGTCGTCGTGGTAGACGATGGCCACCTGGTAGTCCCCGAAATGCTTCTGCGCCCAAGCGACTGCGAGCTCGCGCAGGCGATCCAGGTCGATCTTGTCGGCGGGGTCGGGGCTAACGATGTAGTGGCGGTACGTGATGGCGGGCTTGCCGCGGTAGGGCTCGCCGTTGCCGTAGAGCGCCCGCAGCTCGTCCATCTCGGTGGCCCAACCGACGGTCTCTCCGCCGCCGCGCTCCGTGCAGTCGAGGTTCACGAAGTTGTGCCCGATGGTGCGCCCGTCGCGCTCGAGGTAGCGCTCGGTCGCGGCGCAGTCGGTGTGGCCGTTGATGCACTTCACTAGGGGCACGGCGCCCACCTTCCCCTGATGGCGTCGAGGCAGCAGAGCTCGTCGATGCGTGCGGCGATGTCCTCCTGCCCGCGCTCCACGTCGTCGAGCCTCGACCTCACGTGGACGAGCTGGTCGGCAACCTCGTCGCCGTCGACGTTCCAGGCGTTGCGCAGGTGCTTGACCATGACATTGAGCGCGTGGACCGCCTGGTTGTGGTGGTGACCCCACGCGCGCATCTCCTCGGCCACGGCGAGCATGGTCGTGCGGTCGAGCACGAGCACGCGCCTGGCGCCGACGTCGCCTGTCACGGCATCCACCCGGGCGAGCTGGCGGATGTAGTCGGAGCGCGACACGCCATGGGCGCGGCAGAGCTCCTGGATGAGCTGGAAGTCGTCGTCGATACCATCGACTGCGAGACGGGCAGGACGGTCTATACGTCCGGGGCGGAATAGCCCCGGGCCGCCACCCGCACGGGCACGCCGGCGACGGCGTGCCCCTCGTGGCGTTTCGCGGGGATGCCTCGCGCCGTCCCCGGATCCCTGCGCGCCAAAGGGACGTGTCCCCTTGGAACCCTGTCTAGTGTTTTCGGTACGGAAACAGGGGAGTAGGGGATACGGGTTGTAGGTTGCCGGCAGGCAAGCGCTACGCTGTCTCAAATCCGTATGCAGCATGGTCGGAGGCCGTCTCTTTGCCTCAAGGCAGGCGGTGAACTCAGGTAATCGAACCTCTTCGCATTTGTTCTCTAGGAACTGAGCGACACGCTCCTCGCAATTTATGTTGCCGTTATATGCGGAATATCAGAAGAGAGATCGCAGGGCGTAAGTCAGTGCATGAAGGGCTGCCCGTCGTTTTGATAATGACATAATTAAGTGGCAAACTAAAGCGATCGGAGCGACCATGATTCTTGATAGCCTGCGTAACAGTGCGTCTTTTAATGAAACCGACCGAGCTATTGCTACCTATCTGCTCAATCATACCAGCGACCTTAAGACCCTCACTATGGCAAAGCTCGCACAGGAGACTTACACTTCGAACGCGACTATCATCCGCTTTTGCAAGAAACTGGGCCTAAGCGGCTATCGAGAGCTGATCATGCAGCTCATCCAGGAGATAAGCGGAGACTATCTTCTGGCTGCCACCGTTGATCGCAATCGCCCTTTTGACAGCACCGATTCAATTGAGGCCATCGAGGGCAACCTTGCGAATCTCTTGAAGGGCATCATAGATCAAACGAAAATCGAGCTCGATAGCGCCAAATTAAGCATAATCGCTAAGGCGGTTCTTAGCGCCCCACGAATTTACATCTTTGCCAAAGGGGAAAGCTACCTGGCGGGATGCATCTTTCGCAACAATCTTCTTAAGCTCGATCGTCATGTCACCATGGCGGACGACGGAGGCCTGCAGACACTGCATGTTAAAAACGGCAAGCCCGGCGACCTGTTTTTATTCCTAAGCTACAGTGGCATTCACTATGACTATTCCAAATACGCTGCCACTCTTTCCGAGCGCGGAATCAAGCCGTGTCTAATTACGGCGTTTTCTGATTCGGTGCTCGCCAGGCAATGCGATACTGTCTTGCCCATTCCAAAATCAGAACGCGTGATTGGAAAGGTGGCAAATTACTCTTCTTTGATCTCGCTCACGTATACGCTTCAGGTTATTTATTCGCTTATATTCAATCAGGACTATCAAGAGAACTACCGTGTAAAACACGAGGCCGATTCATTCATCTTCACGAGTTTTGCTGAGATCTAGGCATATAAAAGATGGCCCCAAGGCAATTGCCTTGGGGCCATCTTTTGTGCTTTTGGTATTTGGGCGGTTCCTTTACTTCAGCTCAGGCCAATAGCCCTTGTTCGCCTCGATCATGTCGTCCAAGACTTCCTTAGCCACGCGTGCTGAGGGAATCGTGCGATTGAGGGTGAAGGCTTCGAGTGCCTTCTGGTAGGAACCTTCGATAACGGCTTCGACCACAAGGCCTTCACAGGCATCCTGCTGTTCGATAAGGCCCTTATAGAAGCGGGGAATCTTCCCGACGCGAATCGGTTCGGCTCCTCGATCAGTGATGTACGCCGGAACCTCGACTGTCGCGTCGTCCGAGAGGTTCTCGATTGCACCATTGTTGGGTACAATCACCAGCTGGCGATGGCGCAGGTCTTTTGCCAGAGACTTGACGACATCGACAATGAACCTGCCGTGGACGCCTACATAGAACTGCGTGAGATCTACCTTTTCACCACGCTTAAGCGCCGCAGATGCATCGAAGATGCGCTTTTCGCGGCCGTTTACAACCTGCATGCCACGCGTGTTATTGATGTCCATGTACTCCACGCAGGCATCGGGCAACAGGTAATACTGGTAATAGGTGTTGGGGAGGTAATCCTGGAATAGCGTAGAAATCGTTGCCGCATTCTTGAAGGTGTGGGCCCAATCTGGGTCCTTCACCAAGGCATCGTTGAGGCTTGCTTCGGAAATGTAACCGTACTTGCGCACGTGCTCTTTGAGCTTGTCCGTAACATCGATGCCCTTGCAGCGTACGTTGGTAAACCACCCAAAGTGATTGAGGCCAAAGTAGTCGACCTCAATGTCGTTGAGTTCGCACCCTAAAATCTCTGCCATGCGGGCTTCAATCTCCACTGGCATATCGCAGATGTCGAGAATGCGAGCGTTAGGACGCAGCTTGTGCATTGCCTTGGCTACGATGGCAGCGGGGTTGGAGTAGTTGACGATCCAGTAGTCCTTGCAGGCGTACTCCTCGCAGAAATCGACAAGCTCGCACATGGGGAAGATGGTTCTCATGCCATATGCCATGCCACCTGCTCCGCAGGTCTCTTGGCCGACTACGCCATGGCGCAGGCTGATTTGCTCATCCTGGATACGCATCTTGAGCCCGCCCACGCGCATCTGCGCCATAACAAAGTTCGCATCTGTAAATGCTTCTTTGGGGTCGACGGTTACATGCAGGGGAATCTCGGGAGCAAGGTCATCGATGACTGCTTTAACCACCACGGCGACCGTATCTTGGCGCTCCTCGTCGATGTCATAGAGCCAAAGCTCGCGAATCCCCAATTCATCCTTTTGGTCGATCAGGTCTTTGACGATGCCGGCGGTATAGGTGCTGCCGCCGCCGCAGATGACAATCTTGTATCCGTTCATGTTGTTCATGCCTTTCAAATCAAATTGAGCCGCAGATAATCTTGACCACTATCTGTATGAAGTAAGTAGCGATGTTGATAACCGCTGCCATGCCTGCAATGCTGCCTGCGTCCGTGTGCCTTCCTGAATGCCGGGTCCAAACCGCTGCGAGCAGACCAAGGAGCGGCCAGATAAAACCACATACGAATGCAGCCATGAGAGCGAGAAGACCCTTTGTCGACTTTTCTTTATACATGTTGAGCAAACGTTCGAACATGTCTTGGATTGAATGAAACGTCTTGGTTAGCATGAGGTCTCCTCGCTTATCGCCTGTCGATTAGGCGATCGTTAATCTTCCAGATTAAGGATGGGACGCAGCAGGTCGTAGACGGAGTGCACGTTGGTTCCCACAACAATCTGGACATTGGTACCGTTCTTAAACAAGCCCTTGTCGATAGCCTTCTTGATGGTCTCTTCGTTGACCTTGCTGGGGTCTTTGACCTCGACACGGAGACGAGTCATGCAGCAGCCCATGGTGTTGATGTTGTCCTTGCCGCCAAGGCCGTTGATGATGTTCTGCACCATCTCCTGCTGTTTTGCGTCGACTTCCGGCGTTCCGGAGGACTCGAGAGCATTGTTGTCTCCGGAGACCTCTGCAGACCACTCTGCGGAACGGCCGGGCGTCATGAGGTTGAGTTTCTTGATTACCATCGCCAGAACGATGAACGAAACGGCGGCAAACACGATGCCCAAGACGATGTAAATCGGGAACTTGGTGACGCCCATTGGCAAAGGCAGGCCGAGCGTGAGCAGCTCGATGCCACCGTACATGTTAAGCAAGCGGACTCCCAGGACAAACAGGAGCATCTCGCCCAGTCCGTAGAACAGGCTGTAGGCAACCCAGAGAATCGGAGACGCGAACAGGATCATGAAGTCAAGCGGCTCGGTGATGCCGGAGAGCATGGCGGTGATGTAAATGGGCACCAGCATGGCTGCGACAGCTTTTCGATTCTCCGGACGGGAAGTCGCAATCATTGCGAGCACGGTGCCGAGGGTTACGAATTCCTTGCCAAAGCCGAACATGGCAAAGCGGACAGAGGGGTCGACTGTGGTGAGGGATCCGTCGGCGATATGGGGAAGCTCGGCATAGAAGATGTTTGCTGCGCCGGAAACACTCTGGCCGGCGACGACCGCCGTGCCGCCAATCGCGGAGTAGTCAAACGGCATCCACATAAAGTGGTGCATGCCGAGAGGTACGAGGACGCGGTTCAGGAAGCCGTAAATGAAAACGCCCAGACCACCCGAGGCTGCGATGAATGAAGAAGCGTTGCTGATGGCGTTGGCGATAGGGGGCCACACGATAGTCGCTCCGATGCCGAAGACAATGCTCAGCGGAACCATCGCCAGAAGGGCCAGGCGGGGTCCGCCGTAAATCCGGATATACTCCGATACCTTTACGTCGATCAGTTTGTTATAGAGCCAACCGCAGAAGCATCCGATGAGTACGCCGCCGAAGACGTTGACATCGGTAACTTGAAGACCCAGTACCGTTGCCTGGCCAGTGCCATACAGACCCATCGCGCCGGCTTTTGCCAGCTGATCGGTGAGCGTCAGGTAGGCGTTGTTGACATACAGGAACATGAGGTAACTAATAAGTCCAAACACTGCCGCGTTGGATTTTTGCTTCTTTGCGAAGCCTGCCGTAAGACCGACTGCGAAAATCACCGGCAGGTTGCCGATCACCGCGGAGTTGGTTGCCGCGGAGAGCAGCGTGCCCAGATCTGCGACAACTCCGCTGCCGAGCGAGCATACCGTGGCGATGGCCAAAATGATGCCCGTTACCGAAAGGTACAAAATAGGGTCGACGATAACGCGGCCAAAGTTCTGGAAGGCCGTTTTGACTTTATCCATCTCTTCCCCTCTCCTAACTAATCTCGGGGGCTTGCCCCTTGGACAGAGGAGGCGCTCACATGCTTGCCGGCGTTGGATGTTGATGTCCACCTCTGTTTACTGGCTTCATGATAGTTAGAGTGTTCACAAAACATGCGGGACGGAACAAACGGTGCTTAAAAACGAGCTCGGCTAGTCTTTTTCGCTGTTACCATCTTTCCACTTCGGCCAGCGGTATTTATTTTTAGGCAAACGGCTTTGGGTGCGAGCGGCTGGTCGTGTCTTGATTTGCCAGGTCCGTCTCTATTCGCATTAGGCTTGCGTGAAGTTTGGATATTGAGGAGACGTTCCGACTCTTGCCGTCCGGGCATCCTGGATGAAAGGAGGAGGAGGAGCCGAAAAAGCTCTTCCCAACAGAGGACTATGAATACAGGCTGGATCCGTCGTATGAGCCAAAGGACGAAGGAAGAACAGACGCTATGCCTCCAGCAGAGCCCAGGAACAACCGGGTGTTCTCTCTGCTCCAGAAATACAACCGGCATGGTCTTCTGGTTCCAGTTGGCGCCGACCATATGTGGAACGCGGCGATGGAGAGCAAGTTCTGCCGGTTGACGCTCCTCGGCAAGCATTATCGAAGGCTTGCGGACCAGGGCCTACTTTGACATGTTGACTAACGAGGCTTTCAGCGATCATGCTCAAACTTTAGGGCTTGTGGCAAGAGGTCGGATAACGCTCAAGCCGTTTGATGCTCATCGAGGAGCTTTAGCTTCTCGATGAGCATCTTCGTCAGCTCCTCGTCTTGGATGAGGTCTATGCCGAAGCACTTCTTTCCCGTGTCCTTGAGGGATGCGCCGATGTGATACGCGGTCGCACCGTCGAGGATAAGGAAGCGGTCGTGGAACGTTCTGGTGCGGCGGACGGTGAGCTGCGGGTACTGTGCGTTGAACACGTCGACATCGTCTTGCGTGAGCCGGTTGCCGGACGTGTAGACGGTCACCGCGACGCCCTTGCGCTTCTTTGCGAGGATGTTCAGGGTGTGGACATCTACGTAGCCATCCACGAGGGAGATTTCGCGCTCGGCGCGGCCCACGAGATCTGTCAGCAGGCTGAAGGCGTCGAACATCTGCCCGGCGAAGAAGACCCGCTGGGGTTTCTCGACCTCGCCTTCGAGCAGGCGGAACACCTGGTTGAAACGCTCGTTGGTCGATTGCTGAAACGCCGCCTGACTCAACTCGACGCCGCGCAGCCGCTCAAACAGGGTGGCATTTTCGGCGAGGAGGTGGCGCATGGCGACAAACGCCCTCATGATACTGATACTGGTCTGCACCGCCACTTCGCTGCGTAGCACGCCGGACAGCATGGCTATGCCCTGCTCGGTATAGGCATAGGGGAGGTAACGTCGCCCGCCGCGGCCCTCCATGGTCTTTGAGGTTCCAATTTGGCACCTCAAAGACTCGTCCTCCTCCTTGGTCAGTTGAAAACGGAAGTCCTCGGGGAATCTGTCGGCGTTGCGTGCGGCGGCGCGGTTGAGATTCTTTGTCTCTACCTCGTATAACCGAGCGAGATCGGTGTCGAGCATGATTTGCTGCCCACGGACGGTATGGATTAGGGGCTCTATGTTTGCGGAATCGGCCAGGGCTATCGGCGCGCTCGTTTCGACCGATTCGTCCTCGGCATCAAAATCGCTCATGGTTCCTCGATTCAAAGATGGGGACGCTCCTGCGTCGAAAGCATTTTATCATCCTGGGCTTTGTCGCCTGCCGGTCCAGCGGCGATGACCCCTGACGTTAGGGAGGGAGTGTGCTTCGTCGTGGCGACGTCTGCCCTAAGCCTCCCTCGCCATGACGGTGATCCGGCTCCCGTCGATGGTGATGGGCGCGCCCGCCCCGCGCTGGATCTCCAGGAGATCGGCGGCTTCGCGGTCGTTCCCTCCCATCATGCGCGCGTACACGTCCATCGTCATGCTCGACACCTCGTGGCCGAGCCTCCCCTGCACGCTCTTCGGGTCGATGCCGTTGCCGATCAGGAAGGTGGCCTGCGTATGCCTCAGCTCGTGGAAATCGTAGCCGACGTAGCGCCTCCGCTTGCGGCCGCCCTCCTCGGCCTCCTCCATCCTGCCGAGACCGTGCTCGATGAAGTGGCCCTTCTGCCACGTCGAGAAGTTGTCGGGGTCGTGGAAGCCGAAGTCGCTGTCCGAGCACACCGGGGTGTCCGGGGTCTGGGAGAGGCCCTGAACCTGCATCCGCCTCGCCTTCGAGCGGGCGGAATATCCGGTCGAAGCGCTCGTCGGTCGAATAGAGTGGTCGGTCTATTTCGCACCTTTGTCGCAGTAATGTCGCACCTTGGCCGTGGTGGCATCGATGGCCCAAGGGGCTGCCCCTCTGTCACTTCCCCGCGGGTGACTAATGTCGGCGTGCACAGACATGGCGTGAACTAGGGAACTCTACTGTGGAACTGGGGGCCTTACTAGGGATCTGCCGTCGGCCTGCCCGCTTTTCCGCTCGGCTTCTGCTCTCAGCCTCTCAAACACAATCTCGATCTGTAACAGGTGGGCCCGATTTGGGCCGCCAGATGTTACAGATCGAGACAGGTCAGCGCGTCGGTTTCGGTTTATCTCAATCTGTAACACGAGGGACGGATTTTGCCTGGTAACTGTTACAGATTTAGATCTTTCGGCAGGCTAGATTGGTTTGTCTCGATCTGTAACAGTAAGGGGGCAAAAGTGGGTCCAGATGTTACAGATTGAGATGTTTGTCCGGACCGAATTTGTTTGTCTCGATCTGTAACTTCTAGGGTCGTTTTTGGCCTGTGATTGTTACAGATCGAGACAAACCCGCGGCCAGGCCCACCCCATCCACCTGCCGCCACCTGCTATCCGCCGATTTCCGTTGCGCCCCTGTGGCTCCATGCCATATCCTCTAGACAACTACGCGGCATCATCGCCGCCGCGCCTACAAGAGAGGAATGTCCATGACCACACCTGCGTCTAAGCTGCTTCAGCCCATTACGGTTGGCCCCCTTGAGCTCAAAAACCGCATTATGTTCCCGCCGCTTACCACCGGCTACGAGGAGCGCGACGGCTCCATTGGCGAGCGCAGCCTGGCTTTTTACGAGCGTCTGGCCCGTGGCGGCGTGAGCTACATCGTCATCGGCGACGTCGCTCCCGTTATGACCGCGAGCCCCACGCCCAAGCTGGCGACCGATGCCCAGATCCCCACGTTTAAGGCGCTGGCCGACGCCGTCCACAAGCACGGTGCCAAGGTCGCGCTGCAGCTGTTCCATCCCGAGTACGACGTGCCCGGTGTCGGCCGCATGGTCATGGGTTCCATGGCCGCCGCCAAGGCCGCGCAGGAGGCCAAGGCCGCCGGCGACGAGGAGACCTTTGCCGCCAAGATGGCCGAGTCCAACGAGATCCGCAAGCAGGCCTACGCCAAGCTGCACCACGACATGCAGCACTTTGTGAACGAGGCGAGCGTAGAGCAGCTCACCCAGATCAAGGAGGCCATCGCTGCCTCGGCCGCCCGCGCGCAGCAGGCCGGCATCGACGCCATCGAGGTTCACGGCGACCGTCTGGTGGGTTCGCTGTGCTCGGCCATCCTCAACCAGCGCACCGACGAGTACGGTGGCTCGTTCGAGAACCGCGTTCGCTATGCGCTCGAGGTTGTCGCCGCCATTAAGGAAGCCGCGCCGCAGCTGATGGTGGAGTACAAGCTCCCCGTGATCATGGAGAACCCCGACGGCACGCCGCGCGGCAAGGGCGGCCTGCAGCCCGATGAGGCCTGCGAGTTTGCCAAGCTGCTCGAGGGCGCCGGCATCGACATGATCCAGGTTGCACAGGCCAACCATACCGGCAACATGGGCGACACCATTCCGCCCATGGGCGCCATGCCCTACAACTGGACGCTGCCCGTGGCCGAGCGCGTCAAGGCCCTGGTCTCCGTGCCGGTGGCCACTGTCGGCCGTGTTGTTTCGGTCGAGGCCGGCGAGAAGATTCTGGAAGACGGTTCGGCCGATATCATCGCGTACGGCCGCTCGCTCATGTGCGACCCCGACATTGCGCTGAAGGCCGCCACGGGTGAGCCCATTCGCGAGTGCCTCAATTGCAACAAGGGCTGCGTCGACGCGATTCAAAACCGCAAGTACATCTCGTGCGTGCTCAATGCCGAGAACGGCGACGAGGCGACCATCGCCATCAAGCCGGGCGAGGGCGACAAGAAGGTCGCCGTGGTGGGCGGCGGTATTGCCGGCTTGGAGGCCGCGCGCGTGGCGGCCAAGCGCGGCTACGACGTGACCGTCTATGAGGCGAGCGATCACTTGGGCGGCCAGATTGTGCTGGCAGCCGCGCCTCCGCGCAAGGACGAGATCATGCGCTCGGTCGAGTACTACGAGAAGATTCTGCCCGGCCTGGGCGTGAAGGTCGAGCTTAACCATGCCGCTACGGCCGAGGATCTCAACGCCGCCGACGCCGCGATTGTGGCCGTGGGCGCACACGACGTGGTCATCCCCGTTCCGGGTGCCGACTCGGACAAGGTCGTCTCGAGCTGGGACGTGCTGGCCGGCAAGGTGGAGCTCAGCGGGCGCGTCGCCGTCATTGGCGGTGGCCTGGTGGGCACCGAGACTGCCGAGTACCTGCTGCAGCACGGCTGCGAGGTGGCGATCGTCGAGATGCTCGACAAGATTGCCGCGGGCGAGTCCGAGACCATTCTGCCGCTGATCATGAGCGACTTCGCCGCCCACAACGTGGAACAGCACGTTAAGACCCGCCTGACCGCCGTTACCGACGAGGGCGTGGAGGCCGTGCACACCACCGAGGACGGCCCCGAGGAGCCGGTGAAGATCGCCTGCGATTACGTGGTGATGGCCGTGGGCTCCAAGGCCAACGCGTTTGACCTGGATGGCGTGACGGTGCCCGTGACCTGCGTGGGCGACTGCTCGGGCGAGCGCACCGCCGACATTGCGAGCGCCATTCGCACGGCGTATCACGCGGCCAACGAGCTCTAAGCAAGAAAGCTATCGCGTATTGAGTGGGCGGGGAGTGCCGTATCGGTGCTCCCCGCCTTTTTGCCAATGAGGGCGCCCCTGACCAGGGGGTTCAGAAAATCCGAATTTCATGCACCAGAAAATCCGACTCCTTAGAATATGAAAGTCCGAATTATATGAACAGGAAAATCCGAATCACAACCACCTGAAAATCCGAATTTGCTACAGTGGAATAGAGGAATCAGAAAGCAGGAACCGGAAATCTGCGGGGGTGGCTCATGGCGGGCGAGAGGCTACATCGGGATGGATACATCCCACGTATCGTGGATGCGCAAATCGAGCGCTACCTTCGTGTCTTTGGCGCGGTCGAGATTGCGGGCACCAAGTGGTGCGGCAAGACGTGGGCCGCGCTCGAGCACGGGGCGTCCGTCTCGTATGTCGACGAGAATCTCGACCTCGCGCGTGCCGATCCGGCGATGATGTTGCTGGGAGACCGTCCGCATATTATCGATGAGTGGCAGCGCGCTCCCCAGATTTGGGACTACGTTAGACACGAGGTCGACCGTGCCCGGGGCACGCGCGGCGCCTATATCCTCACGGGCTCCGCCACGCCTGCGTTTGGCTCAAAGGCGGAAGCGCCCGCGCATAGTGGAGCCGGCCGCATCGGCCGCGTCCGCATGCACCCCATGACGTTTGCCGAGACAGGTGAGTCCAACGGCAAGGTGAGCCTGGCGGGCTTGTTTGAGCATCGTTTTGAGCCCTGCCGGTGCGATGGCGATACGCCGGGGCTTGTCGAAGCCGCCTGCCGCGGCGGCTGGCCCGAGGCGATCGATATGGTTTCGGCTGACGCCCAGCTCATCGCCCGCGAATATCTCAACACCACGTTTTCGAGCAGCTTCCCGGCGGTCGGTCTCGACCCCGATATTGCTCGTCGAGTCTCTGCATCGATCGCGCGCAATCTGGGACAGGCAACCACGTATAAAACGATTCTTATGGATATGTTCGGTGCCGAGGAGGAGCCCGCAGCGTTTGCCGATGAGACCAAGGTGCGCAGGTACCTGGATGCCCTCAAAGGCATGTTCATTCTCGAGGAGGTCCCCGGTTGGGTTCCCGCCGCGCGCGACAAACGACGCTTTACCGTCAAGCCCAAGCGCTATCTGGCAGATCCGAGCCTTGCTTGCGCCTTGCTAGGTATGTCCTTGCAGGCGCTGCTTGCCGACTGGCAGACATTTGGTCTGGTGTTTGAGAATTTGGTCATACGCGACCTTTCGGTCTACGCACGTTCGCTCGACCTGCTGGATAGCACGCCCGTGCGCTATTATCGCGACGATTCGGGCCTTGAGTGCGATGCTATCGTGCAGCTAGCCGACGGACGGTGGGCCGCCTTTGAGATTAAGGTGAGCGAAGATAAGGCGAGCGCCGGCGTTGAGAGCCTCAAGCGCGTTCGCAAGAAGGTCTGTGGAAATCCTCGTTCACGCACACGCGAACCGGAGTTTATGGCCGTGATTGTGGGGGTGGGTGAGTACGCTCGCGAGGTCGAGGACGGTATCTACGTGATACCCGTGCGCGCGCTGGGGTGTTAAGGGGCAGCACGCCGTGTGTTCTCCGCCCGGTGCTACGGATTGGTGCAAGGGGGTCAGGTTCTTTGCGCAATGTTGGCGCGAAGTAACCTGACCCCTTGCACCAAGGGTTTGACTTTTAAGACATCATTAAGGCTTGCGCTGTGGAGCAAACCGCAGGTCAATGCTATTCTTTTACCTTACCGTATGGTGTTGTATTCTGCCTGAATTCTATGCCTACGAGCAACGGATTGATCGCGACCAAGCGGAAAGGATGGCACGCCCGCTAGCAGGGCAAACGCAAGCGATGAGTGGCATGGACCGACATAGCGAGCTCCAGCAGCACAAGACGGCGGCCGAGTACCGCCAAGCTGCCGACGAGCACGCGCGGACCCTCAAGGATTTCTGGAAGGATTTCCTGGTGAGCGGTCTGTTTGTGCTGGCCGCCATCGTTGCCATCTTTGCATGCCTGGCCTGGTTTGCCGCGAATAACCGAGTGAGCGCCACGGGGAGCACGATCGGGGCGAAGGGTCCGCGGTTTGTGCTCTCGGGAACGCAGGGCGGCACGGCGGGCAAGTACGACGCCCAGGACAACTACGCGTCGGACAGTACAAGCCTTGCCGTGAACAATCTTTTCAACCTCAATAACATGAGTGCCGATGGCAGTCTCTCTCCGGGGTCGGCTGGTCAGCTCCAGCTCAACGTCAAGCCGCTCTGCAACGACCTGCACGATATCACGGTGGAGATGACCTGGGAGATTTCCGTCCAGACGAGTGCTGTCGGCATGGGCTCCGCTGCGGATGCATCGAAAAACGAAGAGATCATCAACTCGCTTAAAGATTTGGTGCGCGGTCATATCCTGGTTTTTCAGGGCAAAGACACCTCTGGCTTTTACTCCAATCCGCTGGTCCCCACGACAACCACGGTGACCCAGGACGGAGCCAGCGTTACCGTCATCACGCAGAGCTTTACCATTCCGGCGTCGGACTTTTGCCCTGCGGACTCAAATAGCACGACCAAAACCGTACCCAAAACCCTCTACTGGATTTGGCCGGAGCAGTTTAAGAGCTACGTTCGCACGGGCAACGCCGGCTACGGTGGCAACCTTTTTGCGAGCACGGACCCCGCCGCGGGATACGCAGCCCTCGTCGGCGACATCAACAATAACCACGCGCGCTATTTCCGCGCCGATAGCACGAGCGTGCCAGGTCAGGCGCCCAGCGAGATTCCGCCTGTCAAGGCCGGCATGTCCTCTGCGGATGTGGAAACCTGCGCCAGCTACTACAACAACGCCGACGAGATTATCGGCAAGAACGTCAAGTACATTCGCGTGCGCTTCACCGCCAAGGAAGCGGATAAATAAATGGACGAGCAGCTTAATGCCCGCGAGCAGGGCGATATCAAACACAACGAAGGAGCGGCAAACCCCGGCGGCAACGGGTTCGGCTCGCACGGCGAAGCGCGTCCGGCTGGCCGCATCGAGCGCATCAAGGCTTGGGTGAGCGACCACCGTCGCGAATCCCTGGCCATCATGGGTCTGGTGGCCGTGCTTCTTGTGTTGCTGGGATTGACGCTCGGATGGTTTGTCGATGCCAATCGCGGCTCCACCGTCGGCAAGATCAAGGAGCCGGCAGAGCTCAAGGTGCTGGGCCCCAACGCTACGGCAACAGAGCAGATCGACCTGAGCTACAACCCCGAATACGGCGATACCAAGACTGGCAGCACGGTGACGCTCAAGCGCCCGTTTTGCGTGCAGACGGGCGGCGACGGGTTTGAGCTGCAGCTTGCGAATACGACCAACATTACGGGTCTCACTATCGAGCTGTATAAAGCCGAGAACACGTCTGCGCTCCAGACGCCCGACGTGAGCGGTACCGCAGGCGGCAAATCTTATAGCTGGAAAGCAACCGGGGAGAACTTGCTGACAAGCTTCGAATATATCAACAAGGCGAACGATGGCCTGGCTACCGAGCCGGGCGAGGGCGCAAGCGACCCTACATTCAAGGAGTACCAAAACGTCCAACGCAACGCGCGTCCACTCTACCGTTTCAAGGTGTTCAACAAAGGCGACCTCAACGCTAAGACACTCGACAACTCGATTGGCAATGACACGCTCAACTTTATCATCAAGCTTTCGTGGGACGAGAGCACCAAAGAGACCGACGTGATCTACCTGATCGCGCGCAACACGAGCGGTAAGTAGGAGAGGGGGCGCACATGGAGAAGCGAGAGAAGCAGCAGGATGCCGAGCGCGAGCAGCTGGCAAAAAGCAAGAGCCTAGTCAAGAACAAGCTGGTTGTGGCGGCAATCGCACTTATTTGCGCCGTGGCGCTCGTGACGGGTGGCTACTTTACCTATTCCGCTTACACCGCCAACGGATTTCTAAAGTCCGTCGCCGCAACGGGCACCGCGCAGAGCCTGTTTGCGAGCGATTTGCTCACGGGCTATATGAGTGCGCCTAGCAACGACGAACTCGCCCATGCCCAGCGCTCCATTACGGTGTATCCCAGCAACGGGCAATGCAACTTTACCTTTAGCATCTACAACTACTTGCTGGGCAACAGCAACTTCTGCAACGACAAAAATGTGACATACACCTTGACGGTCGAGGGGCACGGGCTCGATGGCGCCACGTGGAGCTATGCGCCCCAGCCCGGTAGCAGCGTCACGCTTCCGGAGAATCAACCTACCAAGAACGACTACACCGTGACCTTCCCCGAGGCTAAGTTGGGACAAGCATACTTTGTGATTAAGGCCACGGTCGTATCGGAGAAGAGCCCCGGCACCGAGCTAGCCTGTCTGGCGGCGAAAGTCGTGCCGTCAAAGAGGGCCGAGGTCAAGACCGCTGCGGTTGAGGGCGCGCTGGTCGATGAGGCTGGCAAGTTTGCTGATTACGCTGCGTACAACTACCGCGTGACGGTTACGGGCGCACCGGCAAACGTCACGCTCGCGTGGGGGGAGAACGTGGAGATAGACCCGTTCTTTGAGATCAACCATGGCGCGACGGTGGATGCTGCAGCTCGCAAGGCTACGTTCACCATGGAGCCGGGTTCGATGGTCGTCAACTTTTACCGAGCGGACGGCAAAACGCCCGGTGGCTGGGGCGACCTGGACATTAGCGTGAACGGAACTACTCTGACGGGCACAACGGAGACTCGATAACTCTGGAAGCGGAGTTTTAGGATAAGAGGTACGGAATCGATGAGAACGGCAAAGCGCATATTCGCAGAGTTCATGACGGTGGTCATGGTGCTCCAAGCATGCTCGCCCACGGTGGCTGCTGTGGCGGCAGGCTGGCAGAACATCTCGAATGAGATTGCTACCGCATCTGCGAAGGCGTTGGATACTGCCGAGGGCGGCGAGACCAACGGCGATGTCACGATCGGGTCTGGGTCGAGTGATACCGGCGCCGACAGCGACAGTGCTGGGGATGACGCGGTGAAGGATGACGCTGCAGCAGGCGATACCACCGATAGCGCCACGGGTTCCGATTCCACGGGCGACCAGACGGAAGGCGACGATGCCACTGACGATGCCGCCGCTGACGACGCCGAGCAAGATTCCGATGATGCGACTTCGGAGGACGCTGAGGCCCAGGCGGGTGCGACAATCACGGATTTGAATAAGCTCGTCGAGCTGCTCGAGGCGAACGGCGCGGAAAACATCGTACGCAAAGACGACAGGAGCGGAATCCGAAGCCTTGATGTCAAGTCGTCGGAGGCGTTCGCCGTCCTGTCTAACGCCGACGCTTCGCTTTACTATGATGCGCAGATCAAGGTTATCATCACGGGCGATGCGAAGCTCACCGAGTCGGCTAAGAACGGCATGTCTTTCCAGGGCCTTGGCAGTGATGAGCATCCGTTTGAAGGCAGAATCTATAGGTCTCTGAATGGCGTTGATAGCCCTGTTGAGCTTACGACTAACCGGACGGTTTTTAATAACCTCAAGCTGACTGACCAAAACAATACAGTCAAGATAAAGTGGGTAGGCGCAACTACCTATAGCGCGCCGATGATCGCTTCGAAGGTCAGCGGTGGGGGCAAGACGCTCAACGCTGTGGTCAACATCGCGAATCCCGTAGGCACCGACGGGACGGATACGACTTCCGCTCTGACGGCGCCCCTTTTGGGTGAGGCGATGGGTGACCTTACTACAGAGGTCACCTATGGCCCTGCCGGTTCTCTCGAGAAGCTCAACGTAAATGCAGCGGGAAACATCGGTCTTTTAGCGAATACAGTCAAGAGCGGAACCTTTACGGTGGGGTCTGTTAAGTTTCCCGATAGCCTTGCCGCGGGCGGTGTCGTCAAGACGAGCTCCGGTAATGCCGGTCTGCTCGTAGGCACGGTCGAGGATGGCGCGACTCTGAGCGTTGGCACTCTGGCTAACGTTCCCATCACTACCGTTCAGTCTGAAAGCGGTTCCGCCGGTGGCGTCGTAGGCCTCGTCGGTTCGAGCACGGGCGCCACAGTCAATGTCACGGAGGCTCTCGACCTGCACATGCTCACCGCCAAAGGTACCACCGCCAGCGGCGGCTTCATCGGTAAGGCGACCAAGCTCGCGCTGGGCGCGAACAACAAGAAGTTCACCTGTCCCGCCAACGTCGGCGATAAGAACAGCAAAAGTTCCGGCGGCTTCATCGGCGACGTTAGTTTTGCCGGCCCGGTCGAGTTTGCCAACAACGACCAAATCGATACGGGCGAGGGCGTGAATCTTGGCCAAAGTGGGGACACGGGCGCGGGCGGCGTGTTCGGTCTCCTGGACACAACGAACGGCGATGTCGCAATATCAGGTGGCTCGTATACTAGCAAACTGGTGACGGGCTCCAGCTCCATCTATGGCGGTCTGGTCGGTAGAGTTCAGGATGTGACCAACACAGAGAAGTCGAACAACACCCTTCATATAAAGACGGATGCCGCGGGCAACCGATGTTCGGTTGATACTACATGCAGCGTCGCACCGCGACTGGCAGGAGGCCTGGTCGGCTGGGTGGCAAAGAGCAACAATACTGGAGGCGTTGTAATCGTTGACGGCGCGGACGTCACGTGCCATTCTCCAAAAGCCAATGGAAAGAACTGCGGGTTTGGCGGTGTTGTTGGCGCCTTGGATAGCGGCTATAGCGTGGGCGGGCGTTCGCGTTTTGGAATTCTGGACTGTGGGGACGTTCACGTTAAAACTGATAAAAATGAATCAATCGCATGCGGTGCCGGAATTGTGGGTTCGGCATGGAACGGCGTCTTGCGCTTGCGTGGGACTACCGATTTATCCGATTGCAAGCTCGAGGCCAACGGTAATACCAGCCAAATTCTTAGATCCTTGGATGGATGCGCCCCATTGGTGTTTGCTTTAGGTTCAGGCTCGGATACTGAGACAACGAACGATAATTATTGGCTTTACAAACGTCCTGCTGCGGCGAAGATCGATGACCTGACCTATAACCAGGTTATCCGCCTGACCGGAGAGGAGGGCAAGCTCAGCAAGGATCTTATTAAACTTGATGAAAGCACCTTTTATCAGCCGTTGTGCAATCTGAGTGGTGCTCCAGATGCTGGCAGCAGTGCTGGCTACTCTTGGGGTAAACAGCTACGGTCCCAACATGGTGACGGGAAGTCGGGTACATACCTCATTAATGATGCGGATACATTCGCATGCATTGCCATGACGGTCCAAACGAACGGCTACTTTGGCGGTGTATTCGGCATCGGCACGGCTAATATTACGAGCTGGTATGGTAATAGTGGGAATACTATCTCAATTACTTCCGACATTGACCTGCGAGGTACAGGCCTTGAAGGTCTTGCATGTGATGGGTCCGGGCAAGTTAATGCCTTCGTAGGGGCTGTCGAGGGCAACCATCATACCGTTACCTTGGCGATTGGCGAACCTTACGGTACTCGGGACAACAAGCCGATTGCGCCCGACGACACGACCCCCGGCAACGGCAAGATTTACCGTCACAGCCGCCTGGGCCTCTTTGCCGCTATCGGCGGTGGCGCGACGGTGAATAACCTTACCGTCGATGGCGTTATGAAGTTCGATAACGGCTTAGGCGTCGACGCTGGCTCGCTTGCGGCAACTATCACTGGCGAGGCAACACTCAACGGCGTTACGTGCAAGCCGAAAATCACCTGCGATGATACGTTCGGCAACGATGTCAACATTGGCGGCATTGCTGGTAGCGTGAGGGGCGGCGGAACCGTTACTTTCGGTAGCAGCAACACGGGCGGCAGCACAAAGGCACAAGCGACCGTCAAAACGGGCGCTACTCTCAACGGCAACACATGCATCGGCGGCGCTATCGGTTATGTGGCGGACGTTGTCGCTATCGTCAACGTGACGAGTCTCGAGGTCGGTGACGCGACGACGAGCGAAAATGCGATTACCGCGGGCGACAGCGCGAGCAATAAGAAATCCCAGGTCGGCGGCTTCATCGGCTGCATCGCTCAAGGGACGCAAGAGAAACACGTCAACATCACGGGCCTTTCGTTCGACTCGTTCAGCATGACCGTTGGCAAGAACGGTGACGCGAAGAACGGCGCCGGTGGTCTTCTGGGCTATAGCTGGGGCAATACTGTTGTCACCATCGGGGATAGCAGCAAAAACACCAGCGACAGTACATATGCTCTCAAGACGAACAGCGCTTCCATAACAGCAAACAGCTCAGGTGAACTCGGCGGGCTCGTATATGCAGCCAGCGGTCACTGGGTTATCAACAACTACGCCATCGATCTTTCTGGTGCCACCATCAATGCCAAGAGCGCTACAACGCTTGGTCTGCTCGTTGGCCGCGGCAGTAAGGTAGCTTCTGGAGTATATGGTTCCGAGTCCTATACGGGTTTGTACCTGGAAGATAGGGCATTTTGGGGAACTGCATACAAAGTTTCTGGTATCAAGATTACGGCACCCGATATAACGACCTTCGACGAGTGGGTGGGCAATGGCGTAAAGCCGGGCAGCAAGCTCATGGACGGCGAATGGAACACGGTCGTTTCTCTGCATACCAAAGACGACGTTAATGAGGGTAAGCTCGACATGAGCGGCGAGAAGGGAAGCGACAACAGCTATCACAACCGTTCTGATTTCGGCAAGAACCACAACACGAATGCCTGGACGAGGTATTACTACAACCTCGATAAGGCATATGCGAAGGTGGGTAATAATCCCGAGAATAATAGCAGGGCGAATTTTATGGACTCGCCGGAGTACTTGCTGCTCTGGTGCGCATATTTGTATGCGCCCAGCGATATTCGGAGTTATATCATTCCGGGAAACCAGCAGATTTTCCAAGGAAACAATATTGGCAGGAACGATGACACACGCGTGTCTATCGACATGAATGGATATAGCTTCTATCCCAGTAATCCCGCTAGTGGCTCCAAGGTAACGGTGAAAAATGCCGACATCAAGTTCCATTATTCCAAAATCAAAGCAGAGCAAAATGGCAACAAGAAGAACAGCGAAGCGACGCAGCACGAGAACATGCATTGCGGGCTCATCCGAACCCATGCGGGCGACCTTACGGTAAACAATGTCACGCTGGACGGTACCGTGGGCTCCCTTGTAAACGATGCAGGAAGCTCGTCCGGTGCTTTGGTGTGCCGCTATATTTACGGGTCTTCGACTTCGGTTAAGCAGATCTCTATAGATAATCTTACGCTTGATGGTTTGACCGTCGATGGCGTAACCGATAAAACCGACTACGCGCCTTTGCTCATCAACGAGATGCAGACGTACGTGAATCTGAACGCAACGAATATCTCAACCAACGGGTATGGGGGCGACACCAAGGCGGCGACATCACTGTTCGGTAGGCTTGGTGTGGGCAGTACGGCCGACCAGGTGACGGCAACATTCAGCGCGATCAGCCTCCCCAGTGCAACTGATAACGCGATGTTCACCCGCGCAAGCTTGCTTGAGAGCTTTGGCTACGGCGAGGGCAAGACTGGCTCTGCGGTGTATACCTTTATGAAGGATGACCAGACGAACGAGAAGGTCACATTTGGTAGCGAGATCGACTCGAAGGGCGAATACTCCGGTAAGCAGCTCTGGTACTACGACGAGAGCACCTATGGGACCCCCGCTGGCCTCGTCACCGTTGACAACAAAGAGGCAAATGCGGATACTCCGCAATTCGGTGGTTATCTCCCGTATGTGAAAAAGGGCAATGTCAACGAAAACAAAGTCCAATACCACGAAATCAAAGTTAACCAGCGTGTGCCCAAGCTTACGACGGGCTGCGGTACCTATGGCGATCCCTATGCCATAACTAAAGCATCAGAGCTCAACACGGTTGCTGAGTATATCAACACGCAAAATGCAATCGACGGTTGGGAAGTAACGATTGCCGCCAATCAGGAAGAGCTATGTCAGCGTCGTTCGTCCAGTGAGAATACTGAAAACGAAGTGACGTACATCTACAAACAGGCGAACAAAACATGGGAGAGGAAGACGGAGGATAACACCACCGACTCTGGGGATTCGCTTGACGATGCGACGATGCACCGCTATCTCCAAAGCGCCTACTACAGTATCGAGCCTGTTGATAGCGAGGGAAATAGGACCGATACGCTTGTACTCGATACCACCGCTTTCCAGGGTTTGGGCAATCAGAGTAACCCGTTCAGGGGGGTTGTTGTTGGCAATCTGAGGGACGGCGGTTTAGCGACCATCAAGATTGACAAGCCCGAAGGCGCAAGCGCGCTTTCCGGATTGATCCCGTATAGCTACGGCAGCGTTGTGAGCAATCTGAATATTGAATACTCGGGCACGGCAACCTCAATTGCATATAAGAGTAAAGATACATCTGGTGTGCCGGGTGCGTTTTTTGGCGGCGTGATTGGCTGCATCATGGGCGGTGACAATATCATCGATGGCGTGTCGGTGAATGCGGATGCCGGCTTTAGCGTTGCTGGGACGGCAGGCGATAATGGCAGCGCGCACCTTGTGCCCGTTGGCGGCTACGTTGGTGCTGTTGCGGGTGGCGGCGTCATCTTCCGCAACTCTTCGCGCAGCGACGGTGCCCTTAACGCCTGGCATAGCGCCGGCGCTTCTCTCTATGACAACCCGTATGTTGGCCGCGTGATTGACGGCTATGCGTTCAGCGAGCTTACCGATGGTAAGAGTCTCGACAACACTGATCGCAACTACAAGGTGAACAATCTGGATACTTCGAAGACGGGGTGCATCAAGACGGATGCGACGCAGGGCCGCTATAGGGGAGACGATGCCAATAGCTCTGCGATAACCACAACCGTCAATGACTCGCAGGGACTGCTCGTACTCTCGGCCATCATCAGCAGCGGTGCGGCCGGCGGTTCGGCGAATACGAATACCACGAACGATGCGTATGGAACGTATGCGGGCTCGCGTGCCTACATGGGCGGCAACAACGCAAAGGGAGTGTACCAATTCGGCAACAAGCAATACGGCAAAGTTCGCAACGCGAGCTATACACATGTTGGAAGGCCGGCGAGTGCCGCTGAAGACTTTGCTAATGCGATAAGCGATGACATGAAAAGCCCCGGTATCCAGTTAGAGGGTAACGCGCTTGGCTACGCAGGCGATGGCTCGGGCGTTAACTCCCCCTACCTGGTAAAGAAATACGCAACGTGGCAGACGGGTAACATCTGCGCCGCGCAGGTCTCGGGAATGGATTTGCAGTTCAAAGCGGGTGAAACCTATGACATGACTACTTATGGCACGGGTTACACGGGTCTTTCGGGCCGCTACTACTCAAACGCATGCGCATCCGGTAAGGGCGCCGACCGCGATCGCATCGTGCCGCTTGTTGCGTGCATCAACGGTAACGGTGCAACAATTAAGGTCGGTAGCAAAGAGGCCAGCAAGGTATATGGGGTCACGGAGTACGCCGATGATAATTACAAACTCACCGGAGTGGGCGCTCTCTTTGGTACCGTAACGTATACCTTGACCAACGTGTTGGATAGCATCGGCACTCCGGCAACGGACGGCGCTGCTGCTACGGGCAACGGCGGCTATACCGTCCAGAACCTAAAGTTCGATGACTGCAATATTTCTCTTACGTATATCAATGCAGCCGGCGCCCCCAGTGGTGCGGGTAATGAGCAGGTTGGCGTCGGTCTGCTTGCGGGTACTACGGCGAACGCGAGCTCGCTGGCAGATTACGGCAAATATGCAGGAATTACCATGGATAACTGCAGGGTGAATGGCCCCAATAACGTTGGCGGATTGCTCGGCGCATCCGGCTATGGTAGCCGCAGGACTGACAAAGATGCAACTTTGCTGGTGAATCGTAACGATGAATCACAAGCGACAACGCGCTATTCTCCGGTCAAGCTTTACGATTGCTCTTATAGCAACATGGACATTTCTGGCGTGCAAAACGTCGGTGGCTTCGTCGGCAAGCTGAACAAAAATTCCGCTGGTGGCGTTTGGACAAAAACGAACATGTCTATTGCCAAGAATTCCACGATTATGTCAACTGCTTCTAACGCAAGGACCGGCGGTGTCGTGGGTCTTGCTGGAGGTGGTTTCCTGGTGAACACCGATGATGCTGGAACGCCTTCGCAGGGTGCCGGAAAGGCGGAGATCAGCAATGTCACGCTTCAGCCGGCCGCATCGAGCGCGACCGAGGGGACCGGCGGCCTTATCGGAAGGTCCGAAAATGGAATCGTGTCTGTCTACAATCTGTGCATCCAAGGCGACGTGCAGAGTAAAACGGTATTTGGTGTTAGAGGATCGAATAATCTTAAGTACGTTGCTGGTGCAGTCGGCGAAGCGGCTTCGGGCGGTGCATTTAAGTTCGATAGCTGTGTAATAAAAGACATCTATCTTGGTGCTCGTGAGTGCTCTGCCGGTTTAATCGGTGATCTGAAAGGTGGGTGTGCCCTCGAGGTCAAGAATTCAACTATCACTGGACTGGTCGTCGATGGTTCGTATTCTGGTGGTGTTGTTGGCTCGATCGGTAACACGGCGAACTCTGTCACGCTTTTGAATTCGACCATTGGCGAGAATAACTTTACCGGTAACAAGAACGCTGCATGGAACTCATCGCTGGGAAGTTGTTCTGGTGGCGTGTCTGGCGATGGCCGTGGCTCATTTAGGCTCGTAAATGTGCTCATGGATCGCAATATCTTTGGGGCGCAAACTAGCCAGGGATATTTGTTCGGAAATAGTTCATCCGCTGACCTCGTCAACGTTTTTGTCGCAGGAATTGCCATTAGACCAAACAGTGCGAGCGAATCGCTCAGGCTGATGCGCAATTCTTCCGGCACCGACGACCTTAAAAAGGTGAACAAAAAGTCATACATCGCATTTGCTGCCTATGAAGACAAGCTTTCCGATGCCAAGGGCGCGACACTGTATGGCAACGATGCTGCGAACGGCAATGTGACGGCGGCCGTTTCGCCCTACGTCACGACGAGTCCGACGAGTGGCCTTGCTGTGCGCGCCTCCGATGCTGACACGGCCGGCCGTTATCTGTTCGGCGACGGCATGAACGTTGGCCTTGCCACGGCCATCCAGAATCCGTCGAGCCCCGGCGTTGCCAACCGTTACACCTACACCAACATCGGCGGCATCAATGACGATGGCGCCTATCAAAATACGTCGAGCTATAACGCCAAATCCGTGGCGAGCATGTTCAATGCGAATAACGATGCAAGCGACAGCAAGGTTGCAACGGATTTTCCCGTTTTGGTGATCTCGGGTACCGATAATACGACGGTCAAGAGCTATCTAAACATCATCACGAACGGCGGCTTCTCCGACGCTTGCAGATTGAATAACGAGAATGGCACCAATCCGCACGTGACGGCCAAGGCGGAGGTGTTCCAACTCAAGAACGGTGTATTCGTTAAGGACGATGGTGCGTCGAGCAATCCCACACTTCGTGTGGTGAACAACGGTAAAAAGAACATGTCGTTTAGCCCAAGCTCCGATTGGGACAACGGCAAAGGTCGCTTTACGCTCCTGACCGTTACCTTTACCGAGGCGGGTCAGAGCTACAACGTTCAGGTGCCGATCATCGTTAAGCGCAAGCTCGAGATTGATTTCACTGCAACGTATGATTACGGCACTAAATTTAAAGAAAGCGACTACGCTAACCTTGGAAGAGATGCACACGTGCTTACGAGCTTTGGCGAGCCGATGACGGGTCTGCTTACCTGGACATACAATTCTGCCAATGGGACGGAAGTCGACTTTGGCTGGGACAGCTATATGGCTGCTGGCGGCTCGATGAAGGGGCTCGGCAAGAGCATCCTCTTCAATGGTGCCGACGGAAGGCTGCCCCAGGGCACCCAGCTTACGCTCGTCGATGCGAACGTTGACGGCAAGGCCGGTGGCAGGGAATATCACTATACGGTGGGCGAAGGCGGCGCAACGAGCGTTTCCCTGAGCGGAGATGCCGGCTTTGAGGATTCTGCGGGCAATCCATATCAGGAGCGATGGCTGAGCGAGATCTTGGGTGTGTTGGCCACAAAGGATGGCGCCGGCACATGGACTGAGTGCGATAACGAGGCAGAGGCGACCGCTAAGGCGAAATTCGACGGTAAGTGGACGCTGTTTAAGGTTGCGGGCGCTGACGTTCCCAGCAACAAACGCTATACGCTAGAGGTGCCTAAGGATGACGGCAAGGAGCGGCGCGCGTCAGAGAGCGTCTACCTAGTTGTCAACGTGCCTAAGTCGGGTGACGGCGGGACGCAAGCTAGTATCAACGGTTTTACGGCTTCGTCTATTGACTCGAATTCTTCGGGTGCCCGCATATCTTGGAATTTGCATCACGTCTTGCGCACCGGTGGCGAAGACAATCAAAACAGTACGGCATCGACATACAGCATCTTGTCCAATTATGAGCAGAGTGTAGTCGACAATAAAAATGCGGCGCGCATTTCGGTTTCAAAGTCGGAGGACGGTGCCGCCTGCGTGCTTTCTCTTGACGTCAAAGATACGGTTACGTTTAGCCCGAGCCAATACTATACAGAGAGTGACCATCTGTTCTATCAGCTCGATACGTCGCTGTGTCGCTATGGCGCCAACAACAACCTAATGGGAGTAAGCAGTTTCCCGAGCGGAACCTCGGCAATTGCGAAGTTCTATGTTGCCATCGGCGATCAGAACTACAGTTGGAATGGCAAGGATTGGGAGATATGTGACGCTTCGACGCCTGCGTTTACACAGATTGTGACGGATACGGGTGATGACTCACTGAGGCTCACGCTCGACCATGACCTTGCCGGAATCCGCAAGCGTGCAACGGGCGGATCCTTTACCGTGCGTACGGTAGTGGAAGAGATTCGCCTTACGCCGGACGGCTGCAACAAGGTTATCTCCCTGTCCAAGCGGTCTGGCGAGGACGCCTGTACCAAGATGTCCTATACCGCCAAGCTTTCAACGCGCAAGTCCGGCCTTGATACCTCGAGTTTGGCAGTGACGACGCGTGGCAAGGTTGGGTACTACCGCATGAATAAGGGCGGTGCGACCATTACGCTTTCGGCGCCAGATAAGTCGCAGCTTGGCATTAACGTGGACGACCTTCGCCCGATTGCGAATGGCACGATTGGTCTGGGTGCCACGTATGAGCTAGGTGGACTTAACGCCGCCGCCGAGACGATCAAGAATGCCGATTCAGTTGTGTACACGCTCACGCTGCAGCGCCGCGTCGTCAATAAGGGCTCGTATGAGAATGTGACGGGCAACATCTCCGAGTACGTGACAGTGACGGAGAGTAAACTTGCTACGGTCAACGCCGCTGGCAGCGCGATCACCTTCACTGACTCGACGAAGGAGAATGGCAAGTTCCGAACACAGAACGGCGACACCACGTTTAACCTGCCCTTTACCGTTAAGGTCAACACGCAGGCTGAACAGCGTAATCAGTTCTACGCGAACTATCGTCTGGTGATGACGGCGAGCCTAGTCACGGGCAGCACGGCGAGTGCAACGCCTCAATCGCCCGACTATGTGACCTACACGCTCACGAGGGTGAACCTCAACGGCATCGACCACTAGTTCCGAAGCCAACTAGCTTCGCAAAGGGGGCGGCAACCATCCGGTTGCCGCCCCCTTTCTAGTCTGCGCGATCCCAGTCTTGGACTCCGCTGGACAGTTAGTTCAGATACGTATAATTCCAGACCGCAGCAGGCGCATCCGGCGCTCGTTTTGGGGAAGAAAGGGGCTCAAAACTAGGGTTCGGTAGCCATCTGGGCTCGATTTGCGTGCAATGAGTCGCCAAAGAACCCTCTCCGGGGACCATAGCGCAGCTTTATCAGCATAGAAAAATACGTATCTGAACTAACTGTCCAGCCGCCGTTGGAGAAAGGTGTTTTGGCTCTCCCGACCCCTCCACTAAACTTTCCAACTTTCC
>CAUDZT010000011.1 GCA_958453935.1 uncultured Collinsella sp. | reverse complement strand
CATGCAGCAGGGGCTCTCAATGTTTTATGTCCTGCTCATATCGTCTCTGCCGGCAGTTGGGGACACTCCTTGTCTCTTCTATGACTAGGTGGGGAAGGCGTGCGACAATGGTGGGCGTTGTGTTGTTCGCGCTAAGGAGTTGCCATGTTGTTGTGTCCCGTTTGCCATAAGCCATTGGTGGACGACGAGCGCGGTGCTGCATGCGCGGGCGGACATCGGTTTGACCGTGCGCGCGAGGGCTATCTGTATCTGCTGCGCTCGTCCAAGAGCGGCGACTCCATGGGCGATCCCAAGTCGCAGGCGCGCAGCCGTCGTGACTTTCTAAACCGCGGCTACTACGCGCCGTTGCGCGATGCGATGGTCGAGCTGGTGCGCGATCGGGTGTCTGGGCATGCGGCGTCTGCGGGCGGTCCCATGACCTTGCTCGATATCTGCTGTGGCGAGGGCTACTACACCAGCGCCATGGGTGCGGTGCCGGGCGTGGATGCTTACGGATTCGACTTGGGCAAAGAGATGGTGCGCCTGGCTGCCAAGCGCGGCGATGCGACCTACTTCGTGGCCAACATGAAGGATATTCCTGTGGCTGATGGTGCCTTTGATATGGTGACCGAGCTCTTTGCCCCCTTTAACGAGCGTGAGTTTGCCCGCGTGCTGGCACCCGAGGGCTCGCTCTACACCGTGGTGCCGGGTGCTCGGCATCTGTTTGGGCTCAAGGAGGTGCTCTACGACACGCCATATCTCAACGATGAGAAGCTGCCGAAGACGACCGAGCTGGAGTTGGTGGGAACGCAACGGGTGTCTGCGAACATTACGCTCCAGACGCAGGCCGACATCGAGGCGGTGTTCCAGATGACGCCGTACTACTACCGCACGCGCCCTGCCGACAAAGAGCGCCTGGCAAACCTGGACACCCTTCAGACCGATATCGACTTCATCATCGCCGAGTACCGCCACTAACCTACCAAAAAGGGACAGGTTTATTTTGGCAGGTTTTATCTGGGCAAACGTAAAGGGCCGACCGCGGAGATGCGCGATCGGCCCTTGTTGGTTGCTTGGATGTAGGGGTCAGTGGAAGGCAAGTGCCTACAGGCGATCCTTGTTCTCGGCTTTAACGGCGTGAGCCTGCTGAACAAAGAACAGGTCGTACACCACGATGACAAAGGCGCCATAGTTGATGGCGTCGCCGCCAAACGCGGGAAGCGTGAGCACGGCCTGCGCAATCGTGGCGATTGCGGCGACGATGCCGAGCTTAAACGCGCCATCCACCTGCGAAGGCTTGTTGGCGCCCTTGATGCCCGCAACACCTGCGGCAAGATCGACAAGACCCTTGATGACAAGTACGGCCGCGGCGAGCATGGCGTTCGGCCCGTACGTGGAATCGAGACTGCCTCGGGCGATGCCGACGCCGGCGATGACGAGGCTGGCGATGCCCAAAACAAAGTAAATGAGGGCAAGGATTTTGAGTGTCTTGCGAGCGTAGCTCATGGCTGGATCCTTTCGATACGAGTACGGCCGATCTGGCGTACCCCCTGTGCTGCACATATGGTGAAGCACATTGTAGTTCAACGCGGCGGCGCATGCGTCTGAAAGCGCTTTAGGCCTGCGCACCTCAACCTTTCAAAAAGGAAAGCTGGACGTAAGTCAAATCGATGGCAGCTCATGTGCGGCGCTGCGATGATGAGGATGTAACAAGGAGTTGGTCTAAGGAGGAGCCATGATGTACGGAACAGGGCAGGCGCGCGAGCCGCAATCGTTGGGAAGGCGCATGGGCGATTCTGTGATCGCTGCCGTGTGCACGGGATTGATGGCGGTGCTTTGCATTGGGATGCTGTGGGCCATGTCGCATGTGGGACAATAGCGGACGGTTGGGTGCCGACATTAACGGCGCCCGCGTATCCGTTTTGCTTGTGAAGGAGTGCCCATGGGCGTCGTCGATCCCTTTTCTGTTGCTCGGGCCGCGGGGCTTGAGCTGACCGGGAAGACCGAGGGCCTCACGCTCACCGACGGCACGATGGAGTTGCGTGCCGATTTTGGCCGCATGCTTCCACGGCTCAAGCAGGGCCGTCTGCAGCAAGAGCTGTTGGTGAAGGCTGCACGCACAAAAGGTATCGAGAACCCCTGGGCGATTGACGCCACGGCAGGCTTTGGCGAGGATTCGCTGCTGCTGGCGGCAGCGGGCTTTACCGTCGATCTGTATGAACAAGACTGCGTGATCGCGGCGCTGTTGCAGGATGCCTTGGACCGCGCGGCGGATGATCCGGCGCTTGCGGCTGCCGTGGCGCGCATGCGCTTACATGCGAGCGAGGACAGCATTGCCGGCCTTCGCCATACGGCTGAGCTAGTCGAGCGCGGTGAGCTCGCGGCTCCCGATGTGGTGTATCTGGATCCCATGTTTCCCGAGCGCACCAAGAGCGCGGCGGTTAAAAAGAAGTTCCAGCTCTTGCACCATTTGGAGCAGCCGTGCGCCGATGAGGAGACGCTGGTCGAAGCTGCGCTTGCACCGCACCCGCGCAAGGTTGTTGTCAAGCGGCCGGTGAAGGGGCCGCTGCTTGCCGGCGTTAAGCCGAGCTATCAGCTTGCGGGCAAGGCCGTCCGCTACGATGTTTTGGTGCCGCCGCGCCCGTAGTTTGCGTGCGATGGTCGGCGATGTGTCGGTGCCGTGCCGCTGCGTGAGCGTCGCGCCGATGCGGCGCCTATTTCCAAGGGTGCGACGTCAGGTGCCACCCGCCGCAGTATTCACATTTGTAGCAGGCCAAGCCACGTCGTCCACGGTTTTCGCAGTCGGCCATAACTGCTTCGACCTCGGCGCGCGTGTCGTAACGGTTTTGCGCTCGCACGACTTGTAGCGCCAGGCTTCATCGCGCGCGGCGTCCAGGGCGTCGCGGCGCTCGTCCTCGCGCGCAAACAGGTCGCTCATATCGCCGCCGGTGGCAGCGCCCAAAAACTCGCTTTTGGCCTTTGACCAGGCGGCTCGCTTTTTGCTTCCCATCTGCTTCGCGCCCCTCTTCAAACGCTGGTATCATTGCTCAATCAAAGTGATACCAATAAACGTGAGGTCGCCGCGTGATGATCAGAAAAACCCTCGATACCGACATTCCCGCCGTCATAGGTATCTATGACGCCGCTCGCGCTTTTATGCGCGCACATGGCAACGCCACACAGTGGCCCGAGGGCACACCTTCGGCCGAGCAGCTGGCTGCCGATATCGCCGCCGGTGGCAGCTATGTGTGCGAAGTCAACGGTCGCGTGGTAGCGACGTTTGCCTTTCTGCCGGGCCCGGACGAGTGCTATGACGTTATCGAGGACGGTCAGTGGCGTAGCAACACTCCGTACGCCGTACTGCACCGCGTGGCGTCCGACGGCACCGTGCACGGTATCGCGGCCGCGATGTTTGCCTTTGCCAAGGAGCGCGCTGACCACCTGCGTATCGATACGCATGCGGACAACCTGCCCATGCAGGGTGCGAGCATGAAGGCGGGGTTCGAGCGCGCCGGCGTCGTGTATGTGTCGGACGGCACGCCGCGTGTTGCGTTCGACTGGCTGCGCGAGGCATAAGAGCGGGGGCACGCATCAACAATCCATGTACATGAAAATGGCCCCGGGCGGGGCCATTATTGATCGCTGCACTGTTAAGGGGAGGTGCCGGCTTTCGCAAGGCGCGAACCTGCGAAAATCGCCGCGCGGCAACGCGGGGCGATGAGCTCGGTCGGGGGATAGGGCCCGCTTCGCCCGCCGGCCCGTAAATTGTATCATCCAGTGTGGAACGAGAATGCCCGTTGCCGCGTGCGGTGGGCTTGCAATAAGAGGAGAGCCATGTCGAAGCAAGCTGTCGTTGGAATCTTGGCGCATGTCGATGCCGGCAAGACTACGCTGGCCGAGGCCATGCTGTTCAACGCAGGTCGCATTCGCAAGCGCGGCCGTGTGGACGACGGCGACTCGCACCTGGATACCAACGCTATCGAACGCGAGCGCGGCATCACGATTTTCTCGTCGCAGGCTGTGCTCGATCACGACGAAACCCACGTTATGCTCGTGGACGCCCCCGGTCACGTGGATTTTTCAGCCGAGGCGGAGCGCACGTTACGCGCGCTCGACTACGCGATTTTGGTTGTGGGCGCCAACGATGGCGTGCAGGGACACACCGAAACCCTGTGGCGCCTGCTTGCGCGCTATGACATCCCGACGTTCGTCTTTATCAACAAAATCGATCTGGAGAATCCTGGCCGCGATGTTTTGCTGACACAGCTTGGGCAGCGTCTTTCCGAGGGCTGCCTGGATGCCAATGAACTGCTGGCGGGCGGCGCCGCTTGGGAGGACGCTGCCGCGTTGGACGAGGCAGCCCTCGAGGAGTTTCTTGAGACGGGTGAGCTTTCCATCGCAACGCTGTCGCGCATGGTTGCCGAGCGCAAGCTCTTTCCCTGCTTTGCCGGCTCGGCGCTCAAGGACCAGGGCGTGGGCGAGCTGCTGGACGGCATATGCGCGCTGATGCGTGAGAGGGCGTGGCCGCCGGAGTTCGCCGCGCGTGTCTATCGTGTCAGCCGCGGTGTTCGCGGCGAGCGCTTGGCTTGGATAAAAGTGACCGGCGGCACGCTGCGTGCAAAACAGATGATTGACGGACGCTCCGGTGCCGAGGTATGGGAGCAGAAGGTCGATCAGGTGCGCATCTATAACGGCGAGAAGTACGAGCTTGCCCAGGAAGTTGCTGCTGGCGGTATCTGTGCCGTGACGGGTCTTGCGCACGTTCTCCCGGGGGACGCCTTGGGTGCGGAGCCCGGGTGCGATGCACCCGTCATTGCGCCGGTCCTTACCTATACGGTGCTCCCGGGTGAACACGATGTCCATGCGGTGTTCAAAGCACTGACTGAGCTGGCGGACGAAGATCCCATGCTCGGCGTAAGCTGGAATACTCATCTGGAGCAGATTCACCTGCAGCTGATGGGCGCCGTGCAACTCGAGGTCGTGCAGCGAGTGTTGGCCGATCGCTTTTGCCTTTCGATTGCGTTTGAGCCTGGCGGCATTCTCTATAAGGAGACTATTTCGCAGCCGGTCGAGGGCGTGGGCCACTTTGAGCCGTTGCGCCACTATGCCGAGGTGCATCTGCGTCTGGAGCCGTTGCCAGCGGGTTCGGGCGTGCAGTTTGGCACCGTGACCTCGACCGACGAGCTCGATCTTAACTGGCAGCGCCTGGCACTCACCAACGCCATGGAGCGCGATCACCTGGGCGTGTTGACCAGCTCGCCCATTACCGATGTGCGTATTACGCTCACGGGCGGCCGTGCGCATGCCAAGCACACCGAGGGCGGTGACTTTCGTCAGGCAACGTACCGCGCGATTCGCCAAGGTTTGATGCAGGCGCGCGAGGCCGGCGCGGCGGTGCTGTTGGAGCCGTGGTACCACTTTGAGCTCGAGGTGCCGGGGGAGTGCGTGGGCCGGGCGCTCTCGGATGCCACGCGCATGGGTGCCGAGTACGAGCCGCCGGCAATGACGGGTGACCGGGCGAAGCTTGTGGGTCGCGTGCCGGCATCCGAGGCGCAGGATTACGCGCTGGAGGTGGCTGCCTACACGAGCGGCCGCGGACATCTGTACCTGGAGTTTGCCGGTTATGCGGCTTGCCATGATGCCGAGCGCGTCATCGAGACGGCCGCCTACGAGCCCGAGGCCGATCTGCCTAACACGCCCGATTCGGTTTTTTGCGCCCACGGCGCCGGCTATACGGTCAAATGGTACGACGTGCCCGCCGCGGCACACGTAAAGATCGATCCCGCCACCTTCCGCCCCTATCGCCCCGCCGACGCGGAATTTTTCGGCCACATGTGACAAAGGGACAGTCCCTTTGTCACATTCAGTTGGTATAACTCGGTATAAGTTGGTATAACTATTATCAGCGTTTGCCAATCCGAGGAGGCCGACATGAATCCAAATCCCTTTAAGCCAACGGCTGGTAAGCGACCTCCGGTGCTCATCGGTCGCGAGTCGGTCATCGAAGATTTTGAGGAGGGGCTCGATAACGGTGCCGGAGCGCCGGGCAGACTCATGCTCATTACAGGAAACCGCGGCTGTGGCAAAACAGTTCTCCTGCGGGAGCTGCAACGTCTGGCCAGTGAGCGCGGATGGGCGGTTGTCTCCGATTCCGCTTCGCTTGGTTTATGCGACCGCTTGGCCGACGCACTCCGCTCGAATAAGCCCGTTGTGACGTCAATGGAGTTTGGCCCATCGTTTGGACGGATGTCGGTTGAGGCGGCGCGGGCAAAAGGCGAGACGTTGCGAGGGCTGGTCAACGAACGTCTCAAGAAGCTCGGTCCAGGCAAGGGCATACTGTTTGCGATTGACGAGGCTCAATCTGCGTCTATCGAGGAGCTGTCGGCTCTTGCCGTTCTCTATCAGCAGGTGCTGGGAGATCAGGATGCTACGGGCTTGCCCGATGGCGACCAGCGTGGTCTTGCGCTGGTCTTTGCCGGCTTGCCCAGCATGGTTGACGATCTGCTCGAAGAGCCGAGCGTGACGTTTTTGCGGCGCGCCCAGCAGCGTACGTTGGGGGCGATTTCTTTGCCCCAGGTGCGCGATTCATATATCCAGACGGTCGAATGTGCTGGTCTTTGCATTGATGCGGGGACGGCGGACCTTGCGGCGCACAAGAGCATGGGACATCCCTATATGGTTCAGCTGGTGGGATATTACATGTGGCGGTCTGCTGTCCGGCGTGGCTCGCAGGTCATTGAAGGGTGCGATGTCGAGGTTGGTCATGCGGATGCCGTCTCTGAGTTCTACGAAGCGGTTGACGCGCCTCTGTATTACGGGCTACGCACCCCACAGCGCCTCTTTATCGAGGCTATGGCGGTTGACGAGGGCAAGCTGACGCGCATGGCGGATATCATTGAGCGTTGCGATCGCACCCAGAGCTGGGCGAGTAAATATCGCGCAAGCCTGATTCGCGAGCGCGTCATCGAGGCTGCCGGATACGGCCTCGTCCGGTTTACCGTGCCCATGCTGGGCAAGTATATTCGCGATCGCATTTTATGGCACGAGTAATGTGACATGAGGGACTGTCCCTTTGTCACATTCGATTAACAGGAAGGGGAGCGATGACGGTGTCGCAACAACCAAGTGCTATCGAGGTGCGCGGTGCGCGCGTCCATAACCTCAAAGACATCGATATCGATATTCCGCTGGGAAAGCTCGTGGGTATTGCCGGCGTGTCGGGCTCGGGCAAGAGCTCGCTGGCGCTGGGGGTTCTGTATGCCGAGGGCTCGCGTCGTTACCTGGAGGCGCTCAGCACCTATACCCGCCGTCGGCTGACGCAGGCAGAGCACGCTCAGGTGGACGAGGTGCTGCACGTGCCGGCGGCACTCGCATTGCATCAGCGCCCCAGTGTACCGGGCGTGCGCTCGACTTTTGGCACCATGACCGAGCTCAACAACAGTCTGCGTCTGCTCTTTAGCCGCTGCGCCCATCACGTGTGCCCGCATTGCGGGACGCGTGTGGAGCCGAGCCTTAACGTGGCCGCGGGCCTGTCGCTCACGTGCCCCGCGTGCGGCCGCGAGTTCTATGCGCCGGGGGCCGAGGACCTTGCCTTTAACAGTGGCGGCGCGTGTTCTACCTGCGGCGGCACCGGCGTCATGCGCGAGGTGGACGAGGCGAGCCTGGTGCCCGACGAGTCAAAGACCATCAACGAGGGCGCGGTGCTTCCCTGGGGCACGCTCATGTGGGATCTGATGAAGCAGGTGGCCGGCGAGATGGGCGTGCGCACCGACGTGCCGTTTAGCCAGCTCACGCCTCAAGAGCGCGACATCGTGTTCCATGGTCCGGCGGTTAAGAAGCACATTCTCTACGTTCCCAAAAACGGCGAGGGCGCCACGCCGCTCGACTTTACCTATTACAACGCCGTCTATACCGTCGAGAATGCGCTCGCCAAGGTTAAGGACGACAAGGGCCTCAAGCGCGTGGCGCGCTTTTTGCGCGAGGGGCCATGCCGTGACTGTGGCGGCACGCGTCTCTCCGAGGCCGCACGCCATCCCCAGGTGCGCGGTATCAATCTGGCGCAGGCCGCGGCTATGACGCTGGGTGAGGCGATTGAGTGGGTGCGCGGGGTGCCCGCATCCTTGCCGGCCGAGATGCAGCCCATGGCGACGGATATCTGCGATTCGTTTTTGAGCACGGCCCGTCGACTGGTCGATCTGGGCCTCGATTACCTTTCACTCGACCGCGCCGGTGCCACGCTCTCCACGGGCGAGCGTCAGCGCGTGCAGCTCGCCCGCGTGGTGCGTAACCGATCGACGGGCGTGCTCTATGTGCTGGACGAGCCCTCGATTGGCTTGCATCCTGCCAATGTCGACGGCCTGGTAGGCGTGATGCGCGATTTGGTGGATGACGGCAACACCGTGGTCGTTGTCGACCACGACACGCGCGTACTGGCGGAAGCCGACTATCTGGTCGAGATGGGCCCCGTTGCCGGAGCAGGCGGCGGCAATGTGATCGCCGCGGGCGCGGTAGGCGAGGTCGAAGAATCGCAGGGCAGCCGCATCGCCCCATTTTTGCGCTCGGAGCCTGAGCGCTTGCGTCCGCAGGTGCCTGACGACGAAATGTTTGACCGGGGCCATATCCGCATGGCGACCGATGCCATCCATACCGTCAAACCGCTCGAAGTCGATATACCGCGCGGTCGCCTTGTCGCGGTGACGGGCGTTTCGGGTTCGGGTAAGACGACGTTGGTGCTCGAGACACTCATCCCGGCACTTAAGGCGCAGGCAGCCAGCGAGCGCCTGCCAAAACACGTGCGTTGGGTCGATGCCGAGGGCATTGCACGTGCCAACCTGATAGACGCCACGCCCATCGGTGCCAACGTGCGTTCGACGGTAGCGACTTATGCCGACATCCATGATGAACTGCGTCGCGCCTTCGCCCGCACGCCCGAGGCCAAGGCAGCCGGCTACAAGGCAGGCGCATTTAGCTACAACACTGGCGCTTTGCGCTGCCCTACGTGCGATGGCACGGGTTCGATATCGCTCGACGTGCAGTTTTTGCCCGACGTCGAGATCGTCTGCCCGGCATGTCGCGGCTCACGTTATGCAGATGCGGCTTCGCATATCCATCGCGAGGGCAAGGACGGGAGCTCGCTGACGTTGCCGCAGCTTATGGACATGAGTGTGGACGAGGCCCTCGACGCCACGGTGGGACTCAAGAAGGTTCAGGCGCGCTTGCAGACCTTGCACGACCTGGGCTTGGGTTATCTCACACTTGGCGAGCCCACACCGGCGCTTTCGGGCGGCGAGGCGCAGCGTCTTAAGCTCGCGAGCGAGATGGGCCGCGTGCAGGATGATGCCGTATTCGTATTTGACGAGCCCACAATCGGACTACATCCGCTCGATGTTCAGGTGTTGCTGAGTGTGTTTGACGGCCTCGTCGCCAAGGGCGCCACGGTTGTCGTGATCGAACACGACCTCGACCTTATCCGTAACGCCGATTATGTGATCGACATGGGCCCGGGCGGTGGCGATGCCGGCGGGCAAATCGTCTGCGCCGGCACACCGGGCGACATCGTGGCCTGCCCCGCAAGCATCACCGGCCGCTACCTATAACCGAATGTGACAAAGGGACAGTTCCTTTGTCACATTCCCGAAAAGCCTGTTTGGCGCAGGGCCTCGTAGAGGACGATGGCGGCGCTGTTGGAGAGGTTGAGAGCACTGATGCGGTAGTCGTCCGGGTCGACGAAGTTGCCGCAGATATCCTGTCGAAGGATGGCTTCGTGGCTGTCCTCGGTATGCCCGAGCGACTCCTCGTGGGCCTCCCAGGCGTCGGCGTTTTCGAGCGAGTCGCAATCGCGCAACATGGGGATGCGCTCGCAGCGCTCGGGCGCCGCGGCAAGCAGTGGCTCGGGAATCCCCGAACTCTCGCTGCCAAAGACCAAAAAGTCACCGTCGCGGTAGGTACTTTGCGCATAGGTGCGGCGCGCCTTTTTGGTCAGCAGATGCAGGCGTTCGTCGGCGGGGGAGAGGCCGTTGCGCGCAAGGAAATCCTCCCAGCCGGCATAGGTCGTCACGTCCAAATTTTGCCAGTAGCCCAGGCCGGCGCGACGCACCGTCTTGTCGTCGAGCGAAAACCCCAGCGGCTCCACCAGATGCAGGCGGGCGCCGGTAACCACGCAGGTGCGGCCGATATTGCCCGTATTGGCCGGAATCTCGGGCGCATACAGCACAATGTTGAACATGAATCTCCTTGGCTCAGAACGAAAAACCACCACGAAGGGCACCTTCGTGGTGGTTTGGCGGTTACGTAGGCGGAAAATGCCCGCTTGGATAAATCTAGGCGCGGTGCCAGTCGGTCAGGCAGGCATCGAGGGAGGCGATGAGCGCATCCTTGTCCATGTGACGGCCGATGATGCACAGGCTCGTCATGCGGTCGCCCGTCTCGTCGTCCCAAATCTGCATGATCTCGGGGTTCTCGTCGATGATCTTCTGCTTCTCGCCCTCGGGCGCGGAGTCAACGAACAGACCGTTCTCCATCAGGCGCATTTGGTGGCCGGCCTGCTCGAACATGTAGCACATGTCCGGATCGCCGGTCTGCCACAGCGGACCCTTGACGCGGATGACCTCGTCGGGCCACTCCTGCTCAACAAAATCGGTGAACTTCTGCAGGTCAAACGGCTTGCGGCGCGAGTACACAAAGGTCTCGATGTCGTACTCGAGCACCTCGGGGTCGTCGTGCTCCTCGGGATGCTCCATGGCCTCGATCCAGGCGGCGGAGTTGTAGGCGCGCATAAAGTCGAAGCGGTCGGTGTCGAGCAGCTGCTCCATGGGGACCTCGCCGTTTTGGGCCTCGACAATCACGGCGTCCTTCTGCAGGCTGCGCACGATAGCCTTGAGCTCGGCGATCTGCTCAGGGCTCACGGTATCGGTCTTGTTGAGGATCAGCGTGGAGCAAAACTCGATCTGCTGGATGAGCAGGCTCTCGATGTCGTCCTCGTCAATGTCCTCGGCCAGCAGGTCGCGGCCACCGTTGAACTCGTCGTACATGCGGGCGCAGTCGACCACGGCCACGATGTTGTCGAGCGCGAGCTTGGGCTCGCCGCCCACCTTGGTCTCGTCGCAGAAGCTCGAGATGGTGTAGGCGATGGGGATAGGCTCGCAAATACCCGAGGCCTCGATGATGATGTAGTCGAACTTGCCCGAATCGGCGATGCCCTGCAGCTGGTTGGCCAGGTCGTCCGAAAGCGTGCAGCAGATGCAGCCGTTGGTGAGCGGGATGAGGTCGTCGGTCTCGGAAAGGCCGCCGTCGGCGATGAGGCTGGCGTCGACGTTGATCTCGCCGATATCGTTGACGATCACGGCAGCACGGATGCCGCCGTCGTTGGCGAGGATGTGGTTGAGCAGCGTGGTCTTGCCGGCACCGAGGTAGCCGGTAAGCATGATGATCTTCACGGGTTTGTTGGGCATGTGCCCTCCTTTGTTAGACATGGCTTACAGTTGAATCTTATGCCAAACGCCTGCTCTTATACCCACGCGCCGACAAATAACACAGGCTACTCCCAGGCTCCCCACACATCGGGACAATAGCCGACGGTGGCCTTCTTGCCGTTGCGTACGATGGGCTCGGCCAAAACCTGCTGGTTCTCGAGCAGCTTGTCGAAGCGCTGGCTGGGGGTAAGGTGCTGGATGAGCGCGAGTGTCTCCTCGTCCTTGGCTTTGGGGTTGAGCAGCTTGTCGATGACGCCGACCGCCTGCATCACGCTCGTGAGCTCGCCTTTGCTCATCTCCTTTTCCTTAAGGTCAATAAACTGCACCTTAATGCGGCGCTCCTTAAAATAGCGCTGGGCCTTCTTGGTGTCGAACGACTTTTTGGTGCCGAAGATTTGCACGTTCATAGTATGTTCCGCCGTTCTACCTGATAAAGTTGGTGCGCTCGCGATCGGCCTCGGGGGCTTCGATGCCGGCAGCCTTGCCCGCCTCGATGCAACGCAGGAGCCAGACCATGTTTTTGCCGATGTTTCGCATGGTGGCCAGACCCTCGGCATCTCCATCGGCCTCGCCGGGCACGCAGCCAAACACGTTGTTCCAGTACGTGGACGCTACCACAGGCATCTGGTTGATGGTGAAGTACTTATTGAGCACGTCGAAGGTCGTCGACGTACCGCCGCGACGGGCGACGGCGACGGCAGCGCCCGGCTTGTGTGCAAAAGCTTTGCTACCGGCATAGAATACGCGATCGAGTGCCGAGAGAATGCGGCCGCTGGGGTGCGCGTAGTAGACAGGCGAGCCAAAGACAAAGCCGTCGGCCTGTTCGGCGGCAGCGATCAGCTCGTTGACCACGTCGTCGTCAAAGGTGCAGCGACCGCCCAGCTTGCCACACTGGCCGCAACCGATGCAATCGCGAATAGGCTTGGCGCCCAGCTGAAACATCTCGGTATCGATGCCCTCGACGTTGAGCTGCTCGGCGACCTCGGCGAGTGCGCGGGCCGTGTTGCCGTTTGCCTTGGGGCTGCCATTGACCAAAAGAACCTTCATCACAAACTCCCTCTGCTGTCGGTGACTTCTGCAGAGGATTATCGCACGAGCGGGCAGATGGCGTGGGGCACGATGCCGGCCCCGAGGGCCCACGGCAGGCACGCTCACCAGGTACGAGCGGGATACGGTCCAGAGGATGTTGGAGTGCGGGGCCTCGTGCGAGCAGATTGTAAGGGGTCTGGGCGGGTCGCCCTCGATGGCGAGCTTTGAGGCCTTGGAAGGCGGGCTGCTGCGGCGGCTATGGTTTATACTAAGGCGGTTGCTATCGAGTAATTCATACTTGGTTTGATTCGATTGTGAATGCGTAACTAGGATGGAAAGCAAAGGAAACTCTATGGAAACAGAGGATGCTGTTTGCTTGATGACTTCGATTGCCTTGATTGTCCTTTCAATCCAATACCGAAGAGGAAGATGGCTCTGCTCAATTGCTGGATATGATGTCACAAAAAGGGAGAGCGAGATTGATATACGCCCTTACGCAAAGCTGATTTCTTCTGTGACGTTATGGATGGGGCTGCTGTTTTTCTTGTGGGCGGTAGAGGACTGGGTACGCGATTGGAATACCAGCGTTTTTGAAGTTTTGGTTCTACTTCTGTTCAGCTTGGCCTCTTTGTCGTTCGTGCGGCTCGTTAGGTTTGTGTTTATGAGGCGATAGCCAGCGGAAGTGGCTGGACGACAAAATGGACCAATGCAGCCAATTGTCAATAGAATTTGATAGGCTTGGCTTAACAGATTTACTCGAGGGCATATCCGTGGCGGGGGATAGGTTCTATCTTGTTGAGCACTTATTTGCATCAGGCAAAGTAAACCAAGAGTATCGAAACGGTGCCCCCGGGCCCCGGGAGGGACTGCGGGGACGTTCGGCTAACTGCGGGTACGACCTATTTGCCCAATGTGTTCGGTTGAGATCGGAAATTAACCATCATGCGCCCCATAACGCTAGTCCAGCTTGGTGCCCGGTACTTGTGGTGCCTCTTCAAGTAGCGCTTTGAGCTCGTTCAAAATGGAAACGGGCTGTCGGTCGACGGCATCTAGATGAAGTGTGGCCACACGAAGGGGCGGCTGATATTCAAATGAGCCAAAGAGCACGGGAGAGCCCAGGAACCGCTCGATTTCCTCTGCGATCGCGTCGGTCTCTTCGGGATCGAATTCGTCGAAAAGCGCCACGAACATCGGTCCGGTCGAGCGGAACAGACGACCCTTACCGCGCGAACAATCCATGAGGCAGGCGGCACATTCTGCCAAAACGCGGTCGCCCGCATCAAAGCCAAATCGGGCATTTACCTTTGCGATATCGTCGATTTTAATGGCGATTAAGCTCGCCTTGCGCGCCACGCGACGCATTTCGCCAATGGCGTTGACCAGGGCGTGGATATCGCCCAGACCGGTCACGGAATCGGTCGTATCTGCCAAGCTTCGGTTGATGATAATGCCCACATACATGTTGGGCTCGGTTTCGGTGCTATCCAGGCGGTAACCCGTACAATCGCACAGCGCATATTTTCCGGCGGTATTCAGGACTCGATACTGCATGTAATGGAAGTGCCACGCGCCGTTTACCACCATATCGAGCTCGCTGCGCACGTTGTCGCGGTCTTCGGGGTGAACGCGGGCAAGCCACATATCGAGTGAGTTGTAGGGATGCTGGGAGGGTAGGTCGAAATCGCGCACGGCATTAATCGACCATTGCGATTCGCCGGTATCGAGGTTAAGGATAAACGGATAGCGCGTCTCGGAGCTCATGGAGATCGCTTGGAACACCCGGTCGTTGCAGGGAGGCTGATTGGCGATCGGGCGCATGGATGCGTCGTTTTCCTTCGGCTGCTGCACACGGTGCATGAGCTTGTAGCGATACATTTTGCGGTCGGCGTCCTTTGTCATCTGGCGACGCGTATCGCCTGCCAGCGGGTCGACGCGCGAGCAGCCAAAGCTAAAGCTAGCGATCATGGGCGCTTTGCCGCCCGATATTGCCTCGATAAGGTTGGCGCGCGTCCGCTCCAGGCGCTGCTCGAGTTCGGATTCGTCTGTCGTGGGGGATATAAGTACAAATTCGTCTCCACCGATACGGAACAGCAGGTCATTGGGTTCCATTGTCTCGGTAAGCGCGCGGCAGATGCTCAGAATGTAGCGATTGCCCTCGGCGTGGCCAAACGTATCGTTGCAGTGCTTGAGGTGGTCGATGTCAATATAGGCGCAGGTGAAGGGAACACCTTTGCGCCAGAGCTGGTCGATATGGCAATCGAGCCCACCACGGTTGCCAAGATTGGTGAGTGAATCGATATAGGCGCCGCGCTCAAGCAGCTCGCGTTCTTGCTGCAGGATGGCAAATGTCTTCTGTAACTGCTCGCCGATGGCGCACAGTTCCGTGGGCAGCGCGGCAACATCGAGCTCGGCGGTCGAGACCCCGTTCGCAAGTCGCTGAAGATAGGCAATGATTGATTGCTCGCCCAGGCGATACGGCTCGTTCATGATGGATAACCTCCTTGGGCACAACAGTGGTTTGTATCATATTCCCAATTCGGTTTGGATTGGGGGAATAAGTTAGCCGATGGGGACAAACGCCCCTTCGGCGGTAGTGTTTTGCGCGTAAGCGTATCAGTTGCGGCCGCCGCCATCGAGCAGCGCTTCAAAATCCTCCACCTGCATGGGGCGGTAGTAGAGGAAGCCCTGAGCGTAGCGGGCACCCATTTGGCGCAACATGTTTGCCTGCTCTTTGGTCTCGACGCCTTCGATTACAACGGGCAGATGGAGCGATTGTGCCATCTCGAGCATTGATGAAACGATTTGCGCGCTACGGCTTTGATCGCGGTCGGCGGGCACAAACGTGCGATCGAGCTTGATGACGTCGACGTTGACGTTCTTGAGCATCGCGAGCGTAGACTGGCCGGTGCCAAAATCGTCCATGTAGGTCGAGAAACCGCGAGTGTGCAGGTCAGCCGTCAGCCTATCCACGGCCTCGGACTCTCCCGTATAAGCCGTCTCGGTGATCTCGATGCGCATGAGCTCGGGCGGTAGGTTGTATTGGGCGGCAAGCGCCCCCATATGCTTGGCGACGTCGCAGGCAAGGATATCCACGCGCGACACATTGAGCGAGATCGGAACTACGCGCAGCCCTCGATCGATGCGCTCACGCAGCCACGAGGCAACGCCCTGCCAAACGTATTTGTCGAGCGTCACCACAAAACCGCTTTCTTCGAGGGCGGGGATAAAGGTAGCGGGTGAAATGAGGGAGCCATCCTTGTCAATCCAGCGCGTGAGTGCCTCGGCGCCAATGATCTCGCCGGTTTCCATGTCGACCTGGGGCTGCACGTAGTAGGTAATGCGGCCGTTTGAGAGCGCATACTGGAATTCGGTCAGCGTGCGGTGGAACGCGATTTCGTGCTCGTATTCCTCGGGGCGGAAAATGGCAATGCGCTCCTTAAAGTCGTTTTTTGCGCGCCGATTGGTAAACATGGCCTTGGCCTGCGCATCGATGGTGATTTCCTCGTTGGAGTCGATGGGGTAGACGCCCATGGACGGCCAGAAGCCCACGCCGTCATCATGCTTGACCACGGCCTGGCGAACGCGGCTATAGATCTGATGGACGGTGTCGTGTTCAAAGGGGATGAGTACGCAAAAATCGTCTTGGCCCCAGTACCCTGCGACGCCCATGGCGGCATTCTCGATGTCCTTGAGAACCGTGCCCACATCGGCGAGTACGCGGTCGCCCTCGGCCTGTCCGTGCCATTCGTTGAACAGTCGCATGTGCCCCATATCGACGGTGGCGATACACCAGGCGCCGTTGTGCCTTGTCTCGAGAAATTCGTTGGCGCGGCGCATAAACTCGCTGGGTCGATAGAGACCCGTGAGCGGATCGATGCGTTCGGCGATGGCGCTTTTGCGCTCCACCTCGGGTATGGGGAGGCTGTCGTTGGGAACAAGCCCGCCGGCCGTGCGAATGCGACGGTCGAGTTCGCCTAAAACGGCGGCCGTTTGATTGGTCAGGTGCTCGTAAAAGGCCGGAACGACAAGACAGACGGGGGTAATAGTGTCGCCCGCGATTCGAACGGGAGCGAAAACGGCCTCTTTGAGATGTTGGATCAGTTGCTCGAATGCTTCGTGATCCAAATTGTTGCTAAGCACGACGAACTGGGCGTTGCGTGAACGGAAGACGCGACTCCTGCCGCGAGTAATCGACAGCATGCGGCCTGCGTATTCGGCGAGCATGTTGTCGACGGCCTCGGCCCCGTAGAGCTCGTTGAGCTTTGCCGTGCCGCGAACGCGCACTGCTATAAGCCCCGTCTCGCAACGGTCGCGACGGCAGGCATCGATAGCGTTGATCAGCGTGCGCTGCGTTCCGAGACCCGTGGCGGCGTCGACGGTCTCGGCAAGCGAGTGGTTGACGAGCTCGCCGACATAGAGCGAGGGGACATTTCCGTCGCCGTCGATACGAAACCCGCGAGCACGGCCGAGGATGTAATCGCCGGCGGCATTGCGCACGCGGTACTGCATGACGTGACGATGTTTGGAGCCGTCATAGATTTGGTCGATGTCGTTGGTATAGGCCTCAAGGTCATCGGGATGGACACGCGTTTTCCAATAATCGTGACAGTTGTCTATATGCTCCGAAGGAAGACCAAGATCGCGCAAGGCGCCTTGTGACCAAAGGGTTCGATGTTTGTCCAAGTTCTCGATAAAGAAATAGCGGCCTTCGTTGAGCATCGAAAGGGCGTCGAAAATTCGATCGCTTATTTCGAAGTCGTCGGTGTGGGCTTGTGCGATATTGCGTCGATCAAGGTGCACGGCATGACGTAGCTTGTAGTCGTACATGCGATGGTCGGCATCGTTCGTCAAGCGATTGGGGGCTTCGCCCAGGGCGGGGTCGGCGTGTGCCACTCCGTAGCTAAACGAGTGAGGCATCTCGGCATCGTTGTTTTTGAGCAGGACCGTTCGGCAGCGTTCCAGACGTTCGGCGAGGTCGTCCTCGGTTGCAATCGTAGACAGGATGGCAAACTCGTCGCCTCCCAGACGAAACGCCGCTTCGTCCACCTCCATATACAGCTTGAGATAGAGGCTTACCTGCAAAATATAGCGGTTGCCCTCGTCATGGCCAAAGACGTCGTTGCAGTGCTTGAGATTGTCGATATCGATGTACGCCATGGTAACGGGGGTGTCCTGCTCCCAGAGCTCCTCGAGGGAACGGGCAAAGCCGCCGCGGTTGCCAAGCCCGGTAAGCTGGTCGGTAAAGGCGGTCCTGACCAGATCCTCCTGACGCTTGAGAAGGTCGCGGACGGTCTTTTCGAGCGTCTCGGTGTAATTGCTGGGGGTATCCATGCTGTAGGCGGCTTTCTGGGGTCGGGGCGGATTGCGTCGGGCGAGCTCGTTGTGCACACGCGTTGTTGCTCAACGCCTCGCGTGTTTCCAAGCCCCCGCCTTGCTGCGTCGTTGGGTTTATTTGCCGGCTGACGTTCGTTGCTGATAACTACTGAGTAGTATAAACAAGTGTATGGAATTATGCAGGGGTGCCCATGTTGCGGGCGGCCATTATTCGCCATTATTCGCCAAACGGTAACGCGACGATGTTCGATGAAAATGCGACTGAGGCGATATATGTTGACGGGTATACTTGTTTCGTTTTAAAACGCAGGAACGGAGATGGTCGCATGGCACAGCCAGATACGACGCCCACGGTGGGGCTTGCTCTCGAGGGAGGCGGCTACCGCGGTATGTATACGGCGGGCGTGCTCGACGTATGGATGGAGTGCGGCCTGACCTGTGACCATATGGTGGGCGTCTCGGCGGGCGCGGCGTTTGGCTACAACTTTAAATCGCGCCAGATCGGCCGTGCCATTCGCTACAACAAGGCCTATTGCGCCGACAAGCGCTATGCGAGCGTGACGAGCTGGCTGCGAACCGGCGACATGTTCAATGCCGAGTTTGCCTATCACGAGGTTCCCATCGAGCGCGATCCCATCGACCTGGAGGCTTATCGTGCCTGCCCCATGCGGTTTACCTGCGTGTGCACCGATCTTAAGACGGGGCGGGCCGTCTACCATGACCTGCCTTACGGTGATGAGCATGATATCGAGTGGATCCGGGCGTCGTCGGCGATTCCCGTGGCAACACGACCCGTTGCCATTGAGGGGCACAAGTACCTGGATGGCGGCGTTGCCGATTCCATTCCCAGCGCATGGCTGTTTGCGCAGGGCTATGACCGCAACGTGGTGGTGCTGACGCAGCCGGCGGGCTTTGTAAAGCAGCCCAATAGCGTGATGCCTATGCTGCGTCGCGTGTATCGTCACTATCCGGAGTTTGTTGCGGCGCTTGAGCACCGGCACGAGGTATATAACGCCACGCTCGACGACCTGGCGCGTCGCGAGGCCGCTGGCGAGATCTTTGTGGTGCGGCCGAGCGAATCGGTGAAGGTGCCGTCGCTGTGCCGCGAGCCCGATGAGCTTGAGCGTATCTATCAGATCGGCCGCCGCGATGCGGAGGCGACCTTGCCGGCGTTGGAAGCGTATCTAGCGGGGTAGGGCAAGCTGCCGTGGACTCGGCGGAAAGCGCGTCCCAGAATGAGCGCTCAGAACGGGTTACAGTTTCCCAAACAGTGGGGTTTCGGAAAGTACGTCCCGGAATATGCGTTCAGACTGGGATGCGGTTTCCCGTTGAGCCTCTATATGGAAAGCGCATCCCGGAATGGAGGTCCAAACTGGGATGCGCTTTCCATTGCTGAAGATGTGAGGCTGCGGATCAGCTGCTCGGCTTATGCCTATGCCTGCTGCCAGGTGTCGACGAGCTCCTTGGCCGCGGCGTAGGGGTCATCGGCGCTGCAGACAGCGCTCACCACAAAGAAGCCGTCGACGCCGGTTGCCTTAAGCTGCGGCAAGTCGGCCGTCTTAACGCCGCCGCCCACCACGATGGGCACGGGGCTTGCCGCGTGGAGTGCGGCCAGGTCCTCAAAGCTCTTGGTGATGATGGAGTCATCGGCTGCGCGTCCGCAGTCGCGCTTGGTCTCGGTCTCGTGGAGCGGGCCGATGCCCAGGTAGTCGACCAGACTCATGTCGGCGGTCTTGACGTACTCGAGCATTTCCTCGCAACGGGCCGAAAGGCCCACGATGGCGTCGGGGCCCAGCAGCTTGCGACAGACCTCGACGGGAATATCGCTCTGGCCCACGTGCACGCCGTCGACCGCAATGCCCTGCTCGCGTGCGGCGAGTACGCAGTCAAGGCGGTCATCGATCAGCAAAGCGACCTGACCGGTCTTGCCAGCCTGTGCGATTGCCTGCGCGGCGTCGCCGGTCAGCGCGATGATCTCGCGGGCGCTTGCCACCTTGGAGCGCACCTGGATGCAGGTAAAGCCGGCATCGAGTGCCTGGGCCACCACATCGCCCACGGGGCGCCCGAGCGTGTTTTCGGGGCCGAGTACCAGATAGGCCGAGATATCAAGGTTGTCGCGGATGCTCATCGTGCTTCCTCCTGCTTTTTGATCTGTGCTTCCATGCGCTCGAGTTTGCCGGTCATGGTGTCGGTAAATCCGGGTCGAATATCGGCTTTGAGCACGACTTCGGTGCGGATGCCCTTGCTCGCCAACACAAAGGTTGCGTCGCGCACGACCTGCATGACCTCGTCCCAGTCGCCCTCGATCTCGGTGAACATCGAGGTGGTGCGGTTGGGAAGGCCGCTCTCGCGAATGACGCGCACGACTTCGGCGACCTCGGCAGACAGCTCGTCGCCGGTGCCACATGGGGCAATGGCCACAGCGACCAGGGTGTTCATGCCGGCATTGGTTGCGGGCTCGGACATGGCTTATGCCTCCTCGAGCTCGAGTCGGTTATCGGCAATGTCCTGGGCGGTCGCACGGTAGAGCTCGTCGATAAAGGCGACCTTAAAGCTTGCCGGCGCGTCGGCGACAGCAGCGGCACGCGTACCGGCAACGTTGTAGACGGCGGTGCCGCAGATGGCTGCCGTAAACGGATCGGCAGCACAGGCGTACACGGCCAGCACGCCGCCCTGTGAGCAACCACAGCCGGTGATCTTGGACATGAGTGGGCTGCCGCCGTGGGACTTGGCCACGGTCGTGCCGTCGGTGATCAGGTCGACTTCACCCGAGACCACTACGGCGCCGCCGGTGTAGCGAGCGAGCGCCACGGCGGCATCGCGGGCGGCGTCGACCGTGTCGGTGGTGTCGACACCGCGTACGCGGCTCAGATCAGCCGCCTCGCCCTCAAGACCCCACAGGCCGGCGAGCGCGATAATCTCGGAGGCGTTGCCGCGCACGATGGCGGGTTTGTACTGCTTGAGCTCGTTTACCAGCTGGGTGCGCAGGCTACCGATGCCCAGGCCAACCGGATCGAGCACCCAGGGCTTGCCGGCGTCGTGTGCCGCCTTGGCCGCGCGGGGAATCGTCTGCTCGTAGATGGGGAAGAGTGTGCCCATGTTGAGATAGATGGCGCCGCCGCCGGCAACGAGCGCCTCGCCCTCGTCGGGCAGATAGACCATGGCGGCCGATCCGCCCACGGCGAGCTGTGCGTTGGCGACAAAGTCGATCGTCACCGTGTTGGTGATGGAGCCGGCCATCGGATTGGTGGCGCGAATCTCCTCCACGGCCTTGATCACTTGTTGCTTGAGCTGTTTCGAATCGATCACTGCACATGCCTCCTTGGCATAGAAAAGGGGCGCTGTGCATAGACAGCGCCCCTGTAAAGGCGGCATGCTCCCTACGCCAGCATTAACTGACAGGTTCAAAGGATTGGGCCCCATGCCCTCTCAGCCTTGTGGTTTGCACCGCCGGCACTCCCGCAGCGAATCTGTTGTTCCCTATACTAGCGCACCTGCTAAAAAGGGACAGGTTTATTTTGGCAGGTGGCGACTGGGGCGTTACATTTTCCCAGATAAAACCTGCCAAAATGAACCTGTCCCTTATTGGCAGGTCGTTACAATGGTTACGGTGAAAATGACGGGGGACTCTATGATCAAACTTGTGCTGACCGATATGGACGATACGCTGATTCCGGCTGGGCATGACGGAGCCAGCGACTACGCCATTGAGGGCATTCATGCCATGCAGGCGGCGGGTCTGCACTTTGGCCCGGTTTCGGGTCGTCAGCCGTCCGCGATGGGTTGGATGTTCAAAAATTGTTCCGAGTGTTTTTCGACCGGTGCGTTCTGTAACGGCCAGGTGATGTTTGTCGACGGCGAAGTAGTCGCTTCGCGTGCGACCGACAACGATGCTCTGATGCGTCTGGCCGATTACCTCGAGCAAGAGACCGACGATACATTTCTAAAAGTCTACAGCCTGGGCGATGACTTTTGGGGCAACGATGCCTATTGCGTGACGAGCAATCCTGAGCGCGTTCGTCGCGCCATGGAGTCGGGCGGCAACGCGTGGCTCAAAGGCGAAGAGGCCCCGTGCCGTCCCGTCGTCGATGACGCGCCGGTGTTTAAGGCGAATATCTGGAGTGCCCGTTCGCGTGAGGAGCTCGCGGAGCTACGCGAGCGCGTTGCCGCTGAGGTGCCGGAACTCTCGCTTGTGTTTCCCAACAACCGAGTGCGTCTGTTCGACATCCTTCCGGCTGGTTGGGACAAGGGCTGCGCTGCGCTGGAGCTGGCGCGTGCTTTGGGCTTGACGCCCGACGAGGTGGCCGTATTCGGTGATTCTGATAATGATTTGCCCATGATCGATGCCGTTCCCAACTCCGTTGCAGTCGCCAATGCCAACGAGGCCGTCACGGCGGCAGCGCGCTGGCATGTCGGCACTGCGGCAGACGATGCGGTCGCCGGGGCTCTACATCAGATCGCCGCCTGCGCCGCGACGGGGGAGATGCCGTCGTTTATGCGCCTGCCGGGTACTGCCGACGCGAATCTCACGAACAGCTAAGGAGACAGCCATGAAGCTCCAGCAGCTCAGATATGTCGTCAAAGTTGCCGAATGCGGCAGCATTACCGAGGCCTCGCGCCGGCTCTTTGTGTCGCAGCCTTCGATTACCGCATCGATCCGCGATCTCGAAAACGAGATGGGTGTGCATATCTTTGAGCGCACCAACAAGGGCGTCATTGTGTCCGAGGAAGGCGAGACCTTCTTGGGCTACGCGCGCCAGGTGCTCGACCAGGCCGACCTGCTCGAGGGCAAGTACAAGGGCACATCCGAGCAGGTGCCGCACTTTAGCGTGAGCTGCCAGCATTATTCCTTTGCCGTTAACGCGTTTGTTGACGTGATCCGCGAGTTCGATGCCGCGCGTTACGACTTCACCCTGCGCGAGGAGCAGACTCACGAGATTATCGAGGATGTCGCGCATATGAAAAGCGAACTGGGCATCCTGTACTTATCCGAGCATAACCGCGAGGTTATCGAGCGCATGCTTGCCGCCAACGAGCTCGTATTCGAGGGGCTCTTCTGCGCCACGCCGCATGTCTTCGTGTGCGCAGACCATCCGCTGGCGGGCCGCTCGAGCGTGACGCTTGAGGACTTGGAAGACTACCCGTTCCTGTCCTACGAGCAGGGCAGCTATAACTCGTTTTACTATTCCGAGGAACTGACCTCGACTTTTGAGCGTCGCAAGAATATCCGCGTGCGTGACCGTGCGACGTTGTTCAACCTGGCCATGGGCCTTAACGGTTACACGGTGTGTTCGGGCGTGATCAGCCATGAACTTAACGGCCCCGGTATCATCTCGATTCCGCTCGATGTGGACGAATACATGGAGATCGGCATTATCACGCGCAAAAATACGACGCTCACGCGCTATGGGCAGGCCTATATCGACGCGATCCGTCAGCACATCTAGATTGCTGCGTTCTGCACGGGTCAAATCTCTTTGCGGCAGTCTCATTTGATATAGGAAGCATCTATATCAAACTGTTATAAACGTATATTTTACGATAGCCATATGAGCGCTCATACTCTGTCCCAGTAAAGCAACCAATGCAAAGGGAGATATCTATGAGCACCTTGATTCAACCGAACGCGCCGTTTCGCGCCGATATCGTCGGCAGCTTTCTTCGTCCCCAGGCTGTTAAGGATGCACGTGCCGCCTATGCCGCGGGCACGCTCGACGCCGCCGGCCTTAAGGCCGTCGAGGATGAGGCCATTTGCGATTTGGTGGCCAAGCAGAAGGCAGCCGGCTTACAGGTAATTACCGATGGCGAATACCGCCGCAGCTACTGGCACCTCGATTTTATGTGGGGCCTTAACGGCATTGAGCGCCGCGTTTCGCGTACGGGCTATATGTTCCACGATGAGGAGACCACGGCAGATACCGCGGTGGTGACCGGCCCCATCAGCGGCGAGAACCACCCGTTCGTCGAGCATTTTAAGTTCGTCAAGGCGCTTGAGGGGGAGGGCCAGGTCGCACGCCAGACCATTCCGGCGCCGATCCAGACGTTCTCTGAGGTCACGCTCGATCGCTGCGACGGCCAGCAGGAGAGCCTGCGCGCTGTCTATAAGACCGATGAGGAACTTGCCGACGCCATTGCAGCCGCTTATCGTACGGTGATCGCCGACCTGTACGCAGCAGGCTGCCGCAACATCCAGTTTGATGACTGCACCTGGGGCATCTACTGCGATACCGATTTTGTTGCCAAAACCGGCATGAGCCCGGTCGACCTGCAAAAGGTAAGCGAGCTGGGCGTGGCGCTCAACAACGCCGCCATCGAGGGCAAGCCCGACGATCTGGTTGTCAACACGCACGTGTGCCGCGGCAACTACCACTCCACCTATGCCTTTGAGGGCGGCTACGATCCCATCGCGCCGTACCTGTTCGCACATGAGAATGTCGATGCGTTCTATCTGGAGTTCGACACGCCGCGCGCCGGCGGCTTTGAGCCGCTCAAGTACGTCGCTCCCGGCAAGAAGGTCGTGCTGGGCTTGGTAACCACCAAGGCGGCAGAGCTCGAGAACGAGGACGCCATCGTCGAGCGCATCCGCGAAGCCGCAAAGTACGTGCCGCTCGAGAACCTGTACCTGTCGCCCCAGTGCGGCTTTGCCAGCTGCGAGATTGGCAACAAGCTGACCGAGGATGAGCAATGGGCAAAGATCGCTCTGGTCAAGCGCATTGCCGAGCGCGTTTGGAAGTAACGATACCGTTTGCAGGTGGCGGCGCGTGCGAGGCATTGCGTATCGCGTACAATGGTTCGGATCGTATCGTTCGGGCAGGTTATCCGATATGCCTGATCGCCCTTCCATCGTGAAAGGACTTCCATGTCCCAATCCTCGACGCCCGCCGTCACCGATGCCATCTACGATGCATCGTCGCTCGGCCGCCCGCGCATGTTCGTGTTGGGTTTGCAACACATGTTTGCGATGTTCGGAGCCACGGTGCTCGTGCCCGTGCTCACCGGCCTTTCCGTTTCGACGACGCTTCTGTTCGCCGGCATCGGCACACTGCTGTTCCACTTTCTATCGCGCGGTAAGGTGCCCGCGTTCCTGGGCTCGTCGTTTGCCTTTATCGCGGGTTATGCCGCCATTGCGCCCAACGGCGAGGCCGAGCTTTTGCCCTACGCTTGTCTGGGCGTTGCCTGCGCCGGCCTGCTCTATCCGGTGCTGGCAGCGCTGTTCCGCGCATTTGGCGCCAAGCGCGTCATGCGCTTCTTCCCGCCGGTGGTGACCGGCCCCATCGTCATTTCCATCGGCCTGATCTTGGCAAGCTCTGCTATCGCCAACTGCCAGACCAATTGGCTTGTTGCCGTTGTCGCTGTGGCCGTGATCGTCATCTGCAATATTTGGGGGCGCGGCATGGTCAAGATCGTGCCGATTTTGCTGGGCGTTGTGGTGAGCTATGCCGTTGCGGCCGCGCTGGGCGAGGTCGACTTCTCTGGCGTCGCAGCCGCCCCCTGGGTTGGCTTGCCCGTCGTGTGGGACAACACCGTGTTTGCGCTCTTTGGACCGCAGTTCGATAGCGGTCTTGCCACGACGGCCATCATCACCATCATGCCGCTGGCCTTTGCAACTATGATCGAGCATATCGGCGATATCTCCGCCATTGGCTCTACCTGCGAACGCAATTACATTGCCGATCCCGGTCTGCACCGTACCCTGCTCGGCGATGGTCTGGCGACCATCTTGGCATCGCTCTTTGGCGCCCCCGCCAATACGACGTATGGCGAGAACACCGGCGTGCTTGCCTTGACGCGTGTGTTCGACCCGCGAGTGATTCGCATTGCCGCCTGCTGCGCCATTGTGCTTTCGTTCTGCCCCAAGTTTGCTGCGGTGATTGCCGCCATGCCGGCGTGCGTTATCGGCGGTGTGTCGCTCGTGCTCTACGGCATGATCAGTGCCGTGGGCGTCCGCAACCTCATCGAGAACCAGGTTGATTTCCAGAACAACCGCAACGTGCTGGTGGCGGCTCTGGTGCTCGTGCTTTCGCTCGGCATTGCCTACAGTACCGCCGGTGCCATCGTGCTGGAGCTGGGCGGCGTGACGATTTCGCTTTCGGGCCTTGCCGTGGGCTCGCTGGTGGGCATTGTGCTCAACGCCATCCTGCCCGGTAACGACTTTGAGTTCGATACTTCCGAGCTTGAGGAGACTGCTGAATAGCAGCTGCGTTCAGCCAAATTAAAAATGGCGTCCATGCGTATGTACGCGTGGATGCCATTTTTAATGCGTCAGTATCCAGTGGATGCCGCGTGCCATGCGCAGGTCAGTTTGGGTAAAGTGATTGCCGGGGTTGAGCTCCAGCGTTGTTGGAATGTCACGCTCGATAAACAGCTCTTCCATCGCGCGCGTATCGTCGAGTACGTGCCGCATCATGCGGTTGGGCGTCTTGGTTTCCTTTTTGCCGAGTGACAGATAGACGGCGTCGGGCGTAGCTGTCATCGTGCGCTCGCGCGCGTAGTCGATAAAGCCGGGGAACCACAGCGACCCCGATGCACTCGCCGCGCGCTCAAAGACATCTGTTTGCCAAAGTGCCCACAGTGCAAAAAGACCCGCCAACGAGTAGCCGGCAACGCCGCGCCAGGTGGGCGGTTGCGGGAGCGATGATTCGGCCTCTGGGATTATCTGCTTCAACAACTCGTCAAGAAAACCAGCGGCCTGTCCACCAAAGGGCTCGGCATCGCGCACGGTACCGTCGCATACCCAGGGGCTCAGCTCGCGATTCCAGTTGAGGCTGCCAATGCCGACAAGCGTGAAGGGCGGGCAGTTGAGCTCTCGGCAGCGTTCATAAACCTCCGTGCCGTCGCCCATGACCACGGGAAGATAGATGACTGGTGCGCTTTCGGCATGCTGTGCATGAACGGTTATCTGCTTTTGATGCGCTTCCATGACGGGCTTCTCTCGGCGTTGTGATATCGACGGCCCCCATTGTCGCACGCCGGCTCATGCAGGTTGGGCTAGACCAAAGACAATCTCGTGCATACCCTGCGGACGCATATGGAAAACGCCACCGCCGGAGGGGAGCTCGGCGGTGGCGTTGTTAAACGGTGCTGGGACTCGGGGCCTTCGCGGGAGCTGCCATGTGCGCAGAGGCGTCTAAGAGCGCTTGCGGCTCGCCATGGTGCCTGCGGCGATAGCGGCTGTTCCCGCAAGGACGGTTGCCACGATGGCCGCACCCGAGGTGTCGCCGGTTGCCGCGAGCACGCCGGTAGTCTTGGCTTTCGTGATTGAAGCCGCAACGGCCTTGGTCGGCTTTGAGCACTCAGGCTTGGGGTTCTGCTTGGACTCCGCGGGCTTGCTTTCTGCGGGCTTGGTCTCGTCGGGCTTGGGGTCTTCCGGCTTGGCTACCTCGGGAGGTGCGATGGTCGTGCTTTTGGCGACTGCTTTGATATAGAGGGAGTCGACCGTGGCGTCGCCCGTGCCGATGGCTTGGCCTGCTTCGTAGATGCCGTCACGGAGCTTGCGATAGTCAATGACCTTGCCGCCTTCGGGCGTCTGGATGGCGGCGTTCTCAATCTTGATGGTGCCGATTGTCTTGCCGTCAGCGCTCATGGCACGGGCAAAGATTGCCGCTGTATCTCCTTCGACCGTTACCTTGCTGCGGATGATCGAGATGACTGCGGGTGTGACGCCCTCGCTGGTCTGGGCGATGATGCCGATGTTCTCGCCTTGGGGTTCGCGCCTCGTCTCGCCATCTTGGTTTTCGCTGTAGGGGATGGGGCCGTCGCCGTTCTCGACATAGCGGGCTATGGCCTTGACAACGGAGTCGCTGATGTAGATGTGGCCACCCTTCTCGTTGGGTCGATCGTTTCTGGTGGAGAATGCAGCCGAAACCTCGCCTTCCGCAAACGCGTCCACGGTGGAGCCGTTCTTGACGACGATGTCGTCCTGGTAGGTGAAGAGGGCGATGGCGCCACCGTATCTGCCTTTACCTGCACGGACCGTCACGTTTGCATGATCGAGGGTGATGCCCTTGTGGGCATAGACGCCATATTCAACACCGTTTACGTTGAGGGAGGCGTTTGTGGCTGCGAGGCTGCCCTTGGCCTCGACGGCAGCGTCTTTCTCGGAGCTTGCCTTGACCTGGCTGCCGTCCGAGATGTTGATATTGCCGCCGCTCCAAAGGGCCTCACCATCAGCTGAGCTTGCCTCGACCGTCCCGCCACCCTTGATGGTGAGGTTCTTGTCGGTTCCAATACCCTTGTCCTCGGTAGCCCTGGCGGTGACGGCTCCGCTGTCGTCAATCGTGATATTGCCGTTTGCCCTGATGCCATCCGATGCACCCGTGGCGTTGACGTTGCCCGAACCTTTGATAGCGAGATCACCCCCGGCATTGATGGCATCAAACCCAGTGCTCGTGGCGTTGACGGATCCGGCTCCGTCGATGTTGATATTACCCGTGGAGAGGATAGCGTCCTCAGTAGATGTCACGCTGAGCGTGCTGCCCGCGTCGCCTTGGATATTGAGCTCGGCATTCTCGTTAGTGCCATGAGAAACGTTGATGCTTTCGATCCATTCGGCAGTGACGATGTTGGTTCCCGAGTAATTCACGTTGAGCTTGCCTGCGGCCTGGATCTCGCCGCCGTTATAGTTGTTGAGCTTCAAGTCGTCGGCGCCGTCCCACGACCAGGTACCGGCCTCGTCGCTCGCCGCGGTGTTGTACTTGTTGCCGCCGACCTTGACCCATTCCGCTGCGAGCGAGACGCTCGGCATGAGCAGCGAGCTCACCGTGAGCGCGCACACGGCGCCCGCGACGATGCGGCGCGTCACGCGGCGCCAGCTGCCGTGCGCGAGTCCTATGCGACGGCGAACGTCGGGTTCGGCAACATGGGTTCCGGCGGTAGTGTCATTGCGTTTGGGGGTCGTGAACAAGGCTGCCATGGTTGCTCCCGTTCTCATAGGGCCTATACGACTAGATTCAGCGTATCTGCTGGATGTTGCCGGCGGTAGTGCCGTTTGGAGGGCAAAATGGCCAAAATGGGGGAGAAATAGGCCGCACGCCGGCGCAGGGACCGACGCTAAAAGAAAAGCGCGGGGCCGCATGGCGACTCCGCGCTTTATTGTTCAGCTTTTGCAGCCTTGCCCTTACGCTACGAAGAAGTAGACGGGGAAGGCAAGAGCCGCGATCCACCCGTCCTGTGCGAAAAAGTGTTTACGAGCGTTTGCGACTCGCCAGGGCGCCTGTGACGATAGCGGCCGTTCCTACAAGGGCGGTCGCTATGATGGCTGCGCTCGAGGCGTCGCCGGTTGCCGCGAGTTTGCCGGCGGTCTTGGCTCCCGTGGCTGCAACTGCAACGGTCTTGATCGTCTTCGCGCCCTCGGACTTGGAACCCGGCTTGGTCTCGCCGGGCTTTTCCTCGGGTTTGGTCTCCTCGGGAGGCGCGATGAGCGTGTGCTTGGCGACTGCTTCGTTGTAGGGGGAGTCGATCACGGCGTCGCCCGTGCCGATGGTTTGACCCGCCTCGTAGACGATGCCGTCGCTGAGTTCTTCCTTGTTGCGATAGTCAATGACCTTGCCGCCTTCAGGCGTCTGGATGGTGGCTCCTTCGATTTCGATGGTGCCGATCGCCTTGCCATCCGCGCTCATGGCAAGGGCGAAGATTACCGCCGTGTCTCCCTCGGCCGTGACCCTGCTGCGGACGATCGAGATGGTCGCGGGCGTGATGCCCTCGCTGGTCTGCGCGAAGATGCCGATGTTCAGGCCCTCGGACTCAGGGATGATTTCGTCGTTTTGGTCTCCACTGTAGTGGTCGGGGCCGTCGCCGCCGGTCTCGGCATAGCGGGCTATGGCCTTGACAACGGAGTCGCTGATGTAGATATGGCCACCCGCTTCGCCGGAGTAGAAATTACTGGTGGAGATTGCAACCGAGAACCTGCCTTCTGCGAGCGCATCCACAGTCGAGCCGTTCTTGATGACGATGTCGTCCTCATCGGTGAAGAGTGCGCTGACTTCCCCGCCATCTGAGCTTGCGCGGACCGTCGCGGTCGCGCCATCGAGCGTGATGCCCTTGTAGACATAGATGCCATACCCAACGCCACTTGCGTTGAGGGAAGCGTTCGTGACCGTGAGGCTGTTTTTACCGTCGATGGCGGCGTCTTCCTTGGAGCTTGCCTTGACCTGGCTGCCACCCGAGATCTCGATACTGCCGTCGGCCCAAATCGCATTGTCCTCGATAGAGCTTGCCTCTACCTTGCCGCCGCCCTTTATGATGAGGTTCTCGTTAGCATCGATACCCTGATCCTCGGTGGCCTTGGCGGTGACGGTTCCGCTGTTGTCGATCGTGATGTTGCCGTCGGCCCTGATGCCATCCGAATCGCCCGTGGCGTTAACGTTTCCCGAGCCCTTGATGGTGACATCGCCCCCGGCATCGATGGCATCGTGCTCGGTGCTCGTGGCGTTGACAGTGCCAGCGCCGTCGATGTTGATGTTGCCGACGGAAGTGATGGCGTCACGAGAAGATGTCACGTTGAGCGTGCTGGACGCGTCGCCCTGAATATTAAGCTCGGCGTTCTCGTTCGCGCCATCCTTAACCTTGATGCCGCGGCCGTCGTCGTTAGTGACGGTGTTGTTGCCCTCGTAGCTCACGTTGAGCTTGCCCGCTGCCTCGATCGCGCCGCCGTTATAGCCGTTGAGCTTCATGTCGTCGGCGCCGTCCCATGACCAGGTACCGGCGGCGTCTCCCGTGGGGCCCGCGGCCGCTTCGTGGCGGACGCCGCCAACGTCCACCCACTCGGCTGCGAGCGAGATGCTCGGCATGAGCAGCGAGCTTACCGTAAGCGCGCATACGGCGCCTACAACGATGCGGCGCGTCACGCGGCGCCAGCTGCCGTGTGCGAGCAGCGTGCGACGGCGCAGGTCGGGCTCGACAAAATGGGCTCCAGAGGTTTTGTCATTGCGCTTGGGGGTCGTGAACAAGGCGGCCATGGTTACTCCCATCCTCATAGGGCCTATGCGGTTATATCCAGCATATCTGCAGGATGTAGCCGTCGGTAGTGCCGTTTGGAGAGCAAAACGTCCAAAACTTGCGAAGCAATACATCGCGCGTCCGTGTGGTGCCTGGCTTTAAAAGCAAAGCGCGGAGCCGCTCGATGCGACTCCGCGCTTTGCTGTTTGGTATTGCGAATCTTGCGCCTACGCTACAAAGAAGTAGACGAGGAAGGCGAGGGCTGCGATCCACATGAGCGGCTTGATCTTGGAGGCCTCGCCCTTAAAGAGCGCGACGATCACGTAGGCGATAAAGCCCAGGCCAATGCCGGCAGAGATGGAGTAAGTGAAGGGCACGCCGGCGACAATCATGAACGCCGGGAAACCTTGCGACACGTCGGACCAGTCGATCTCGGAGGCCTCGCTCATCATGAGGTAGCCGACGTAGACCAGAGCACCGCAGGTGGCGGCGCTGGAAACGATGGTGACGATGGGGGAGAAGAACGCGGCGAGGATGAACAGCACGCCGGTGGTGACGGAGGTGAGACCCGTGCGGCCACCGTCGGCAGCGCCGGACGTGGACTCGACGAAAGTGGTGATGGAGGAGACGCCCATAAAGCCACCGGCAGCAGCGGCCACGGAGTCGACGACCAGGATGGGACGGATGTCCTCGACATTGCCGTCCTCGGTCAAGAACTCGCCCTGCTTGGCGACGGCCATCGCGGTGCCCATGGTGTCGAAGAAGTCGCTCATGAGCAGCGAGAAGGCAACGACGAGCAGCATCGGGTCGGTCAGGACCTTCACGATGGCAAGGTTGCCGTCGGCAGTGCTGGCAAACGGGGCGCCGAAGGTCGAGAAGTCGAGCGGTGCGATGAGGCCCTCGGGCGCATGGGTGACGCCCAGCGGGATTCCGGCGATAACGGCGACGATGATGCCGATGAGCAGCGAGCCCGGCACGTTGCGGGAAGCCAGGGCAACCGTCACGACGATGGAGATGATGCCGACGATAAAGGTGGGGGAGGCGATGTCGCCCAGGCCGACGAGCGTACCGGCGCCAGCGGTGATGATGCCGGCGTCGCACAGGCCGATCATGGCGATAAACAGGCCCAGACCCACCGAGATGGCGTGGCGCAGGACCACGGGGATGGCGTCCATGATGGCCTCGCGCAGGCCGCAAAGGACGAGCAGCAAGATGACGATACCCTCGAGGAAGATAACGCTCATGGCGACGTGCCAGTCACCGCCGCACATGGTGGTGGTGATGCCCGCGATCATGGCGTTGATGCCCAGGCCTGAAGCGCAGGCGAGCGGGCGGTTTGCGAAGATGCCCATGCAGATGGTCATGATGCCGGCGCCCAGGCAGGTGGCGCAGGCGAGCGCTCCCGCATCAATGCCAGCGCCCGAGAGCACTGCGGGGTTGACGGCGATGATGTAGGCCATCGCCAGGAATGTTGTCAGTCCAGCGCGAAGTTCGGTCCCGATTGTGGACTTGCGCTCACTGACGTGAAAAAGTTCGTCCATGCATACCCTTTCCTTGTTCGGCCCCGAGTTTAGGCCGATTGACACGAACTCACTTACTATATCGTCTTTACGACCTTGCTGTTCCTCGCATGTTGATGTTCGGCGCTTTGTAACAGACGGACGGTATTTATCGCATGAAAATGTGTGGGTACCGTATACTTAAGCGGTTACAACGACCCCTATGGAGGAACGTATGATTAAAGAGCTTTGCCACGACGAGGCTATCCTGTCCCAGCGTTGCGAGGTTGCGACCGTCGAGGACGAGTCGGTTGCTCAGGACCTGATCGATACCATCAAGTCGCTCGACGATGCCGGCTGCCTTGCCGCTAACCAGATTGGCGTTACCAAGAAGGTCTGCGTCTACCTGGACGACGCCGGCGAGCCCCACGTGCTCTACAACCCCCGTCTGGTGTTTGGCCTGGGCGCCAGCAAGATGGAGGAGAGCTGCCTGACGCACGAGGAGGTCACCAAGTCCACGCGCTATATCAAGTGCAAGGTTGCCTTTGACCAGATCGTCGACGGCAAGATGCGCGAGCGCAAGCAGGACTTTGTCGGCTTTGAGGCGCAGATGGTCCAGCATATGATCGACCACTGTCTTGGAAAGTTGGTCTAAGGGGACCACAGCACCGCACTTCGTCGTTTTTGGTCCGGGCGTGACATTGTTGTCATGTCCGGGCTTTTGTGTTTAGCGCCTTTTTGTTTGGTGACAATGAACTTAGCAAGAACGTAAAGCTAGGAGGCGCTATGTGTACGAGCATTCGATTTACCGATAATTCCGGCAACATGTATCTGGGCCGCAACCTCGACTGGAGCTTTGACTACGGCCAACAGGTTCGCGTGATGCCGCGCGGGTTTCACATTCCGTATTCGTTTATCGACGACACGACAGCGGCACACGCGGTGATCGGTATGTGCATCGATTACAAGAACTACCCTATGTTCTTCGACTGCGGCAACGATGCGGGCCTCGCCGTGGCGGGTCTCAATTTCCCGGGTTATGCCGAGTATGCCGAGGACCCTGTCGACGGCAAGACCAATATCGCGGCCTATGAGTTTCCCCTGTGGGTGGCAGCGACGTTCTCGACGGTCGATGAGGTCGAGGCCGCGCTGCGCGACACGGTGATTGTCGCCAAATCTGCCGGAGAGGGGCTGGGCGTGTCGCTGCTCCATTGGATTATTGGCGACAGCCAGCGCAGCATCGTGGTCGAGATGATGGCTGACGGCCTGCATGTATACGACGATCCGGTCGACACCCTTGCCAATCAGCCCACCTTCCCGTGGCATATGGAAAACCTGCGCACCTATATCACGGCCACAAGCGATTTTCCGCAGACGGCGACATGGCGTGGCGCCGAGCTCAAGCCCTATGGCGCGGGTGCCGGCATGCGCGGTATTCCCGGCGACTGCTATTCGCCGAGCCGTTTTGTAAAGGCGGCGTACCTCAATGCCAATTACCCGCAAAAGGAGAGCGAGACCGAAAACGTCGTCCGCATGTTCCGTTCACTCGAGGGCGTGGTGATGATTGAGGGGGCGTCCAGGATGGGCGATGGCAAGTTCGAGAAGACTATCTATACCGGATGCTTTAGCGCGCGCACGGGCAATTATTACTACGCGATGTATGAGGATCCGTCGATTCGCTACGTGAGCCTGATGGATGCCGAGGGCGCGAGCCCCGATAGGCTTGTGGTTCCCGAGCCGCGTCGTTCGTAGCCGAGGGCTTTACTGAAATGCAAAGCGCCCCTGCATCTCCTGTGAGGTGCAGGGGCGCTGTCGTTGATGCGCGACGTCGCTAGAAGTTGGCGTCGTTGAGCTGGGCGCTCTCGAGGCCGTCGAGCAGTTGCTGTTCGGGCGTATCGGCGACGCTCTCGAGCAATTCGGTGGGATCGACGTTCATGTCCCTACCGGCCTCGTTGCCGTTGACCAAGTCGTCCGAGAAGATGTCGACCTCCATTTCCTCGGCCTCTTCGATCTGAACCTCGAGCGGCACCTGGGTGCGCACAAGTTTGACGGCCGGGCGCATGCGGGCAAAGAGCGGTACGTACTCAATGATGATGGCCGAGTTCTCGAGACCGTACCAGCGTGCCGGGCTTCCGCAGGCGCGGCGGACGGCGTACTTGATGGCCATCACGCGGTGGTCATTGCGGTTGATGTCCGTTTCGGGGGCAAGCATCTTGCGCAGCATGCAAAAGCGGAAGTCACCTACGTTGCCGCGCGTCTCGTAGATGGAGTAGGTGTGATGTTGCGGCGGCAGCTCGCCCGATGCCATCAAGTCGCCAACGATTTGGCGCAGGTAGGCATTAACGCGCTGGTTGACCTTAAAGCCCAAGTCCAGGCGCACGCGGAACAAAAAGTCCGTGCCAAAGGTCTCGACGGAATACTCGTGCGTATAGGGTTCATCGGTAACGTGCACGTTGATGAACCAGTATGCCTTGGCGCGCTTGGGATGTTTGTCCAGGATGGAATAGAGCACGTCGCGGTCGAGCGTGAGCGGATCGGGGCTGTTGGTGAGGAACACCAGATTGTCGGCGAGCACGGGGTAGGTCTCGTCGTTGCGCAGGCGATTGAGCTGGTCAATGTACTTGGAGACGGGCAGCAGGATCGTCTGCGTGCGCTCGATGGCGGTGCCGCGACGCCACACATACATAAGGCCAAACAGCAGTGCGGCCAAGAAGATCATCACATAGCCGCCGTCAAAGAACATGGTGAGGCACGAGGCGAAAAAGCACAGCTCAATGGCGCCGAAGAGCAGGGCGAAGACGCAGGCGCCCAGCTTGTGCTTGAGAATGCCGGCGATATAGCTCGTCAAAAGCGTGGTGGTCATAAGCATGGTCACGGTAATGGCGAGGCCGTAGGCACTCTCCATGCGCTCGGAGTTTTGGAACAGCAGCACGATGAAGATGCAGCCGACCCACATGATGTTATTGACGAGCGGAATATAGAGCTGGCCCTTGGTGTCGCTGGGGTAGTGGATGCGCAGGTGCGGCATAAGGTTGAGGCGCGTTGCCTCGGATACCAGCGAGAACGAGCCGGTGATGAGCGCCTGTGAGGCGATGATGGCCGCCACGGCCGAAAGCACGATGGCAAAGGGGCGTAGGGGCTCGGGGAGCATCATATAGAACGGGTTGACGATATCCATCGCGAGCATCTGGGGGTTGGAGTTATTGGCGAGCAGCCAAGCGCCCTGACCCAGATAGTTAAGGATGAGGGCCGCCTTAACAAATGGCCAGGATGCATAGATGTTTGCCTTGCCCACGTGGCCCATGTCCGAGTAGAGTGCCTCGGCACCGGTTGTCGACAGGAAGACAAAGCCGAGCACCATAATGCCCGAATGGTTGATGGGCGAGAACAGGAACATAATGCCGCGGATGGGGTTGAGCGCGCGCAAGATGGACAGGTTGCCGAGCATGTTGAACAGACCGGCGCCTGCCAGGAACAGGAACCACAGCGTCATGAGCGGGCCGAACAGCTTGCCGATTGACGAGGTGCCGGCGCGCTGCATGGCAAATAGGCCGCAGATAATGATGATGGTAATAATGATGACGTTGGTTTGCCCGTCACCCAAAAGCGCGTGACCCCACTCGATGGTGCGCAGGCCCTCAATGGCCGTGGTGACCGTGACCGCGGGGGTGAGGATGCCGTCGGCGAGCAGCGCCGCGCCGCCGATCATGGCGGGCAGAATCAGCCATGGTGCCACCTTGCGTACGAGGCTGAACAGGGCGAAGATGCCGCCTTCGTTGTGGTTGTCGGCCTTCATGGCGATTACCACGTACTTGACCGTGGTCACGAGCGTCATGGTCCAGATGACGAGCGAAAGCGCGCCCAGGATCATGTCCTCGCTGACGGTACCGATGCCGCCGTTGTTGGCGACGATTGATTTCATGGTGTACATGGGGCTCGTGCCGATGTCTCCGTAGACGACGCCGAGCGTTACGAGCAGCATTCCAGCGGAAAGGGGGATGGCTCCATGCCCGCCCTGCCCGTGCTGGCCTTGGAGGCTTGCCTCCAGCTTGTTGTGTGCCACGTGGACTCCCTTAGACATCTGGTCTCTGCAAAGAGCAGTGGACCTTTATGCCATCTTTATACATATAAGAGCAGTTTGGCACATCGGGGTGTTTTAGACAATAATCCCCATCTGGGGATTATTCATGTACGCAGGTAGCATTTCAAAACAGGGGCTTTTAAGCGCGTACTGTCTGGGCGATACCGGCCTTGGCGCTTGCGCGCTTGCCAGCGAGTTCGCAAAAAATCGCGCCGCCGATGATAAGCGCGGCGCCCATCAGGCGGACCGGTGTTATGGCTTCGCCTAAAAGGACGGCCGAGAACACGACGGCCGAAAGCGGCTCGAGGTAGCCGACGACCGCGACGGTCTGGACGGGCAGCTTGGCGACAGCGCTAAAGTAGAGCAGGCAACCGATGCCGGTGTTGACGACGCCGAGCATGACGACGGCGCGCCAATCAATACTGGCGGCGACGCCGGCGGACAGGAATGAGGGAGCGCCTTGCGTGATGAGCGTGAGGACCAGCGCGGTCACAAAGGCGGCGCTCACCTGGAGCGTGGAGTTCTCGAGGCCTTCGATGTGTGGCGCACCCTTGCTAGCGATGACCATCAGCGCATAGCAAAATGCCGAGGCGATACCGCAGACGATACCCGCAATGGGCATATTGCCGCCTAGACCTTGCGCTGCAATGAGAAAAGCACCACAAGCAACGGCGACAAAGCCGGCGATTTTGCCGCCGGCCAGCTTTTCGCCAAAGATGAGCGGGGAGAGCGCCATGACAATGATGGGGCCGCAGTAGTACAGCAGCGAGGATACGCCGACGCCGATCGTCTGGTAGGCGCGGAACAGAAAAATCCAGCTGGCGCCCAGCGCAGCTCCCGAGAGGAGGAGAGCCGCGGCTTCGCGGGGACGAGATGGCGCCTGCAACTTATGGTGTTGGGTAGTGGCGAGGATGGTTACAAGCGAGAGGGCTCCCAAAAACGTGCGCAGCAGCACGATATCGGAGCTCGGCAGCGCGATGGCGGCGGCGATGATGCCGTTGGAGCCAAACAATAGCAATGCTGCTAAGTATGTAAACAGTCCGTTGTTCATGCGCTGACATCCCCCCTATATCCGAACATGTTCACTATGGGTGAACTGGCTTTAGAAGAAAAGCGAATATAATGCATGGAAAACATGACAAAAACTCATGCAAGGGTGGGGACGTGCCGTGGAGACCAATATCCAAAAGATGCAAGTGCTGCTCGAGACGGTGCGTGCCGGCAGCTTTACGCGTGCTGCAGAGCGGCTGAGCTATTCGCAGTCGGGCGTGAGCCACATGGTGGGCGACCTTGAGGCAGACTGGGGTTTTAAGTTGCTTGATCGCAGCCGCGAGGGCGTGGTGCTTTCTGCCGACGGGCGGCAGGTCATGCCGGCAGTCGAGGCGTTATGCGAAGAGTTTGGCCGCCTGCAGCGACGCGTGGACGAGATGCGAGGGCTCATGCGCGGCAAGATCCGTATCGGTACGTTTTCGAGCGTGGCGACTCATGTACTGCCGCCGGTGATCGCGCGCTTTCGCGCCGATCATCCGGATGTCGATTACGAGCTGCTGATGGGTGATTACTCCGAGATTGAGCAATGGGTGGCGGAAGGCCGCTGCGACCTGGGCTTTATCCCGCGTGAGCCACGCGGCGCCGGCATGGCGTCGCGACCGTTGGTGCAAGACGAGTTGATGGCCGTGGTGCCAGCGGACTCCTCGCTTGCCACGGCGGAGGTCGTTTCTCTTGCCGATTTAGCCAACGAGCAGTTTATTCTGCTGGAACGGGGTACCGATGATGAGATTACGCCGCTATTCCGTCGGGCGGGGCTGGCGGTGCGCTCAAAACTGTCGACCTGGGATGACTATGCGATTATGGCCATGGTCGAGGACGGCCTGGGCGTGAGCATTCTTCCCGCGCTCATCTTGCGCCGCTGTCAGTTCGATGTTGCCGTGCGTTCGCTCGAGGGACATCCCCATCGGCAGATCAATGCGATATATCGCACGGCTGACGTTTCGCTTGCCGCCGCTCGATTCCTTGAATACCTCTAAACGCGTACACGCCATTGTCCGCTTTGGGCAAATCTCGGAGTCCGGTACGTTTTCTTATGAAATTGAACTTCCGAATGAGGTGCCGCGTTATACTGCTTGCTAAATTGAACCATGGTTCAATTCGTGTTCTATAAATTGAACTTTGCCAGCAAGGAGGTTCCTGTGGCCCAAGAGACGTTTAGCGATCGCCTGCGACAGACTATGTCCGATCGCGACGTTCGCCAGTCGGACGTGATCCGCGCATCGGAGATGCTCGGCAAAAAACTCGGCAAGAGTCAGATGAGCCAATATGTGAGCGGCAAGACGATTCCGCGGCGCGATGTGGCTGAGCTGCTCGCCCGTGTTTTGGAGGTCGATGTTACCTGGCTGCTTGCCGGCGACGCCGATCAAGACGAGGCATCATCACCCCGCAACGATTCCAAGCCCGAACCCCATCCCTCAGCCCAAATTCCAAGGAGCACCACCATGCGTACTTTTTCTAAATCCACCAAGCTCGATAACGTCCTGTATGACGTGCGCGGTCCCGTCGTCGACGAGGCCGCCCGTATGGAGGACGAGGGCGAGCGCATCCTCAAGCTCAACATCGGTAATCCGGCGCCCTTTGGTTTCCGCACGCCCGACGAGGTTATCAAGGACATGCGCCAGCAGCTGCCCGACTGCGAAGGCTATTCCAACTCGCGCGGCCTGTTCTCTGCGCGCAAAGCGATCATGCAGTATTCGCAGATCAAAGGTCTGCCCAATGTTCAGATGGAGCATATCTACACGGGCAACGGCGTGTCCGAGCTCATTCAGCTTTCGATGAACGCGTTGCTCGACAATGGCGACGAGATTCTGATCCCCAGCCCCGACTATCCGCTCTGGACGGCGTGCGCAACCCTTGCCGGCGGACATCCCGTGCACTATCTGTGCGATGAGCAGGCGGATTGGTATCCCGATCTGGAGGATATGGAGTCCAAGATCACGAGCGCGACCAAAGCCCTCGTCATCATCAACCCCAACAACCCCACGGGTTCCGTCTATCCGCGCGAGGTGCTCGAGGGTATCGTCGAGGTTGCACGCAGGCATCAGCTGATGATCTTTGCTGATGAGATCTACGACCGCCTGTGCATGGACGGCTACGAGCACGTCTCGATTGCCTCGCTCGCCCCCGATCTGCCCTGCGTTACCTTTAGCGGTCTGTCCAAGTCGCACATGATTGCGGGCTATCGTATTGGCTGGATGGTGCTTTCGGGCAACCAGCGCTGCATGAGCGACTTCATCATGGGCATCAACATGCTCTCCAACATGCGCCTGTGCTCCAACGTGCCGGCTCAATCGATCGTTCAGACGGCACTCGGTGGACATCAGTCCGTCAACGACTACATCCGTCCTGGCGGCCGTGTCTACGAGCAGCGCAACTTTGTGTATGAGGCGCTCAACAAGATTGACGGCATCTCGGTGGTCAAGCCGCGTGCGGCGTTCTACATCTTCCCCAAGATGGATGTTAAGAAGTTCAACATCACCGATGACGAGCAATTTGCTCTTGACCTGCTGCACGAGAAGAAGATCCTGATCACGCGCGGCGGCGGCTTTAACTGGGCCGAGCCCGACCACTTCCGCATCGTGTACCTGCCGCGCATGGAAGTGCTCAAAGAGTCCCTCGAAGATCTCGCCGACTTCTTCGATCATTACCGCCAGAGCTAATTAGTTCCGCCGTTCTAACGAACGGCGGACCGCTTGACGCTGCGCGAGCCGCATTCACGCCAATCTGACGTTCAATTTCGAGGGCGCGACCAGAAGGTCAGCGCCCTCTCATTTCACGTCACCTTGGCGCAAATGCGGCTCGCTCGCTGTCGTTCGCTCAACCTGCATCGTTACCTTGGCTGTCTAAATAACGATGCCGTTGCAGTGGTCGATTTCGTGCTGGATGATCTCGGCGGTGTAGCCCGAGAAGTTTTTGATGCGGTGGACGAAGTTCTCGTCCGAATACTCAACCTTAATGCGGCGATAGCGGGTACAGGGACGCTCGCCGATCAGCGAGAGGCATCCTTCGCTCGTCTGATAGGCATTGACCTGCTCAAGAATTTGAGGGTTGTACATCAGGAGTGTCCTGTTGCCGTCCTTTACGCAGATGATGCGTTTGCGCACACCGATCATGTTGGCGGCGAGGCCCACGCACTCGCGCTCATGCTCGTGGAGTGTATCCAGGAGATCCTGCCCGGTCGCGGCATCGTCGGGTCCCGCGTCTTCGGAAGGCAGGCGTAAAAAGAACTCGGATTTCATGATGGGCTTAATCATGGCGGGCTCCTTAAGGTGGACACGTTTGGTTCAGGTCATGATACCGCGACATGTCGCATTAATGTGTGCACATAGATTCTGCAGCTAGATTGGAAGGCGACACCATAAACTAATGGACGTTTTGCCGAGAGGCATGAATGTTTAAAGCGCAAAGAGTGCGCGACGGGCCCCGCGAATGGGGCGATGATGCCCGAGAGGGCCAAGAAGGAGTCTCATGTCTGAGAACGAAGAGATCATGAACGAGACCGAGAACGAGACCATGGCTGCCGAGGTTGAGGCAGTCGAGACCGTGGAGACCGAAGCTGCCGAGGTTGAGGCTGCTGACGAGGTTTCTGCCGAGGAGGAGGCCGAGGTTGTCGAGGCCGCCGTTGATTACGATGACGAAGAGCTGATGGACAAGATGCAGAAGGCCGCCCGCCTGCTGCGTAGCCGTCGCTTTGCTATTTCCAAGGAGGAGGAGGCCAAGGCCGAGCGCATGGCGAACATCGAGCGCGCCATCAAGCTGCTTGACCTCAAGCCCAAGATGGAGCAGAAGGAAATGTCCGACCTCCTGGGCATGCGCCTTCGTGAGCTCGATGGCCTGATGGCCGAGGCCGAGGCTGCCGATCTGGTCGGCCGCATCGACGACGCCGAGGGCGATATGCGCAAGATCGTTGTCTTCGCTGCCGAGGATGCCGCTGAGGGTCTGGTCGAGCTTGCCAATAAGAAGGAGAAGCTCCTGCCCGAGCTTTCTTACGAGGAGGCCACCGAGCTGATGGCCGCTCTCGATAAGGTTATCGCTCCGCTCGTCGCCATGGGCCTGGACGAGGACCGCGGTCCTCGCGGCGGCCGTGACGATCGTGGTGGCCGTGGCGGCGACCGTGGCGGCCGCGGCGGCTGTGGCGAGCGCGGTGGCCG
>CAUDZT010000010.1 GCA_958453935.1 uncultured Collinsella sp. | reverse complement strand
GCGCGGGCCGAGATGTGGGCGCCCAGCACCGGGGACTGCGTTGTTCTGGCTCGGTTCGCCCGGGTGCCGTCGGGCCAGGGATGGGTGTCTTCGCTGATAGGTGCTTTGTTGGGAGGGCTGCTTTTATGCGGCTCTTTCTTTGTTTTTGGGTATATTTGTTCTTGTTGAATTGTTATTGCGGATGGGCTGAGTACTTGGCTTTCCGCCGTTATTTGTAGCTGTCTTGGCTTTGGTTGAGGGGAGACGTTCTTTATGCGTATTGTGTTTATGGGTACGCCTGATTTTGCTGTGCCTTCGCTGACTTCGCTTGTTGCGGCTGGGAACGAGATTGCGCTTGTTATTACTCGTCCCGATGCCGTTCGTGGGCGTGGTAAGAAGCTTGAGCCTTCTCCTGTTAAGGCCAAGGCGCTTGAGCTGGGGTTGCCGGTTGTTGAGGCCAATCGCATGACGCCTGAGGTTGTTGAGGCGCTCCAGGCTGCGCAGGCTGATATTTTCTGTGTGGCTGCCTATGGCTGCATTTTGCCTGATGAGGTGCTGCATATGGCGCCGCTTGGTATTGTGAATGTTCATGCGTCCTTGTTGCCTCGTTGGCGTGGCGCCGCTCCCATTCAGCGTGCCATTCTTGCTGGTGATGAGGTTGCTGGCGTTTCCATTATGCGCATTGGGCATGGCGTGGATACGGGCGCTTATTGTGCGCAGGCCTCTACGTCGGTTGCCGGTAAGCATGCCGAGGCACTGACCATGGAGCTTGGTGAGCTTGGCGGTAAGTTGCTTGCCGATACGCTTCCCTCGCTTGCCGATGGCTCGGCTGTTTGGATTGAGCAGGATGAGTCGCTCGTCACGCATGCTGCCAAGATTTCCAAGCAGGAGATGCGTCTGGATCCGCAGATGACAGCGCTCGATTGCGTGCGTCATGTGCTCGCTTCGTCTGATACCGCTCCTGCTCGTTGCGTGATTGTCGGCAAGACGGTTCGCGTCCTCGATGCTGCGCTGGCCGATGTGTCGCTTGGCGAGGGTCAGGTTCTCGTTAAGGCCAAGCGTGTTTACCTGGGCCTTTCCGATGGTGCGGTTGAACTGCTCGAGGTTAAGCCTGATGGCAAGCGTGCCATGGCTGCTTCTGCCTGGGCTGCCGGCCTGCAGGGTGCCGAACTTAGGTGGGGTGTACTGTCATGAGCAAGTTGTCTCCCGCGCGCAAGCTTGCGCTCGATGTGTTGATGGAGGCCGACCGCCGCGGCATGTATGCGCGCGACGTGCTGTCCTCTCGCGCATCGGCCAAGGCTATTGACCAGCGCGATTCCGCTTTTGCCGCCCGCTTGGCGCTGGGTGTTGCCGCCACGCAGGGTATTTTGGACGAGCTGCTCGACCAGTTTCTCGATAAGCCCAAAAAGGTTGCGCCGCGTGTTCGCATGGCCCTTCGTATCTCTGCCTTCGAGATGCTCTACCTTCATACCCCTGGCCGCGTTGCGGTGAGTCAGGGCGTTGAGCTAGTTCGCAGCGGAGCTAAGTCTGCCGCAGGTTTGGCCAATGCCGTGTTGCATAAGGTCGCGGACAATGTTGAGGACTTTGCCACGGCATCCGACATGGATGAGTCCGAGCGACGCTTGGTTCGTCTGTCGCGCCTTATGGGTCTTCCTCGCCGGCTGTGCGCTCGCATTATGGCGTCGTTTGACACGCCCGAGGGTGCGCTTAACTTTGCCGGCAATCTGGCCCCCGCGCCGCTGGCCCTGCATGAGAACGCCTTTGCGACTAAGCTCGATCCGTATATTTCGCAGCTTGTGGCACCCGTGTTCCCGGGCTGCCATGCCCCGGTTGATGCCCAGGTTACCGTTGCTTCGGGTGTGTTTGAGCGTGCTGCCGCGGTGGCATCTGATCTCAACGCGCAACTTATCGCCACAGCTGCCACGCGCCCTGGTAGCTGCCTTGAGATTGGTGCTGGTCGTGGCACCAAGACCTATGTGATGATGTGCCAGGCCAAGCGTGCGGGCTATGAGCGTCAGCATACGGCGCTCGATCTGCATGATCGCAAGTGCGATCTGAATCTCGCTCGCCTGCATAAGGCCGGCATTCAGGGCGTTCGTGCGGTTTCGGGTGATGCTTGCGAGCTTGATGAGGTGCTCACATCGTTTGATGCCATGCTTGGCGAGCCGGTTAAGTTCGACACGGTCTTTATCGACGCGCCGTGCTCTGGCACCGGCACTATGCGCCGTCATCCCGAGATTCCGTGGCGTCTGACCGAAAAGGATGTGACGGTTGAGCTGCCCAAACTGCAGCTGACGATGCTCAAAGAGGCTGCCGCGCGCGTGGCTACTGGCGGCGAGCTCATCTATGCGACGTGCTCGGTCTTTGACGAAGAGAACACGCAGGTCGTGGATGCTTTCCTAAACTCTCCCGAGGGTACCGGTTTTAGCCTGGAGCCGCTCTCCGAGGCGCAGATCCTGCAACTGCCCGATTTCGAGCAGGCCAAGAAGCTGGTAGCCGTCCGTCAAAACGACCGTGGCCTCTTCCAAAGCGTCCCCGTAAACGCCGACTCCTACGACGGCCACTTCTGCGCCCGCTTGGCTCACATGTAACAACTAAGCTGCGTTGAAATAGGGATTGAATAGCGGCTTCTGCCCGCCAAACAGTCCTTATTTCACCGCAACTCATAAGGAAACCTGGGCAGCTAAAGAATCAGCCCCGCGATTGGTGTTGGTCGCGGGGCTGATTGGTTTCTAGTGGCTGTGCGGGCAGTTGGCGCAGCAGCCGCTCGTGGCGCTGGTGCTTGAGCCACCGCTGCGCTGGTCGGTGTTGTAGAAGCCGCTGCCCTCAAATTTAATACCGCTGGCCGAGAACGTCTTGGCCGCCGGGGCACCGCAGCTCGGGCACACGACCTCGGGGGTCTCGGACATGGGATGCTCAACCTCAAACACGTTGCCGCAGCTCGAGCACTTGTAATCGTAGCGCGCCATAATACTTCCTTTTCAGCACAAAGCGGGCAGATCGCTCTGCCCGCATAAATTCAAACAGCAGTAACTGTACCCTATATCGGGGGTTTTATCACGCTTCGCCCCAGAATCTATGGGTGTTGCGCAGGAGCTGTGCAGTTTTGCCCTCGGCGGCCGCAACGTCGGCCTCATCGGCCTGCCAGGTCCAGTTGCCCGTGGCCACGCCCGGTACGTTCATGCGTGCATCGTCGCCTAGCCCCAGTACATCCTGCAGCGGCATCATCACAAGCGGAGCGTCGCTTGCCAGTGCGTCGCCCATCAGCTTGGCCGCCACCTCAACACCGCTCGGCACGTCGCCACCCGCAAAGGAACGCGTGCACCACCCGGCCAGCGTCGACGTATCGTGCGTCGAGGTGTACAGAATCTTGCCGGGCGTGGGATGCACACCGCAACGAACGTCGTAGTCGCTAAACTCCAGCACGTCCATGCCGGGGAAGCCGCAGGTCGAAGCCATAGCGCGAACACCGGGCGTCAGGTAGCCCAGGTCCTCGGCGATAAAGTTGAGCGGTCCCAGCTCGTCGTAGGCGGTCTGGAACAGGTCCTTGCCCGGGCCCGCCAGCCAGCGACCGTCGGCGCAAGCCTTTCCTGCGGGAATGCTAAAGTAGCTGTGGAATCCCAGGAAGTGATCCAGGCGCACGCGGTCGTAGAGCGAAAACGCGCGGCGCAGGCGATCCATCCACCAGCTATAGCCGTTCTGCTTCATGTGGTCCCAGCGGAACGTCGGGTTGCCCCACACCTGACCCTCGGGCGCAAAGTTGTCGGGCGGCGCGCCCGAAATCTCAATTGCCTTGCCGGTATCGGACAGCCAGAAATTTTCGGGCTCGCTCCACGCGTCGGCCGAATCGTCCGAGACATACATGGGGATATCGCCGATGACCTCGATGCCCTTCTTGTGTGCATAGTTCATGAGCTCGCACCAGGCCAGGTCAAAGCGGTACTGCATGTACGCCTGCAACTCTGCCTCGTCGTGGAAACGCTTGTCGTCAATCAGACGCTCGTTGTAGCGCGCGACATCGGCCGGCCAATCGTGGCGCGACTCGCCCTCAAAGTACTTCTTAACGGCCATGTAGACGCAGTACTTCTCGAGCCAGTCGGCATTGCGATGTTTAAATGCCGTGTAGAGCGGGTCTGCATCCTCGCCGCCACGGGCCTTCCAGGTTTCAAAGTCGGCGGCCAGCTCCTCGCGGCTCTCGGGCAGCAGGTCGATATTGCCCGCAAAAGCTGAGGGACCGGCGTAAGGGGAGCGGAAGAAGTCCGTAGGATTGACGGGGAGAACCTGCCAGTAGCGCATACCCATGGCGGCCAGATGGTCGATAAAGCGACGCGTGGACGCGCCGATCGTACCGGGCTTGCCGTCGTCGGTCGGCACCGATGTGATATGACACACAACACCTGCGCCGTGATCGAGTGGCTCCTGCAGGCGCTGCTCGGCATGGTGATAGATGATCGACGAGCCCAGCGGATACAAATCGAGCGTGACCGTGCCGTTGTGGATCTCGCACTCGTGACCGCTAATCACATCGCTCGCGCATTCGCCGAGTGCCGGAATCGTCACGCGGTGCGAATTGCGCAGACTACGGTTGATGATAACCGTCGCGGACTCGCCATCCTTGCCCGTGCGGTTGTATGCCAGCACCTCATCATTGAGCGCGAAGGCCTTGATCTCGCCGTCGATCATGAACGGCAGCGCGCGGCGCACAGCAGATGCGTTCTTGACGATCGCGAACGTATCGAAGTCGTGCAGGTTTTCCTTGGTCGGCATGGTGCGGCGATTGCCCGGATCGGTGAGACCCTCCAAGCCGTATTCGTCACCGTAATAGATTGAGGGAACGCCCGGGAAGGTCATCTGCATGAGCGTCGCGAGCCAAAAACGGCTCTTGGCCAGGCCCATCGAGTTCTCGTCCAGGCGCCATTTGCTGCGCTCGCACTCGGGCAGCTGCGACTCGTCGGGGCCGCCGCCGAGCACCGAGATGATACGCGGGCGGTCGTGGCTCGAGAGCAGGTTGAGCGCGCAGGACAATGCCTCGCTCGGGTAGTTCTCGCGCAGGGTCTCGATATCCTCAGCGGCCTCGTAGGCGTTCTTGTAGCCCATCAAAAAGCCGATGACCATGTCGCGGAAGGGGTAATCCATGGCCGAGTCGAGCTCGGAGCCTTGCAGATAGCGGCGCAGATGGCCGTAGCTGATCTTGTTGGAGGCGTCTTCCCAGACTTCGCCGAGCAACAGTGCATCAGGCTTCTCGGCGAGCACGGCCTTTTTGATCTCGGCCAGGAAATCGTCCGAAAGCTCGTCGGCCACGTCGAGACGCCAGCCATGGGCACCGGCGCGCAGCCATTTACGGATCACGCCGTCCTTGCCCAGGAGCCGCTCGCGTACCAGCTCGGAGCTCTCATTGATAGCGGGCATATTGCCCACGCCCCACCAGCAGTCATACGAACCGTCCTCATGGAAATAAAACGCATCGCGCCACGGCGAATCCTCGCTCTGCCACGCGCCCACGCCGGGGTAGTTGCCATACCGGTTGAAATAGATGGAGTCGTCACCCGTGTGGTTAAAGACGCCGTCCAGAATGATGGAGATGCCCAGCTTCTCGGCCGCCTGGCACAGCTCGGTAAAGTCCTGCTCGGTGCCCAGGATCGGGTCGATCTTGGTGTAGTCGGCCGTGTCGTAGCGGTGGTTGCTCGCGGCTTCAAAAATGGGGTTGAGGTAGATGGCTGTAAAGCCCAGCTCGGCGATGCGAGGCAGGTCTTCCTGGATGCCCTTGAGCGACCCGCCGTAGAAGTCCCAGGTTTTGATGGAGCCGTCTTCGGCGCGCTCGTACACGGGTGGCTCGTTCCAGTCCTCGACCATGCGGCGCTGGATTCCGTTGCGTGGTTTTTCGACCTCGGCCAGCGTGCGCTCGCGCCAGTTTTCATCTCGGGCGTAGCGATCGGGGAAGATCTGGTAGACCATGCCACGCTCGTACCACTCGGGACGCACTTCGCGGTGCTTATAGACGGTAATCTGGAAGGACGGCACCTCGGCGTAGTCGTAAGTTACGCCCTCGCCACCGGTGCGACCCTGCGGTGCGCCCAAGCGGACCTCGGGCTGGCCCTCGATATTGCAGATAAAGCTGTACCAGATAAGACAGGACTCGGTACACTCAAGCTCTACGGTATAAATGCCGTCGCCCTCGTGCGTCATGGGATACCGAGACTCACCGATCTCATCGACCCAGGTGCGCAGCGTAAGCGTTGCCTGGTTGGGGTCGGCATCCTCCAGAATCACGGAGAGCGAAAGGGTAGTTCCAGTGGTCACAGCGCCAAACGGAGTGCGAAACTGCGGAAGACGGCTGTTGTGTATCAATCTCATAATACGGTCCAGTTCAATAGAATCACGGCCTGCGGGCCATGGCTTTACGCACAAGTTGTAAGTATATCTGTTGTACACAGGCTGTATAAACAACATCCGTTTACCATCGGCGAACGGTTGTCCTAGAAAATCGTTTTACCACTACCTACAGAGAAGGGGCACCCAGTTGGAGCGCCCCTTGCTTAGGGTTTGATGAGGTTTTGAATCGTCTGCGTACTAGCGGCGCTTGCGGGTGGCCGTTGCCTTGCGGACGGAGGTCTTCTTGGTCGGAGCCTTTTCCTCGGTCGCGGCGACGGGGGAGACAGGGGCCTTCTTGGCGGGCTCGGGCTTGGCCTTTACCTCGGCCTTGGGCTCCTCTTTAGCGGCAGCGGGCTTGACCTCGGCTGCCTTCGGCTCAGGCTTGGCCTTTAATGCGGTCTTGTCCTCGACCTTTGCCTCCGCTTTGGGAGCAGCAGCCTTGGTCGTGGACTTCTTGGCCGTCGTCGTTGCGCGCTTGCGCGTGGTGGTCTTGGCGGCCGGCTTGGCCTCGACGGTTACCTTGGCCTTGGATTCGGCGGGCGTCTCCTCGACTTTGGCGGCCGGCTTTGTGGCTGCCTTGGTTGTGGCGGCCTTCGTGGTCGTCGATTTCGTTGTTGTGGTCTTCTTGGCAGCTGTTGCCTTCTTGGCGGTCGCGGTCGTCTTCTTGGTAGCGGCCTTGGCCGGTGCCTTTGCCGCAGCCTTAGCCTCGACGGCGTCGGCCTTTACCTCGGGAGCAGCCTCGGCTTCGGCGGCCTTCTTGGCAGCTGCGGTGGTGCGCTTGCGCGAGGTCGTTGTCTTGACAGCGGTGGTCTTGGTTGCCGTCGCCTTGGCCGCTGTGGCCTTCTTAGCCGTCGTCTTACGAGTCGTGGTCTTCTTAGCTGCAGGCTTTGCAGCTGGCTTGACCTCGGACTCTGCCTCAGGAGCAGCCTCAGCCTTCACCTCAGACTCGGCCGTAACGGGCTCAGCTTCAACCGGCTTCTCTTCGGCCTTGGGCTCCTCAGCGGCCACCGGTTCAGCAACAGCCTCAGGCTCGTCGACAACAGCCGCCGGCCTCTCAATCTCCGGATGCATAAAGAAGTACAGGTTCAGATACTTGTCGGCCGAGCGTGTCCAGCTAAAGTCCTGGCTCATGGCCTGCGTGACCAGCTGGTTCCAGGCGTCGCGGTTATCCCAGAACAGACGAGCCGCGCGGAAAACCGCATCGCCCATCTCGTCGCCGTTAAAGTTGGTAAATGAGAAGCCCGTGCCCTCGCCGGTAAACTCGTTGTACGGCTGCACGGTGTCCTTAAGGCCACCGGTCTCGCGCACGATGGGCAGGGTGCCGTAGCGCATGGCGATGATCTGCGACAGTCCGCAGGGCTCAAACTTCGAAGGCATCAGGAACATATCGGCGGCGGCATACATACGCTGCGACAGCGCGGGATCGAACTCGATGCGCGCGGCCATGGTGCCGGGGTACTTGTCCTGGAAGTAGCGCAGGCCGTCCTCGTAGTCGCGGTCGCCGGTGCCCAGCACCGCCACCTGCACGCCGCCGGCCAGAATGCGGTCGAGCGCGTACATGACCAGGTCCATGCCCTTTTGGCGCGTCAGGCGCGTGACCATCACCATGAGCGGGCGGTCGTCGCGAACCTCGAGCCCCAGCTCTTCCTGCAGCTTGGCCTTGCACACGGCCTTGCCGGAGCGGTCTTCAACCGTGTAGTTGGCGGCAATGCGCTTGTCGGTCGCCGGGTCAAAGCCCGCCACGTCAATGCCGTTGAGGATGCCCTGCAGCGCGTACGAACGCTCGCGCAGAACGCCGTCCAGGCCCTCGCCAAACTCGGGCGTCTGGATCTCGTTGGCATAGGTGGGGCTCACCGTAGTGATGGCATCGGCATAGCGCAGCGCGCCCAGCATGTAGTTGATGCTGCAGGCGTCGCAACGCAGCTGCGAGGCGGCCGCCGGAATGTGCGCCACACCCAGGATGTCCTCCATCACGGTGTCGCTAAACTGGCCCTGGAACGCCACGTTGTGGATCGAGAACACGGTCTTGACGCGGTCATACAGCGGCAGGCCCTGGTAAAACTCGCGCAAGAACACGGGCGCCAGCGCCGTTTGCCAGTCGTTGCAGTGCAGGATGTCGCACTCAAAACCGGCCGGCAGGTGCTGCAGACTCTCGGTGATGGCCTTGGAGAAGAACGCAAAGCGCTCGCCGTCATCAAAGAAGCCGTACGGATAGTCGCGCGCAAAGTAGCGCTCGTTGTCGATGAACATATAGGTGACGCCGTCGTGCTCGAGCTTCTCGAGTCCGCAGTACTCGTTGCGCCAGCCCAGGCTCACGTAAAAGTCGGAGAAGTGCTCCATCTGCGCCTTGTACTCATCCTTGATGGTGGCGTACTTGGGCACCATCACGATGACCTCGGCGCCGGCGCGCACGAGCGCCGCAGGCAGCGAGCCCGCCACGTCGCCCAGGCCACCGGTCTTAACAAACGGTGCGCACTCGGCCGAGGCAAACACGATCTGCATCTTTTTGTTGGAATCTGCCATATTGTCTCCCATGTTGCAATTCGAGAATAGCCGCCTGGCGCTAACCGGGCGGCTATTCTACATGTTACGAGCGATGTTGCGGTGCCAACGTTAGCGTACGATGGTGGTGTCGGAAGTTAACGGAGCCTTGCCCAGCACCAGGATGTTCTCGGGCGTGCCGCGAAGCTCGGTGTTGGTGGGGACAACGTTGTTCTTGTCCAGGATGGCGTTCTCAACGCGTGCGCCGCTCTTGATGATGCAGCTCTGGTTGATAATCGAGTTGGTCACCGATGCGCCCTCCTCGACCACGACGCCGCGCGACAGGATCGAATTGCGCACGGTGCCCTTGATGATGCAGCCGGCCGAGATGATCGAGTTGCACGCGTGGCTGCCGGTCGCATAGCGCGAAGGCGGCACGTCGTGGGCCTTGGTCAGGATCGGGCGCTCGGGATCGAAGAGCTGGTCGGCCACGGTCTGGTCGAGCAGGTCCATGCTGCGGCGATACAGCGACTTCTCGCTAAACACGCCCACGACCTCGCCCTTGTACTCGTAGCTGCACACGTCGATGTTGCCAAAGTCGCCCTGGAGTGCCTCGAGCAGGTCCAGATAGTCGGCGGCCTGATAGTGGTCGATAATCTCGAGCAGCGTCTCGCGGTTGACGATACAGCAGTCCATAGAGGCGTTGTCGCCGTACACGACGCCGGCGCTCACGCCCGTCAGACGGCCGTTCTCGTTAATCTCGAGCTTGGTCTCGTCATCGACGTTGCGCGTGGCCTTGCAGTACACCACGGTCATCTGGGCACCGGAGTTCTCGTGCGCTTCGATGATGGTGTTGAGGTCCATGTTAAAGATGATGTTGGTGCCCATCATCACGACATAGGGATTCTCCGAGCGCTGGAACAGCGTCTTGTTGGAGATGATGTCGCGCAGCAGGAAGCGCATGCCGCCCTTGGTGGTGCCATACGCGTTGCCGGGCACCATGAACAGGCCGCCCTTCTTGCGGTCCAGGCCCCAGTCCTTGCCCGAACCGACGTGGTCGATCAGCGAGCGGTAGTTGCCCGGCATGACGACACCGACGGTCTTGATGCCGGCATTCATCATGTTGGACAGCGGGAAGTCGATCAGGCGGTAGCGGCCCAAAAACGGAACGGACGCGATGGGGCGGTCCTTGAGCAGGACACTGCCGTAGGACGAAGAGTAGTTAGCGGTGATATAACCGATGGCCTTGCGATTGATCATCGGATCATTCCCCCTTCCCGATAACGACGTCATTTCCAACGACGGCCGTATCCTTGGTAGTATCGACAGAGCCGAGCTTCACGCCCTCTTCGACCGTGGAGTTCTCGCCCAAAATAGCGCGGCAGATGTGCGCGCCGCTCTTAACGTGCGCACCCGGCAGCAGCACGGAGTCCTCGACCACGGCGCGCTCCTCGATGATGACATCGGTCGAAAGGATCGAGTGGCGAGCGGTGCCGTAGATCTTGCAGCCGTTGGAGACCAGGCAGTCGTCCAGGCGGCCGTCCGGGCCAATGTAGTGCGGCGGACGCGTGGTGATGTTGGACATGATGGGGAAGTTCTTGTCGAACAGATCGAACTCGGGGTTGTTACCCAGCAGGTCCATCGAGGTCTCATGGAAGCTGGCGATGGTGCCAACATCCTTCCAAAAGCCGTGGAACTCGTAGCTGTACAGGCGCTTGTTCTCGCCGAGCAGCTTGGGGATGATGTCCTTGCCAAAGTCGTGGCTCGAGCGCTGGTCCAGAGCGTCCTCCTCGAGCGCCTCGATCAGCACGTCGGCCGAGAAGATGTAGATGCCCATGGACGCGAGGTTCGAATCGGGCTTCTCGGGCTTCTCGGTGAACTTGGTGATGCGGCCGTCTTCGGGGTCGGTGGTCAGGATGCCAAAGCGGCTGGCCTCCTCCCACGGCACGGGCATAACGCTCACCGTGAGGTCGGCGTTGTTCTCAATGTGCGTCTTGAGCATCTTGCGGTAGTCCATGCGATACAGGTGATCGCCCGAAAGAATCAGGACGTACTTGGGGTCGTTGGCCTTGATATAGTCGAGGTTCTGCGTAATGGCGTCGGCCGTGCCCGCATACCAGGCGCCGCCGGTCTGCGTCTCGTACGGCGGCAGGATCGACACGCCGCCGTCGCGGCTGTCCAGATCCCACGCCTCGCCGGAGCCCACGTAGGCATGCAGCAGGTAGGGACGGTACTGCGTCAGAACGCCCACCGTGTCGATGCCCGAGTTGGAGCAGTTGGACAGCGAAAAGTCGATAATGCGGAACTTGCCACCAAAGCTAACCGCCGGCTTGGCGATCTTTTGGGTGAGTGCCCCCAATCGGCTGCCCTGTCCTCCTGCGAGGAGCATCGCGATGCATTCTTTCTTACTCATCGATTTCTCCTTCTGTCATCGATGTTCCTAACCCATTAGCGACGGGCGCGGCGCTCTGTCACGCCCGTCGAGTAATGCCGTACGGCAAAGGGAGCTCGCGCGCTTTATGCGTGCCAGATCTCGTCGCGATACTCGCGAATGGTGCGGTCGGACGAGAACCAGCCACTCGAGGCGGTGTTGAGCAGGGCCTTGCGGTTCCAGGTCTCCTGGTCGCCGTAGCTGCCGGTGAGCTTTTCCCATGCATCCACGTAGCTGCGGAAGTCGGCCATGACCAGGTCGGGGTCGTTGTTGTTCATGAGCTCGTTGTAGATGCTCTCGAAGTTGCCCGAAAGACCCGCAAAGGTGTTGTCCTTGAGCTCGTCCATCACGCGGCCCAGACGCTCGCGGTCGCCGTTGAGGGTATCCCACGCAAAGTAGCTGTTGGATGCCCAGAGCTGCTCGACCTCGGGAGCGGTCAGGCCAAAGATGGCCTCGTTCTCACGGCCGGCCAGGTCGGCGATCTCGATGTTGGCGCCGTCGAGGGTGCCCAGCGTAATGGCGCCGTTCATCATGAGCTTCATGTTGGACGTGCCCGAGGCCTCCTTGCCGGCCGTGGAGATCTGCTCCGAGATCTCGGCGGCGGGGTAGATGAGCTGGGCGTTGCTCACGCGGAAGTTGGGGATAAAGCAGACCTTCATGACCTCGTTGACGCGGGCATCGTTGTTGATGACGTCGGCAACGGAGTTAATGAGGCGGATGGTCTCCTTGGCGAAGGTGTAGCTCGAGGCAGCCTTGCCACTAAAGATGAAGGTCGTCGGCGTCACGTGGAAGTTGGGGTCGGCGATGCGACGGTTGTAGATGTCCATCACCTTCATGATGTTCATGAGCTGGCGCTTATAGGCGTGGAAGCGCTTTACCTGGACATCGAAGACGGTGTTGGGGTCAATAACCAGACCGGTCTCGGCCTTGACGTAGGCGGCCAGACGCTCCTTGTTGGCGCGCTTGGAGGCGCCCACGGCCTTGAGGAACTCGGTGTCGTTCTGGAACTCCTTGAGCTTTTCCAGCTCAAATGCGTCCTTGAGCCAACCGTCGCCAATGGCCTCGGTCACGAGCTTGGCATAGGTGGGGTTGGCCTCGGCAAAGAAACGACGGTGCGAGATGCCGTTGGTCTTGTTGTTGAACTTTTCGGGCGTCAGGGCATAGAAGTCCTTGAGCACGATGTTCTTGATGATGTCGGAGTGGATCTTGGCCACGCCGTTGACGCTATGGCTGCAGATCACGGACAGGTTGGCCATGCGAATCTCGCCGTCCCACAGAATGGCGGTCTGGCGCAGACGCTCCTGCCAGCCCTCCTGCGTGGTGTCGAACGACTCGTGCCAGCGACGGCTGATCTCGTCGATGATCTGGTACACGCGGGGGAGGAGCTTGGAGAACGTGCCGATGGGCCACTTCTCCAGAGCCTCGGGCAGGATGGTGTGGTTGGTGTAGCTCACGACCTGCGTCACGATGTTCCAGGCGTCATCCCACTCGAGCTTCTTCTCGTCGATCAGGATGCGCATGAGCTCGGGGCCGCACATGGCGGGGTGGGTATCGTTGGTGTGGATGGCCACAAACTGCGGCAGCAGCTCCCAGTTCTCGCCGTGCTCCTTCTCAAAGGTGTCGAGCAGGCTGTAGATGCCGGCCGAGACAAACAGGTACTCCTGCTTCAGGCGCAGCAGACGGCCGTGCTCGCCGGCGTCGTTGGGGTAGAGGATGGCGCTGATGGCCTCGGCCTCGGCGCGCTCGGCATCGGCCAGGGCGTAGTCGCCGCGGTTGAAGGCCTCCAGGTCAAAGTGCTCCACGACCGGCTCGGCGGCCCAGACGCGCAGCTTGTTGACGGTCTCGCCGGCATAGCCCACGACGGGGATGTCATAGGGGACGGCCAGGATGTCCTGCGTGTCCACCGTGCGGTAGAACGTGCGGCCGTCCTCCTCAAAGCCCTCAACATGGCCACCAAACTTGATGGTCACGGCCTTGTCCTGACGACGGACCTCCCAGGGATAGCCGTGGGTGAGCCACTCGTCGGTGGTCTCGACCTGGCTGCCGTTGACAATCTCCTGCTTAAACAGACCGTAGCGGTAGCGCATTCCGTTGCCGTAGCCGGCAATGCCCTCGGCTGCCATGGAATCCAGGAAGCATGCGGCCAGACGGCCCAGGCCACCGTTGCCCAGAGCCGGATCGGGCTCCTGGTTCTCGATGACGGACAGGTCAAAGCCCATGTCGTCGAGCGCCTCGGCGACCATGTCGCGCACGCCAAAGTTGAGCAGGTAGTTGTCGAGCAGGCGGCCGATCAAAAACTCGATCGAGAAGTAGTACACGCGCTTTTTGCCCTCGGCGGTGGCGCGGGCGTCGCTCTTGGTGGCAACGGTGCGGGCCTTCTCGGCCACGAGCTTGGCCAGGGCGTTGAAGCGGTCGAGGTCGCTGGCGGCCTCGACGCTCTTGCCGCTGATGCTCATGACGGCATCGCGATAGAGCTCGGTAAACTCCTGCTTGTTGTCGAAGATCTTATTCATACGTTCCTTCCCCCGGGGATGTTTCTCCCGGAACGGTTATGACTTGTATCCTACGCCCCGGCGGGGCGGGTGATTACAGCCGTAACGGCTTTGTTACGCATCCTTGCCAGATGCCTTAACAGTGCCTGTCTTGGCCTTGGGAGCAGCCTTTTTGGCGGTTACCTTCTTGGTCGTGGCGGGCTTGGCAGCCTTGCCAGCCTTAGCGGCGGTCTTGGTTGCCTTGGCCTTAGCCGGAGCCTTCTTGGCAGCCGCGGCCTTGGGCTTCACCGAGGACGTGCGCTTCTTGGGCGCAGCCTTGGGAGCCTCGACCACGGGCGGCTTGTAGCTGCTGGGACCGCGGCGCTTAAGCACCACGCCTGCCAAGCCGGGAACCTTAATCTCGATGGAGTCCATCTGCCCGTTCCAGGGATAGGGCTCGCTCGAGCAGGTGTAGGGCTCCTCGCCGGCATAGCCGCTGCCGCCAAACTCGGGACGGTCGGAATCGAAAATGACCTCCCAGTCACCCTCGCGCGGCACGCCCACACGGAAGCTCTCGTAGCTCGCCGGGTCAAAGTTGATCAGGATCACTAGGTCGTCATCGACGTCCTCGCCCTGGCGCACAAAGCTCACGATGGACTGCTTGGAGTTGTCCGCGTCAATCCAGGTAAAGCCGTCGTCGGTGTAGCCGCGCTCGTATAGGGCGGGCTCGGCGGTGTACAGGTGGTTGAGCGCCTTGATGAATGCCTGATGGTGAGCATGGGTCTCGTACTGCTCGGTCAGGAACCACTGAATGGACTCGTAGTAGCGCCACTCAATAAACTGACCGATTTCGTTGCCCATAAAGTTGAGCTTGGCACCGGGGTGCGTCATCTGGTAGAAGGCCAGCGTGCGCAGGCCGGCAAACTGGCGCCACCAGTCGCCCGGCATGCGGCCGATAAGCGAGCACTTGCCGTGCACGACCTCGTCGTGGCTCAGCGGGCAAATGAAGTTCTCGGTAAAGGCATACATGATGGAGAACGTGAGCAGCCCGTGGTTGCCGGGGCGCCACGGAAAATCGGTCTGCATGTAGTGCAGGGTGTCGTTCATCCAGCCCATGTCCCACTTGTAGTGGAAGCCTAGGCCGCCGTCCTGCGGCGGATAGGTCACGAGCGGCCACGCGGTGGACTCCTCGGCCATCATCATCACGTCCGGGTAGTGCGCCTCAACGGCGCAGTTGACCTGGCGGATAAACGCGCTGGCGTCCAGGTCCTCCTCGGTACCGTACTTGTTGTACTTCTTTTGGCCGGGATCGTCGATGCCAAAGTTGAGGTACAGCATGCTGGACACGCCGTCCATGCGAATGCCGTCCACGTGGAAGTTCTCGAGCCAGTACAGCACGTTGGAGACCAGGAAGGAGCGGACCTCGCCGCGGGCGAAGTCAAACTTGTGCGTGCCCCAGTTGGGGTGAATCTCGTGCTCAAACAGCATGTGGCCGTTAAAGGTGGCAAGGCCGTGGGAGTCGGCGCAAAAACCGCCGGGCACCCAGTCCATGATCACGCCAATGCCGGCCTCGTGGCACGCATCGATAAAGTGCATAAGCTGCTGCGGGTTGCCGTAGCGCGACGTTGCGGCGTAATAGCCGGTCGTTTGGTAGCCCCAGGAGCCATCGAAAGGATGCTCCATAAGCGGCATGACCTCGATATGCGTGTATCCCATGTCGCGCACGTAGTCCACGAGCTCCACCGACAGATCGTCGTAGGTGTAGAACTCGCCGCGCTGCGCGGGGAAGGGATCCATGGGGCCGGGGTAGTTGCCGTACTCGTCCGGCTCGCCCTGCGGCGCGTCGCCGTGGCGCTTCCACGAGCCAATATGCACCTCGTAGATGTTAAGGGGCTGCGACATGTGGTTATGGCTGGCGCGGCGCTTGAGCCATGCAGCGTCGTTCCACTGGTAGCCATCGAGGGTCCACAGCACGCTCGCCGTTCCCGGAGGGCACTCGGCCTTAAAGGCGTACGGATCGGCCTTGTAGAGCTTTTCGCCCTCGTTGGTTTCGATAAGGTACTTATAGAGCTGGCCCTGCTCCGCGCCAGGAATAAAGCCTTCCCAGATAGCGCTCGTATGCACGGGCACCAGCGGGTTGGCTTGCTCATCCCAGTCGTTAAATTCGCCAATGACATGGACGCTCTTTACGTCGGGCGCCCAAACGCAAAAACGCCAGCCGCGCGTACGGTTCTGCGTGTCGGGGTGCGCGCCCATCTTTTCCCAGCTGCGCTCCCACGTACCGATGCCAAACAGATAGACATCGTCCTTGGTGAGCTCCGGCGCGTGCGGGGCGGCTTTACGGGTAGCAGGCTTTTTGGTTGCTGGCTTTAGCTTTGTATCGCTCACGTTTGATCCCATCATGACGCGGCAGCGTGTTGCCTTGGTGACTAGATGCGAAAGGTCCAAGGCTGCACGAATCGAAGGGACGGCGAAGTTTCAGTGATTCGTTCCACCTCGCGTGCTCGGTGGAACTTTCGGCAAAAACTACGATAACACCTGTACGTTACTTTTATGAACGAAAGAGGATTTGCGGGGGCGTTTAATCGGTAAGCGCCATGTTTATACCACTGGCAGAATTGCTATGGTAAAACTCTTGACAGTTTTACCAATTAGGGTTTCAAGATTGTTAGGCTGACGTTTGGTAAAACGTTTTTAGCAGGTTGTTTACCTTTTGACATCGAAAGGCTCGTTTATGGACCACATCGCTGCCCCAAGTGTTGCTTTTATTTTCGATTGCGACGGCACACTGGTTAATAGCACCCCCGTTTGGGCCTATGCCCAGCCCGAGTTATTGCACCGCCACGGAGTTGACGTTACGGTCGACGATTTTGCCCAGTTTGAGCATTTGTCGCTCGAGGACGAGTGCCAGGCCTACCACGACACCTGGGGCATTGGCGAAAATGGCGAGGAGCTCTATCGAGAGCTGAGCGACATCCTGATCGATGGTTACTCCAAGGTGCCGCCCCGTGAGGGTCTGCTGACGTTTTTGGAGCAGGCGAAGGCTGCTGGCATTGCCATGTGCGTTGCCACGTCCACGCCGGCCGAGCTGGTTACGTCTGCGCTTGCGGGCGCCGGTCTCGATGCCTACATGGAGTTTATTACCACGACGGGCGAGGCGGGCCGCTCCAAGCAGTTCCCCGACGTGTACGAGCTGGCGCTGCGCCGTCTGGAGGAGCGCCACGGGCACAAGTTTGAGCGCGCGTGGGTGTTTGAGGACGCCGTCTTTGGCCTTAAGAGCTCTGGTACTGCTGGATTTAAACGCGTTGGTATTTATGACCCGCACGGCCGCATGCAGCGCGACGAGGTTCGCGATAACTGCGACATCTTTATCGATAGCTACGAGGACCTGGACCTGGCCCGCGTGCTTTCGTTTGAAGGCTAGGCGAGGGCCGTGGCTTGCAAAGTATTAGTAGTTTGCGGCTCGCCGGTGCTGGCGAGCCCCGAGTTGCTGTGCCACCTGGCAGGGGAGTGCGACCACGTTGTCGCCGTGGACCGCGGGCTCGACGCGCTGCTGGGCGCTGGCCTGAACTGCGACGTCTACGTGGGCGATGCCGACACCGTAAGCGATGAGGGACGCGCACTGGTCGATGCCGCCGAAGCCTTTGAGGTGGAGCGTCACAACCCCTACAAGGACTATACCGATCTGGCATTGGCGCTCGATTCCGTTCGCCGCCGCTGGCCGGGCGCCGAAGTGGTTGCGACTTGCGCCACCGGCGGCCGCCCGGACATGGCCCTGTCTGTGTTAGGGCTACTGGCAGGCCATGCGGACGCCCCCGTCTGGATCGAAGAAGACGAAGTGACGGCTAGAATCCTGCACCAGGACGAGACCTGGACCATCGAGGGCGCCGAGGGCAAAACCTTTTCCATCATCGCCATCGCTCCCAACACAGAGATAAGCGAACACGGTCTAGAGTGGGAGCTAGATCGCAGCCCCCTAGGCCTGTTAGCCGACACCGGCATCTCTAATGTCGTCAGGAAAACGGCCAAGATCCAAGTCCACCAAGGAACCGCAATCGCCTACCTCTACAAGTAAGGCATCGCCGCGTGAGGGTTTTATCGGGACGATGGGTTAATTGACAGATTTTGCCGAAGTCAAAATCTGTCAATTCGGCCCCGTCCCAGGAAAACCCGTAAGTGACGGAAACAACCCAAAAAAAACTTCTTGCACAACTAAGAATCTTCCCCTATAGTACTACCTCGTCACGGGGGCGTAGCTCAGCTGGGAGAGCGCTTGACTGGCAGTCAAGAGGTCAGGGGTTCGATCCCCCTCGTCTCCACCATCGTGATTCTAAGAGGCCACCGGGTATTCGGTGGCCTCTTTTCATATCCCTCAACCCCACAAACGAAAGTGACGCGTGCGCCCGCGCCCACCCCGCAAAAAGTTGCGCAATTACCTTCCCGGTTTTGTACAAAGTTTGTTATCCAAACTTAATAGTTTGAGCAATTCACGCCCTCAGCAAGACAACTCAGGCGTTGCTCACCAACGCACACACCCCCATAAACCTGCGGCAATGTGTGCAAGACGGCACAATATCCCCCATAACCACGGCAAATAAACAATATGTTGCTCAACACACCCCAAAACGCATGGGCCACCTGCTGTGCTAGGATACCTAACGTTACATGGGTTCAACTGTGCTCACGGCTCCAACAAGCCGCAAAGCGCAGGGTCGATCAGCATCCGGCCGTAACGGCGGTGCCAGAAAAACCACGAGCTCCAATAGCGTTGTCATGCGTATCGCATCGAAAGCATTTGTTCTTGACTTTGTGCAAGCTGTTTTTCGATTCGACATTTCATGACAAATTGCAGCAGTCTTGCAGCTGTTTGCGTGCGGTCCAGTTTTGTTCCCGCTTGACTAGGCCGCACGCAGCCAGCTGGGGTCGCGGTCATTTTTGCGATACACGTCCGCGACTCTAGCAACTGCACGTATACATACCGTTCACGGTGGGGCAGAGCCACGTGCTTGTCTAACTGGGCTCAGGGTTTGAATATGGAGCGCCTTCGCGCACAAGCGCCCTGGCGAAGCCATACCCAAACCCCATGAGCCACACGTAAGACAGCAAGGGGGTGGCGCTCATGTGGTATGTGATCCAGGTCATTAACGGTCGCGAAGACGTAATGCGCGAGCGCATAGAGCGCATGGTGCCGGCTAGTGCCATGCAGGAGCTCTTTTACCCCCAATTTCAAACCGAAATTAAAGTACACGGCGAATGGGTCGATACGACCAAGCCGCTCTTTCCCGGTTATCTTATCTGCGACACGGCAGATCCCCGCACCGTGCAACAGTATCTGCTGCGCATGGACGACTTTGCCCGGGTGCTTTCCCAGGACGGTCAGTTTGTGCCGCTAGCAAAAGATGAGGTCCAGCTTATTGGTGGCTTTACGCACAAGGGAGACCGCGTAGTGCCCATGAGCGAGGCCTTAAAAGACGGTGACCAAGTCGTAGTGACGGCAGGTCCGCTGCTGGGCCACGAGGGCCTTATCAAAACCATTAACAGACGCAAGAGCACTGCTTATTTGGAGCTCGACCTGTGCGGCCGACGCGTAACTACCCGCGTTGGCCTTGCCGTGCTTTCGGCCGAGCAGCGCGTAATGCGAAACCTTAAAAAGGCGATCGCCTAGTTGCAGGCGATCGCTACACAGAACAGGGAGGATCCCCGACCCGGGGACGAAGTCTTGGAAGAAAACGTGTCGGATAAAACTCAATTTGCAACGGATGCGCCTGCGGGGGCAGCGCTCATTGCTCAGGCCATGGGCCGACGCGAGGGCGCCGGCCGCTACAAGGCCATGCAGTCCATCTTGGACTGGGATCGTTCGCGCCTGGCCTACCGCACCATCAAGCGCGCCTTCGACGTCGTGTTCAGCGGCTGCGTGCTGGCCGTCATCGCCGTACCCAGCCTTGTGCTCGCCGCGGCCATCCGCCTGGAGAGCGAGGGCAACCCCTTCTACAGCCAGATCCGCGTGGGCCAGACCCGCCCCGACGGCAGCCTGTCCACCTTCCGCATGTGGAAGTTCCGCTCCATGTACAAGGACGCCGACGAGCGCCTGGCAGATCTCAAGGAGCAGAACGAGATCGCCGGCGCCATGTTCAAGATGAGGGAGGACCCCCGCGTCACCAAGATCGGGAAGTTCATCCGCAAGCACTCCATCGACGAGTTCCCGCAGTTTCTCAATGTGTTCCTGGGCCAGATGTCCGTCGTCGGCCCGCGCCCGCCGCTGCCGAACGAGGTGTCGGAGTACACGGAATACGACTTGCAGCGTCTTGCCGTGAAGCCTGGCATCACCGGCTGGTGGCAAGTCACTGAGCGTAACTCGACTGGATTCGACGGGATGGTCCGACGCGATCTGGAATATATAGCCAAACGAGGCATTTTCTTCGATTTCAAAATAATCCTACTCACAGTGATTGAGGTTGTTAGCGGAAATGGCGCTTGCTAAAGAGACTATAGGGAATTACGAAGGCACCGGTTCAACGGTTGATCTTCCCGGACGAGTCGAAGTCCTGGGCGCCCCCGTCGACCCCTGGACGATGGAGCAGACCGTCGAGGCGACCAATGCCCTCATCAAGGAGGGGCGCTTCGCTCATTTGATCGGCGTGAACGCCGACAAGTTGCTTCAGATGCGTGACGATCCCGAGATGGATGCGTGCGTGCGCCGCTGCGAGATCGTAAACGCCGATGGCGCGTCCATGGTCATGGCCGCCAAGAAGCTGGGCGTGGACTTGCCCGAGCGCGTGGCCGGCATCGACCTCATGTGGGAGCTGTGTGGGCTGGCCGAGCGTGAGGGGCACAGCGTCTACCTGCTAGGCGCCAAAGCCGAAGTGGTCGCAAAGACCGCCGAGGTACTGTCCGAGAGGTATCCCAATATGGTCCTTGCGGGCTACCGTGACGGCTACTTCGGCGAAGACGAGTTCGATGCCGTGGTCACCGAGGTTGAGCAGGCCGAGCCCGACATCGTGTTCGTGGGCATCACCTCGCCCAAGAAGGAACGCCTGATCGAGCGTTTCCGCGAGCTGGGCGCCAAGGGCGCTTTCGTGGGCGTGAGGGGTTCGTTCGACGTGGTCTCCGGCAACATCCCGCGCGCCCCGATGTGGATGCAGCGCGCGAACCTGGAGTGGCTCTTCCGCATGATGCAGGAGCCCAAGCGCCTGGTGAAGCGCTACGTGGTCGGCAACACCCGTTTCTACATGCTTCTCCGCAAGGAGTCAAAGAGGAGCAAGGCCAATGACTAAGAAGAAAGTAATGCTCGTCTTCGGCACCCGCCCGGAGGCAATCAAGATGTGCCCGCTCGTCAACGAGCTGAAGGCGCGCACGGATGAGTTCGAGACTGTGGTGACCGTGACCGGCCAGCACCGCGAGATGCTCGACCAGGTGCTGCGCGTCTTCGACGTGACTCCCGACCACGACCTTGCGATCATGAAGCCGGGCCAGACGCTGTTCGACGTGACGTGCGACGTGCTGCTCAAGCTCAGGGCCGTCCTCGAGGGCGAGAGGCCCGATGTCGTCCTGGTCCACGGAGACACCACGACCAGCTTCGCCGCGGCGCTCGCGTGCTTTTACCTTCAGATTCCCGTGGGCCACGTCGAGGCCGGCCTGCGCACGCACGACATCTACAGCCCCTGGCCGGAGGAGTTCAACCGCCAGGCGGTCGACATCGTGAGCGAGTACTACTTCGCCCCCACTGAGGCCAGCAAGCAGAACCTGCTGGACGAGGGCAAGCCGGAGTCGAAGATCTGGGTCACCGGGAACACCGGCATCGACGCCCTGCGCACCACCGTGCGCGGGGGCTACTCGCACCCCGAGCTCGACTGGGCGGAGGGCTCCCGCCTCATCCTCATCACGGCGCACCGCCGCGAGAACCTGGGCGAGCCCATGCACCGCATGTTCCGCGCCATCCGCCGCGTGATGGAGGAGCACCCCGACACCAAGGCGATCTACCCCATCCACATGAACCCGCTCGTCCGCAAGGCCGCCCACGAGGAGCTCGACGGCTTCGACCGCCTGCACATCATCGACCCGCTCGAGGTTCTCGACTTCCACAACTTCATGGCCGCGAGCCACCTCATCCTCACCGACTCGGGCGGCATCCAGGAGGAGGCGCCGAGCCTGGGCAAGCCGGTGCTCGTCATGCGCGATACCACCGAACGTCCCGAGGGTGTGGCGGCCGGCACGCTGAAGCTCGTGGGCACCGAGGAGGACGTCATTTACCGTGAGTTCAGCCGCCTGCTCTCTGACGAGTCTGAGTACGAGGCCATGAGCCACGCCTCCAACCCCTACGGAGACGGGCATGCGAGCGAGCGGATTGCGGACGTGCTGGCAGGCCGGTCGCGATGATTCGGGTCCTGCACATCATTCAACAGCTAGGGCCCGGAAGGGGCGGGGTGAGGACCTTCGTCTCCACGATGCTCGATTGCCCGGCTCCCGATATCGAGCAGAGCGTGCTGTCGGTGGGAAGAGTCGAAGGGGACAGGTTCGGAGAGCGATTCTTCGGTCCTTTAATCGATAGCTACAGCCCGCTATTGGTTGGCACTCTGGGTGCGAAGCGCCTTGGCGCTTTTCTGTCGAAGCACCGTTTCGACATCGTTCAGATTCACACGAACAATGCGCTCGGCTTCGTCTTCGCCTCTGAGGCCAAAAAGACCGGAGTTCCCTCGCGCATCGTGCACTGCCATAACAGCGCGCTTGGCAGCACCTCGCGTTTGAAGAATATGGTCAACGTGGCCATGATAGAGAGGTTTCTCCCGTCGGCGAGTGAGCGCTGGGCATGCAGCGAGGTCGCAGGTGAATATCTCTTTCAGGGCGCTGGCTATGCCTTGGTGCACAACGGGGTCGATTCCGATAAATTCCGATTCTCGTCCTCTGACCGGGCTGCCGTTAGACATCGACTTGGGATCCCGGGCGATGCCACCGTCATAGGGTTTGTTGGGGCGGGCATTCCTGCAAAAAACACACTGCGTGCCCTCGATATCATCAATCAGCTGCGCTCCAGTGAGGCCGATGCCCGCCTTCTGCTCTTCGGACAAGCCGAGGAACTTCCCCTAGCGAAGGAGAGGGCGGCTGAATTGGGGCTGGGCGAATCGGCGGTTTTCATCGGTACCGTTGACGATATCTGGAGGTACTACAGCGCCATGGACGCGCTGCTCGCCCCCTCTTTCCACGAGGGGCTCCCGATTGCCTTCATTGAGGCCCAGGCAAATGGACTGCCCATCCTCAGCTCTGACGCGGTTACCCAGGAGGCCGATCTGACGGGCCTTCTCCAGCGAGCAGGGCTTTCGCTTTCCGACAAGGAGTGGGCCGATTTGCTGGAAGCCTGCGCCGGAAAAAGGGAAATTACAGCCAAGGTCGACTACGTTCCGTTTCTTGATAAAGCGGGTTACACCACGCGGTCGCTCTACAAGCAGCTCTCTGATCGCTATAGAAATATGACTAAAGGGGCGTAATATGCCGACTGAATATTTATCCATGCAAGAGGTGAAAGATGCCGAACTACGTCTCCTTCGCATTTTCGACTCCTACTGCCGAGAGAACAATCTACGATACTCAATGGGCTCCGGAACTCTGCTCGGTGCGGTTAGGCACAAGGGGTTCATTCCCTGGGATGACGATATCGATGTCGTTATGCCTGTTGAGGATTATAGGAAATTTCTAAAAAGTTTCGGTTCACGTGCTGGAGCAGAGTTATCACATGTCAAGCTTGCCAGCCAGCTGAACTCTAAAGTTTCTGCTGCGATTCCTTTTGAAAAACTGGTTGATACCAGCATTGAGGTAAAGTCTGCATTCATTGCAGAGGGAATCCGCGAATATGTGTGGATCGATATCTTTCCGATTGTTTCTTTCGAAAGTGAAGCCGAAGCCAGCAAGGCCTGGGATGCAGCAGTTCGATATAAGTACCTGTTCCAAGCATCAAGATGGAGCTCGGGACAGCCAGGAGTTGCTGGCTGCTTCAAAACCGTCTTCGGCACGCTTGCCAGGCACACCCCTCTGCAACAGTGGGCTCTCGGTAAGCTAAGAACGATGACGGATAACGGTTGCTTTTCGACTATCGGCACTGCTGCCAATCTAGCTTGGGCGGTCAGTCAGTCGCTGGAGGTTTTCCCAGCAAGCCTGTTTAGCAACTTGGTTGAATACGAATTCGAAAATGAAAAGTTCTTTGGCTTTGAGGATGCGGACCGCTATCTCTCGATAATGTACGGGGACTATATGTCACTTCCGCCTGCCGACAAACGTATTGCGCATGAGTTGAAGGCCTGGCGTGTCAGCGCTTCCAACAACTTCGACCCTACGAGCAGCGGAAGCACCGATGAATAGGATTGCTAAGGCTCTTAAATGGGGCGCCTCCGCCCTACGGGTGCTAAGGGTGCGCATTGTGGCCGGAAATCGGCTCAAGATCGCCTCAGGCAAACCATTGTACCTGGGCAAGGGCACACGGTTGATTTTGGGCGAGGGCGCCTCCCCCAGCATCGGTGTGGGCGTTTATTTGAGCCCTGAATGCATCGTACAGGTCAATAAAGGCGCAACTTTAGTACTGGAAGACGGCGTCTACATGAACGAGGGCTGCCGAGTGACGGTAGTCGAATCCGCCCGCATCGGTGCAGACACGCTCCTTGGTCCTAATGCCCAGATTTATGACCACGACCACGAATTCGATCGCAGGGGGGGTTAGTTCGAAGTTACTCCACGCGCCGGTTTCGATCGGTCATCGTTGTTGGCTTTGCGCTAATACGGTCGTTACGCGCGGCTGCACGATTGCGTGTTGCTCTCTTGTTTCAGCGAACTCTGTTGTCACGGGCGACCTTAACGAAGCGGGCGCTCTGTACGCCGGGGCGCCCGCTCGGTTGATTAAGAGATACGACTAGAAGGCCTATTTAAACGTGGATCAAAATCTGAAATTAACCCTAATCGTGCCCGTGTACAACGTTAGACGCTATCTTGAACGGTGTGTCCGCTCCATTCTGGAACAGTCGTACTCGGTGTTCGAGGTACTGCTCATCGACGACGGGTCGACCGACGGGTCGGGCGAGCTGTGTGATCGACTCTCCTTTGAGAACGATCGCGTGCGAACAGTGCATAAGGAGAACGCAGGGCTTGGTTTCGCGCGTAACACGGGACTCGATAATCTGCTTCCAGAGACCACACATGTTATGTTCGTTGATTCCGACGACTGGCTCGAGTCCGACATGGTCGAGACGTTCGCCCGCACCATCGAGGACACAGGAGCGGATTGTGTTTTGGGTGGGTTCACCAAGCGCGACGGAGAGGGAAACCCTCAGTTCGAGTTTAAGCTCGAGGATGCCGTGTGGGAAGGTGAAAGACTGGCGAAGAGGCTCGTCCCCCGCGTATGCGGCAGCGCGCCCGAGGCGTCCGACTCGATTCCAATGTCGGCATGTTCGTCTATATTCGCAAAGTCGAACATAGACGAACATGCTCTGCGCTTTCCCTCAGAGCGCGAGGTAATCAGCGAAGACTTCGTCTTTAAATACAGGTACCTCCGGACTTGCAACAAGGTGGTGACGACGAGTTGCGTGGGATATTCGTACCGCACGAATCTCTCGTCACTCACCACTTCTTATAGACCGGATCGCTTCGACGCTTGTCTGTTCTTCTACGACTACGCCCTTCGACTTGTGGCAGGCTCGCCTTCGGAGGCGGAATGCGTTTTGAGGTTAAAAAAGACCCTGTTTATCAATATGAAGATGTGCATTTCGCAGGAAGTGCCTCGCGTAAGCGGTAAGAGCCGCCGCGACGCCTGGCGTGCCATACGCACTCTGGCGGTCGACGAACGTCTGCTGAAAGTGATTAATGACTACCCATGCGAGAGACTCGGCTTTAAGCAGAAGGCCTTCGTGCAGTTGCTAAGGCACCAGGCCGTAAACGTTCTCTACATGGCTGCGGTTCAGGGGGTCATCTAGATTGGAGACGCAAACATGGCTTTGAGAGACGTGGTGAGGAAGGTTTACAACAAGCTCCTCGTGAATAACGAGGGGTATTTGAAGTACCTACGTTCATGCGGCGTCACTATTGGTGAGGACGTCACGTTCCATTGCCCCGGCGACACGCGCGTCGACATCACCGACCCGCATCTTCTGACAATCGGCGACCACGTTAACCTCACGGGGCCCATTACTATCCTTACCCATGACTACGGCTGGTCAGTAGTCAAGGGCAAGACGGGCGAAATTCTGGGCAACGAGAAACCGGTCACCATCGGCAACAACGTCTTCGTCGGGTGGGGCGCCACCATCCTTTGCGGCACGACTATCGAGGACAACGTGATTATCGGCGCCCATGCTGTGGTGAGCGGTCATGTCGAGGGCAATTCTGTTTGGGGGGGGGTGCCCGCTCGGCGAATCTGCTCATTGGAACACTATCGGGAGAAGAGAGCCGCAGCGCAGGTCGAGGAAGCCAAGGAATACGTGCGGAGATTCCGTTCAAGGTGGGGCCGCAATCCCAAGCCCGAGGAGATTCGTGAGTACTTCCCGCTATTCGCAGACCCCGAGCATCTCTGCGGTGTGCATGAGTCGCAGGCGAGCTTGATGGGGACATGGGATGAGAGCCTAAAGTGGATGAAGAACGCTAAACAATACAAGGATTACAGCGACTTCATCGATGACTGTAAATAAAGCACGATCATCCCGCGCTTTCAGAAAGGATGAAATGTCAATAGATAAATCGGTGCGGAAAATGAGTGCCCGTCTGACCGTCGATGAATTCGCATTCATTGTCAGCATGGGCATCGCGCTTAACACTCAGGTAGCGGGTTACGACATCCCGAATGTTGTCGTATACGGGATATCCGTTTTTTGGATCGTCGTTGCTTTATCAAGGACCGTTTCTACTAGCGGCCCTCTCAACCGAGGGCTTAAGCCACTTGGAATAAGGTTCGCACTGCCAAAAATGCTGATTCTGCTGTATTCCTACTTTCTATTTGTTACGGGCCTATCATCCTCGGGGCACCCAGGGGGTTTCAATCAGTTCATTGCTGTTGCACTCCCAATCGCGTCTGTTTATCTTTATGGCAAAAAGACCATCGATCTTGTCTTTTATTCATGCCTCGTCTCGTTTCTTTTTGTTGTTCCGTATACGTGCATGATTGCGGGTATTGGTTGTCTAGTCGCACCCATTGAAGCTATGTTTAATTCTTTGGCGTTCAACCCATTCGAAACACATCAGTTTACCTTCACTGCTGCCTTCTTGTCGGTTTATTACCTCTTGATCGATTGCGAACGGGGGAGGGGAATCAAAACAATTGCGTCTCTTACAATGTGTTTCATGGGTTTTAAGCGAATTGTCCTTCTTGCGATCGTCGTGGTTGTTGTGGCCCACGTTATTCATAGTCATTTAGGGAAGAAAGCCGGGACGCAGATTTACTCGGCTGGTTTGTTTTTACTGGCAGTCTGCTGTTTCGTCTTTGTCGTGCTGTTGTATAACGGCTTCATCTCTAGCTGGATGTCGGGTCACTCTCTAAATGTAATGGGTAGAAACTACTATTGGCAGGTCACCGTTGACAATAGTGTGTTTAGCCCTCTCTATATCGGTGCGGGTGTCAACTCGCTTACGCATTTATTTACGACAACTTATTCTTACCTGCATGTCGGAGGAGTCCATTGCGACATCCTTAAGTATTACTATGAAATTGGTTTTTTCGGATTTCTTTGCTGGCTCGGATATTTTCTTGTCTATCTCCCGGCTTGGATTCACAAGGTGTGCGGCGAGGAAACCTTCAACGCGTATGTTCTGATCACCTTATTCATGTTCGTCCTATTTTTTACGGACAACGTCGATATTTATTACGGGTCGCAGCTCTTGTTCGCCGCAATCCCCATGGTTGTATGGTTGAAATCACGCTCCTCTTTAGAAGAGGGGGGCGAAAATGGGACGGTATAAATATCTGTTAATAAACGTTGGGCTTCTCACAATCAGCAATTTTGCTACCAAATTGCTGAGTTTTTTCCTGGTTCCGTTATATACAAGCGTCCTAACGACTGGAGAGTACGGTACCTATGACGTCTTCTATACAACTGTCGGGGTTCTACTGCCAATTGTTACTTTAAATATTCAAGAGGGCGTGCTTAGATTCTCTTTGGATAGGGACTATGACAAAGATGGGGTTGCGACGGTTGGATTCAGGTGCACCCTCTTAGGAACCGCTCTCGTAATGGTGGGGCTCTTAATCGTTAACCGGACTGCCCTATTTGAGCTCACTCCTTTGTATTCTTTTTACTTTCTATTGATGTTCGCGTCGCAGGCCTTTTCAGGACTATTGCTCTTTTATGCGCGTGGAGTTGATAAAATTGCCGATTTATCCATCTCTGGTGTCCTCGGATCGTTCATTACGATTCTGCTTAACGTCGTCTTGCTCGTTCCCCTTAACATGGGGCTTGATGGCTATTTTCTTGCAAATATCCTTGGCCCACTTAGTCAATTTATTTTCCTTGTTATCAAGACGGGAATCCTAAAACATATACGGCTCTTTTCTGCATATAAAGTAGAGACTAAAGAGCTTATTGTCTATTCGCTCCCACTTGCTGCCAACAGCATTGCCTGGTGGGTGACGAGTGTCTCTGACCGCTACGTTGTCATATTCTTCTGTGGCTTGGCGGCAAATGGTATCTACTCAGTCGCCTCCAAGATTCCTTCGATTCTGAGCATCTTACAAAATATCTTCAGTCAAGCCTGGACCCTCTCGGTCGTAAAAGACTACGACCCTGATGACAGCAATGGGTTCTTTGCCCAGACGTATTCAATATACAACTGTATGCTCACCATTGTCTGTTCTGCGATCATCGTTTTAGATAAGGTGTTTGCCCGCTTTCTTTATGCGAACGATTTTTTCGTTGCTTGGCAGTACGTCCCCTGGCTGACGATTGCGATTATCTTCGGCGCTCTCTCAAACTATCTCGGCGGTTTTTTCACCGCTGTGAAAGACACCAAGAGCTTTGCAACATCTTCTGCTGCCGGAGCTATCACCAATCTTGTGCTAAACCTCATTTTCGTTCCTTTCTTTGGTCCTATGGCAGCCGCTATTTCCACAACGATTTGCTATGTGGAAGTTTGGATTCTCAGACTCGTTCGTGCCAAGCGCTACGTGAGGATCCGCATCAATCTCGTGCGCGATGTCGCTACTTACGCTCTTTTGATAGCTCAGTCTCTCACCCTTCTTTTAATTACTGATGAGATAGGTATGTATGCGCTCTTGTTCGCACTTTTTGTCGCCGTCCTAGTTCTCTACGCGAAGGACCTTGCCAATGTGATGAAGAAGTTGTTTTCGATAAAAGGAGTTAGGTGATGGTAATGCCTTTAACTGAAGTCATAAAAAATACGGCTAAGCCAATTTGGTTTAGTATTAAAGATATTCCCGAGGCACCGAAACGGCTCGACGGAGTTCGACTTTCTCGCAAGGCTGAGATCGATTATCGAAAAGTAGTTCTTATATGCAACATGGGCCGTGGCTACCTATGCAATCCGAAATATATTTCCGAGGCGTTGAATAGACTTTATCCTGGTAAATTCGACCTCGTTCTTCTATTGAACGAACCTCAAGACGATATTCCTTCTTACGTTCGCCAAGTTGCCTACGGGAGCCATCAAGCTCGTTACGAGTTGTCGACTGCAAGATTCTGGATAGACAATTGCCGTCGATCGAAGTACGTTCCAAAAAGGAAAGATCAAATCTACATTCAGACCTGGCATGCTTATCTTTCGCCTAAACGCGTTGAGGGGGACGTTGCCGAGCACCTTCCCTATGAATATGTTCGCGATGCCAAGCGAGATGGAAATGATACGGACCTGATGTTCGCAGACAATCGCCTCTATGAGGATGTCTATCGGAGGGCGTTTTGGTACAGCGGGCCTATTGTTAGGTGCGGTAATCCCAGGAACAGGCCTTTGGTTCTAGGCGATGACGTAGCTCGAAGAAAAGTCCGTAATATTCTGGGAATTCCTGAGGATGAATTACTTTGCGTCTATGCTCCCACTTTCAGGCGTAACGAAGAGATGGATGCCTACCGCTTTAACTATGATGTTTTAATTCATGCGCTAAGCGAAAGGTTCGGACGTAAGTTTACATTTGCTTATCGCTTGCATCCGAATATTGCAAAATTGCACAGGCCCGATTTCTTGCAAAAGTATACAGATGCCAGCTTCTACAAAGACGCCCAGGAGCTTCTTTCAGCTACGGATGTGCTTCTGACCGATTACTCATCTATTATGGAGGATTTTATGCTTACGGGCAGGCCTGGATTCATTTATGCCCCTGATGTTGCTTCTTATAGCGATGACAGAGGCTTCTATTACTCGCTGCAGGATCGCCCTTTCCCCGTTGCTCAAAATGAGGAGGAGCTGCTTTCGGAAATCCTGAGATATAGCGAAGACGAGCACAAGCGTGATGTTGAGCGATTTTCAAAGATGATCGGTCTAGAGGACGACGGGCGCGGCGACGAGGCGATTGCCAAAATCATCAATTCCTTGGCTATCCCGGGTGTGACCGTTGAAGAGGTGATTGGTCGTGGTTAAGATCAACAAGTCCATTATCCTTGCTGCCGGCAAGTCGTCCCAGTTTTTCCCGCCGCTGTACGACAAGCCCAAGGGGCTTTTCGAATATAAGGGCGAGGTACTCATCGAGCGGCAAATCCGCCAGCTTCGCGAGGCTGGCGTCGAGGACATCACAGTGGTTGTGGGCTACGAGAAGGAGCAATTCTTCTATCTCGAGGACAGGTTCGGCGTCGACCTGGTGGTGAGCACCCGCTGGGCAGACGAGTCGAACCTCTCGAGCCTGGACATCGTTCGCGACCGCCTGGGCGGCTCCTTCCTGTGTTGCGCCGACCACTGGTACGCTGAGAACCCGTTCGTCGGCTTCGGCGGCGGGGACCGCTCCGTGCGCATGGCGCGCGAGCAGGAAGACGCCACGCGCGAGCTCGTCGCGGACGTCTGCGACGACGGGCGGCTGGCGAACCTCCGCTGCGGAGCCCCCTCGGGCACTTGCATGGTGGGCGCGGCATACATCGCGCCCGAGTGGGCGGAGCGGTTCTTCGGGCTCTACGACCGCGAGCGCGGGTACATCGGTGTCAAGGGCCTCCTGTGGGAGCAGTTCTGGGGCCGGCATGCCGACGAGCTGCCGCTCTTCGCCGTCGACGCCCCCGAGGGCATGCTCGAGTTCGACAGCATGGAGGAGCTCGGCGAGGACGGCGTGCTCACGAACGTGAGCCCCGCCGCAATCGCCAACATCTGCCGCCTGCTCTCGTGCGCGCCCGAGGAGATAACCCACATCAAGCCGCTAAACGCGGGCCTGACGAACGTCTCGTTCTCGTTCCACCTCAGACACGAAAAGTACGTCTACAGGCACCCGGGCGTGAGCTCTTCCGCCCTGGTCGACCGCGACGCCGAGGTGGTTGCCGAGCGAACGGCGATGGAGCTGGGCATCGACCCCTCCGTCATCGACATCAGCGCCGAGGGCTGGAAGCTCTCGCGCTTCGTGCCCTCGTCGCGGTCCTTCGACTACGAGAACCCCGCGGACCTCGCGGCGGGCGTAGAGCAAATCCGAGCGTTCCACGAGAGCAGAGCCTCCTGCGCGCTCGCGGTCGACCTCCTCTCCGAGGGCGACCGCCTGCTCGAGCTAGCCTCCCCGAGGAAGGGCGAGGCCGTGGGGCGCCTCGCCGGCCTGAGGCGCCGCCTGGGCCGGGTTTGGCACCACGTGGAGCTCGACGAGTGGCCGAAGGTGCTGTGCCACAACGACACATACGCGGTCAACTGGATCGTCGGCGACGAGGGCCTGTGCATGATCGACTGGGAGTACGCTGGTATGAACGACCCGATGAACGACCTGGCGACCATGGTGGTGCGCGACGGGCTCTCGCGCGAGAAGGGCGACGAGATCCTGGCGCTGTACTTCGGTCGCGATCCGAGCCCCGGGGAGAGGCGCCACGCCTACGGCGTGTTCGCGCTGTGCTCCTGGTACTGGGTGTGCTGGTGCCTGTTCAAGGACACGCTGGGCGAGGACGGCTTCTTCATGCTGCGGAGCTGGCGCGCCCTCAACCTCTACCTCCCGCTTGCACTCGAGATGTATGGAGATTATTAGAGATGAACGTAGCGATAATACTAGCCGGCGGCCGCGGCACCCGGGTGGGCGCCGACGTGCCCAAGCAGTTCATAGAGGTCCTGGGGCGCCCCGTGCTGTCCTACACCATCGAGAGGTTCCAGAACCACCCCGAGGTGGACGCGATAGAGGTGGTCTGCCGTAAGGGCTACGAGGACGAGCTGCGCGCCATCTGCGACGCCGGCGGCTTCGACAAGGTCCGCTGGGTGGCCGAGGGCGGCAGGGAGTTCCAGGACTCCGTCATCAGCGGCCTCAGGAACCTCGAGGGCGAGATCTCCGACGACGACCAGGTGCTCGTCCACTACGGCGCCAGCCCGTTCGTGTCCGACGAGGTCATCTCCGACGCGATACGCGTCTGCGGGATGCACGGCAACGCCAGCCCCGCGCACAGCCAAGTGTACCTGGCCGCGACCCCGGGCGACGGCGAGGGAACGAGCGAGTTCGTGGACCGCGACGAGGTCATGTGCCTGAACTCCCCGCAGGCGCTGCGCTACGGATACGCCAAGTGGGTCTACGAGGAAGGCGCCCGCCGCGGTCTTCTGGACAAGGTGGAGCCGCACACCACGAGCCTGATGTTCGCGATGGGGGAGCGCATATGGTTCTCCAAGGGCTCGACCGCGAACATCAAGATCACGACGGCCGAGGATCTGAGGCTGTTCAAAGGATGGATTCTGGCTGCGGATGATCTGGAGTGATTCCCTTCCTTGCCCGTCTTGGCCAGTATGTGCAGATTTTATTGAGCGTACGATTTCAATGGGTTTTCTTGAAGCTTTAAAATTCATGACCTTAAAACAAAGGAGTAAGTGTGTACTACGTTAACGAGAGGCTCGTGAACCTTCATCGCATCTTTGACCAGAACAAGCGCGAGGGTTACCTCAGACTTGATCTGAACGAGAACCCCGAGGGACTATCTCAAGAGTTCATCGACGGGGTTCTTTCGGGGGTGACGCCTGAAATGGTAGCCCAGTACCCGGAGACACTTGAGTTTACTGAATTCCTTGCTGGAAGACTTGGTACGGACATCGAGCATCTGTCGCTTGTTAACGGGTCTTCCGAGGGCATTCGCAACATCATTGAAGCCTTCACTGCACCTAGCGGCGAGATCGTTTGTGTATCGCCCTCTTATGCGATGTTCGAAGTGTACTCGAAGATGTATGGGCGCAATTTTGTGCCGGTTCCTTACAGGGATGACCTAACCATCACGGTTGATGATGTGATTTCCAAAATCAGCGATGACACGCAGCTGCTAATTCTTGTTAATCCGAATAACCCCATGGGCAATGCTTGGAGCGAGACCGAGATGACGCGCTTTTTCGAGGAAGCGGAACTCCGTCAGATTACCGTCCTCGTTGACGAGGCATACCATTATTTCTGCCCCGAGACTTCCATTAATTACGCCCTTACCCATGAACATGTATTTGTAACTCGTACTTTCTCAAAGCTATTCTCGCTTGCTGGAGCTCGTTTAGGCTATGTAGCAGGATGGCCTGAGGGAGTTGCCCTCGTGCAAAAGTTGAATACTCCCCACAATGTAAATATGTTTGCCATGCTCTTTGCAAAGAAAATCATGGAAACCGAAGGCATGCTCGATTCCATGATCGAGAATCAGCTTGCCGGCAAACAGTGGCTCGTTGAGCAACTTGACCGTAATGGCTATGAATATCGAAGCAGCGAAGGCAATTTCATGTTCATTAAGCCGTTTAGCGACGCTTCTGAAATCGTTCGCCGCATGAAGGCCGAGAAGGGCATCCTCATTAAAGAGTATGACGGTATTGGCACTTTCGGCAGCTGCCTGAGGGTTACCACTGGTCCTAAGCTTTCGATGGAGCGATTCATGGAAGCGCTGATTGAGCTGGATAAGGCCTAAACATGACTAAGGTCATAACCTACGGCACCTACGACCATCTCCATCGCGGGCATGTCCGCCTGTTGGAGCGCGCCAAGGCCTTAGGCGACTATCTAATCGTTGGCGTTACGTCGGATGACTTTGACAAACAACGCGGCAAGATTAACGTTCAACAATCGCTTGAAGAACGCATCGCAGCAGTGCGTTCAACCGGGCTTGCGAACAAGATTGTTGTCGAAGAGTACGAAGGCCAGAAAATCGACGACATCAAGCGCTATGGGGCCGATATCTTTACTGTGGGATCGGATTGGGAGGGCCAATTCGATTATCTGAATGAGTACTGCAAGGTTGTGTACCTCGAGCGAACCAGTGGTGTATCTTCTACGGAAATCCGAAGTTCGGTTAAACTTCGCTGCGGTTTAGTTGGATATACCGACTATATGAATCGCGTTTTTGCTGAATGCGGTTTGGTAAATGGTCTCGAGGTTGTCGGTATTTGTGTTGAAGATCGCAGCTTGCTAGATGAGGGTCCACTTGGAGCCAAGCTTGTAACGGATGATTACGGTAAGTTACTGAATGCGGTCGACATTGTGTATATTCACTCGCATCCTGATCGGCATTATGAACAGGTGAAACGAGCCTTAAATGCCGGCAAGCATGTGATGTGCGAAGCGCCTATCGCAAAGAGCGCTAAGGAATGCAGCGAGCTTTTCGCATTAGCCGACGAGCGAGGCCTTGTGTTGATGGACTCGCTGCGCACGGCATATTCAACCGCCTACGCACGCATGCTGTTGTTGGTTACCGGTGGACGTATTGGCGAGGTCGTTTCAGTCGATGCTACTATAACCAATCTTAAGACCAATCGTGCTCCTTTTGATACGCGTCGCGACACTGCTTGGAGCAGCATGACGGCATGGGGCCCGACGGCATTATTGCCAATCTTCCAGATACTAGGTACTAAACCTAACTCGGTACGCATTTCGTCCTTGTGCGAAAAAATCGACAAGACTTTTGATGAGTTCTCGAGGCTTGACGTTGAGTTTCCAAACGCCGTGGCAACAGCAAAGGTTGGCTCAGGCGCTAAGTCTGAGGGCAGTCTAGTTGTATCGGGCACAAAGGGCTACATATATGTTCCTGCGCCCTGGTGGAAGACTGATTATTTCGAAATCCGCTACGAGGACCCAGCCGATAACAGACGCTATTTCTATCAGCTAGACGGTGAAGGTATTCGCTTTGAATGGGTTTCTTTCCTAAGAATGATCGCCGATGTCGAAAAGGGCACCACAGGTGAAGAGGCACTTCGCCGCGAAGGCGGCATTGATCGCGATATCACCAAAGCCACCTGTGAAGTTATAGGTGAATTCGAACGCGGCGAGAGCGTAAAGTACTTAGAGTTTATAAGGTAATCATGGTTTCAGCTTTTCAGCTGGCAAAATATCGTTGAGTGCTATGTATTCCCTTGGGACATTCAATGATGTCTGGCGAGAGCGTTCTGAATCTTTGGCGAAAACTCAATTCTAGCTATTAAAATAATCATCAGGAATGAGTGCGCTGGTTAAATGTAATGCGCTCCTTCCTCTATATAAAGCAATTTGCAGCCACTCCATAAGCTAAGACGCTTCTGATTAATTCTCAGTCGCGAGTGCCTACTGTCTTACGATTAATCAAACCACATTATTCCTCACGCGAGCTCCATCTAGGGCGCCATGAAGTGCGTGAAGGCCAAGGGCGTGCCCGTGGTGGTCTACGGGCCCACGCTGGGCGCGCCGGAGTTCTTCGGCTCCGAGGTGACCACGGCCTTGAGTCCTTCAAGGCCGGCTGCAATGCGATCGTCGCCAACAGCAGGAGCGACGAGCTCGCAGATGTTTCAGAAATGGTTTATACAAGGGACTTATTTAAACGCGATTAGCTGAAAGGAGATAATTGAAAAGAATATTCATTTCAAAAATGATGGCCGCCTGAAGCTGCTGATCGTCGTGGGCACCCGCCCCGAGGTCATCCGCCTGTCCGAGGTCATCAAGAAGTGCCGCCGCCACTTCGACTGCCTGCTGGCGCACACCGGGTAGAACTACGACTACACGCTCAACGGCATCTTCTTCCGCGACTTGTCGCTGGACGCCGTGGGCGCCGACCTGGGCGAGACCGTGGGCAACATCATCGCCGCGAGCTATAAGCTCATGGTTGAGGTGAAGCCCGACGCGCTTCTCATCCTGGGCGACACCAACAGCTGCCTTTCCGCCATCGCGGCCAAGAGGCTCCACATCCCCATCTTCCACATGGAGGCGGGCAACCGCTGCAAGGACGAGTGCCTGCCCGAGGAGACCAACCGCCGCATCGTCGACGTGATCTCCGACGTCAACCTGGCCTACTCCGAGCACGCCCGCCGCTACCTCAAGGACACCGGCTGCGCACCCGAGCGCACCTACGTCACGGGCTCGCCCATGGCTGAGGTGTTGCGCGCCAACCTTGATAAGATCGAGGCGTCCGATATCCTCTCCGAGCTCGGACTGGAGCCCAGGCGCTACATGTTGCTGTCGGCACACCGCGAGGAGGACATCGACACCGAGGCGAACTTCACGAGCCTGTTCACCGCGGTCAACGCGCTGGCCGAGAAATACGACATGCCGATCCTGTACTCCTGCCACCCGCGCTCCCGCAAGCGCCTGGAGGCCACCGGCTTCAAGCTGGACCCGCGCGTGCGCATGCACGAGCCCATGGGCTTCCACGACTACAACTGCCTGCAGATGAACGCCTTCGCGGTGGTCTCCGACTCCGGCACCCTGCCCGAGGAGTCCAGCTTCTTCGCGAGCGTCGGCCGCCCGTTCCCGGCGGTGTGCATCCGTACCTCCACCGAGCGCCCCGAGGCGCTGGACAAGGCGTGCTTCACGCTCGCCGGCATCTCCGAGAAGGGTCTTCTGCAGGCCGTCCACACTGCCGTCGAGCTCGATGCGGAGGGGTCGCTGCCCGAGGCGCCCGTTCCCGACTACGCCGACGAGACCGTGTCCACCAAGGTTGTCAAGATCATCCAGAGCTACACCGGCGTCGTGGACAAGATGGTGTGGAGGAAGAGCATTTAATGACTAGCTCATGCGCTGGTAAAAAAATACTTGTCGTAACGCAGCATTTTTATCCGGAGACTTTTCGAGTCAACGACATCGTCGAAGGCTTTATTGAAGACGGTGCAAGCGTTGATGTCCTTTGCGGTATTCCAAATTATCCTTCAGGTGAATGGGCTGAAGGATATGGTTATTGTGGCCATCGTTGCGATGATTACCATGGTGCGTCTGTCTTTCGGTCTGGTGAAATACGCCGAAAGGGTAATACTTCGGCCCGCATTTTCCTGAACTATATTAGCTGGCCGATTACTGCATCTTTCAAGGCGTTAAGGCTCAAAAACAATTACGACGTTGTATTTTGCTATAATACAAGTCCTATTTTGATGATAATTCCAGCAAGGTTTGCTGTATTGCGAAGTAAATGTCCTCTTGTCACCTATGTCTTGGATATTTGGCCTGAAAATTTGTACACCGTTTTAAATGTCCAAAATAGCTTTCTGAGAGCTTTTGCCAAATCGTTTTGCGACAAGCAGTATGCTGCCTGTAATAAGCTGATTGCCTTGAGTGACTCTTTGGCCGACAACTTATTTCATAGGATTAAACCTTTGAATCCGGATGTTTCGATAAGTGTAATACCTCAGCACTGTGAGGAGGTTTACGAACAAAAGAGTATTTCACAGGAGCTGAGATCGCAATTTGGAAGTCAGTGCGTTTTCCTTTTTGCCGGATCAATAACTCCCGCACAGGGTCTTGACACAGTTGTTGAGGCATTCTCGTATGCAATCAAAAATAGTTCTGTTGAGATGAAGCTGCTAATTCTTGGCGATGGCATGTCCAGAGCGGAATTGCAGAAGACCGTTGCAAATAAGGGACTAAGCGAGTCCATTTTGTTTATAGGGCGCGTAGATCCTGAAGTTGTGCCCACGTATTCAGATATTGCAACGGCAATGATTGCACCATTTGCTGACAATCCTGAGTTAGAGCTTACTATTCCGGCGAAAATTTCAAGTTGCATGGCGTCTTCGAAACCAATACTTGCTGTAATGCGCGGCGAAGGCGCCAATGCGGTTCGTTCTGCTAGGTGCGGATTCGTCTCCAATCCCTCAGATGCTAGCGCACTTGCTAGCAACATGGTGAAAATTGCTTCAATGAATAAAGACGCCATTGAAGCTTTGGGATCCAATGGCTTCAATTATTATCGTGAGCATTTCTCGAGATTGGTTTGTTTGGATAAAATTAAGCAAGTTCTATTTTCAATATAGGTCCGATGTGGATCGTTGGGGTTTTAATGGATGACATGTTGCGGGTGTTGGTAATCATTCCTGCCTATAATGAGCAAGCCAATATTGTTCAGACTGTTTCGTCGGTTGTTGAAGCTGGTTATGATTATGTTGTTGTAAATGATGGTTCAACCGATAAAACTTTATCTATCTGTCGTCAGCATGGATTTAATGTCCTCGACCTTCCGCAGAATTTAGGCATCGGTGGTGCCGTTCAGGCCGGTCATAAATATGCGCTCAGACATGGCTATAACATTGATGTCCAGGTTGATGGTGACGGTCAGCATGATCCTTCTTATATCGGGAATTTAATCGAGCCGATTATTGATGGTGCCGATTTAACCATCGGTTCCAGATTTGCCGTGCCCACGGAAGGCTTTCAGTCTACATTTTTAAGGAGAGTGGGTATCCGATGGCTTTCTGGTTGGTTGAGGTTATTTACCGGAAAGACGATTAAAGATCCTACTTCTGGATTTCGCGCGTGCGGAAAAAAGGCTATAGACCTGTTCTGTAGGGACTACCCAGACGATTACCCTGAGCCTGAATCTATTGCCGCAGCATTAAAAACTGGTCTTTCAGTGGTTGAGGTTCCCGTACTTATGCGCGAGAGACAGGGCGGAGTGTCATCAATTTCTGGCTTTTCTTCAATTTATTACATGATTAAAGTTTCGCTTGCAATTTCCATGGCCTGTTTTGTTTATAGAAAGGCGGCTCACTAATGAGTATGATAATTCGTGTGGGCGCTGGCGTAATTTTTAGTGGCCTTTTCTTTTATGTCGTCTCCTTAGTCGGCAAAGGAAAGCTACTTTTAAAGTACTCGTTACTATGGCTCTGCCTGTGCGTGGTGGCGCTATTAAGCGTTTGCTTTCCGGAGTTGATTTATCGAATCTCAGGCTGTATCGGGTTTATTAGTCCTTCGAATTTTGCGTTTCTCGTCGCCGTGGTACTTTTATTGATGATTTCTCTATCTCTCAGTATTGCGATCAGCAGACTCGTTACGGCTTGCAAGAACTTAACTCAACGTATTGCGATACTTGAAAATGAGAATGATGTTTTGCGGAATCAGCAGAGTTAATTAAAGACGGAGTTTAGATTAACTGTATGAACAACTATTTAGCAGCGGAAGCTCGAAACCATCGCGTTTGCGGCGGCTTGTATCGCCTTTACCATGTCGGTATTTTTGTCCTGCCGTTATCTTTTGCACTGATATATCTGTCTTTGTTTGTTAATTACATTGATGCTTTCTATGGCACGGTTGGCTTTACAATTGCCAACCCGATGCTTAATGACGATAGGGCAGTTCTATTTGTTGCTGGATTGACTATTATATTTGTCATTTCTGTAATCAAATTGGTTGAGTATAAAAGCGAGTTTTTGTATAAATATCGATGGTTAATCGGTATGACTGTAGCGTTGCTTGCCGTTGCTTTTAAAATCAGCGGTTCATCGCTTGGCATGTGGAGCATTATGCTCCCTGAAAACGCTGATACTCCGTTTTGGGGTATACCGAGGTCCCTTCGAAGTGATGAGTTCTCAGTTGTAACCCTGTTTCAATTATCTCAATCCCATAATGGCTATGCTCCAATTTCGGAAATCCTGAGAGGAGATTTAACGGATGTCCGGATGGTTTATGGCGCTGCCTGCTGGAGCGTAATCACGTTATTTAGACCAGTGCTTTGGGGTTATTTGCTATTTGGTTTTGAATTCGGCCTAGCGTTTGCCTGGTCCGCGAAACTATGTCTAATGGTTCTTGTCTCTTTTGATTGTGCCTTTCTCATTATTAAGTCAAAGCCGCTCAGCTTTCTCTTTTCATGCTTGCTTTGTTTTTCGCCATTAATTCAATGGTGGGGCACGGGCGAGGTGATTCTTTATGGCCAAGCCCTTGTCTTGTTGTTGGATAGGGCGCTCTTTACTCAAAAAAGAAATATCAGGATTATTGCGCTAGCTGCTATAGCATGGCTATGTGGTTGTTACATAATGCTCATGTACCCTGCTTGGATGGTCCCATTTTTCTTCATTTTTGCCTTGATGGGTGTATTTAGAACAACAGAGTATTGTCAAACTTTAAAATCTAACAATCAACATTCAGTTCTTGCATGGTCACTAATTGATACTTTTGTTTTAGTATCCTGCCTGTTGATTTCAGCGGGACTAATATTCCTTTCCTTCTTCCAGTCCTCCGAAGCAATGACATCTGTTATGAATACCGTTTATCCTGGTGCGCGCTTTGAAACAGGTGGAAGCGGACTTCCTGAACTTTTTTCTTATGCAATTTCACTCTTTTACGCCTTTGATTCACCACTGGTTTCAAATGAATGCGAAATTGCAACCATTCTTTGCTTCTTCCCTCTTGGAACGCTTGCATCTCTGCTCTGTTTTATTAAAAGGCGGGATTGGCAGCTATTTTTGCTTACGGCACTTCAATTGTTTTTCCTGGCCTTTGCATTTATTGGTTTTCCGTCATTTCTATCTCGAATGACCTTAATGTATAACGTCCCCGTTCTGCGACTGTTGTTTCCTATTGGTTACCTGGAACTTCTCCTATTTTTGATTTCTGTCGAAAAGGCTAAAGAATCCCAAGGGAATAATAGCTCCATTGGTTATTTGTCAATTATCTTAATAATCGGTCTTATTCTGAGTTCAGCATTCCAGATTTTCATCCTTCTTTCTGCGAAATATCTTGTTGCAAGGATGCTGTATTTGTTGATGTTTATATTGTTCTGTCTTTTTTCGTGCCTTTCGTTTCGCTCCTATATTCTTGGTAAAAAATGTACCGGTTTATTTGTTGCTTTCGCGATTTGCTTCGGCGTAATTCCAGGGCTCTGTATTAATCCAGTTCAAATCGGTGCGGCTCCAATTACAGATACGAATTTAGAGGCTCTCGTTAATCAGTTTGTCGAAGAGAGTGATTATTCAGATAAATGGGTTGTCGATGGTTCTTGGACAGTTGCCAATCTTTGCGCTGCGTATGGAGCGCCTGTAATTAACTCTACCAATGCTTATCCTGATCTGGCGCGTTGGAATTCTATCGATGAAAATAACGAGAACGAGTGCGCATACAACAGGTATGCTCATGTCATTGCTAATGTATTCGCCCCGTCTACGTCATTTAATTCCACTCAGGATGATCTCTTCACAGTGAATTTGACTGAAGATGATTTGAGGCAGCTTAATGTGAAGTACGTTATGTCTAGTAGGGATTTGACGGAGTTTTCATCTGATAAATTACAAATTAGGCAATTAGGTCCAGCAAACGGGTTTGTTCTATATGAATTGACCTATTAGGAAGAAGGGGCTGCTGGTTAAACCGGCAGCCCCTTCTTCTTTTTTACGTGTTTATGATATAAGCATCATAGCGCTTTTAAATTTGATAATACAAATTCCCGCTGATGATGTTGCTGTTTATATACGGATCGCCTTTCACGTAATATTCTGGCCATAGGTAGTTGAGCAATGAGTATTCCCTATGGAACCTCATTTTCTTTTCGTCGCTGATTTCATAGCCTCGCGATAGCGACTCATAATGATACAGCTCGGTGTCGGGTGTATATACAACAAGATAGTTGTGACTTCTCACTTTGAGGCAATAGTCAACATCATTAAAAGCAACAGCCAGCTCTTCTCTAAAGCCACCGACTTCGTCGAATACAGCTCTCTTAGTCATGAGGCATGCTGCAGTTACTGCGCTTAGATCTTGCGTGCGGTCACATAGATTGAAGTAGCCCCAATTACCTCTGGGGTAGTCTTTTCCAAGGTGGCCGGCTCCAATTCCTCCGATACCGACGCCCGCATGTTGCAAAGTATTGTCGCTGTAGAAAAGTCTTGCGCCAACAATGCCAACTTCTTTTCGTGAACAAATGCCCAGCATGTTTTCAATCCAGTTTGGGGTTAGAACTTCTGTATCGTTGTTTAACAAGAGAAGGTAATCGCCCTTTGCTTTGCTAGCGCCAAAGTTCATCAGTTTTGAAAAATTGAATTCTGCACCCCAATATTCGATGCGGATCATATCGGGATAGCATTTTTCTAATTCAGAGTAGTACTCGAACGTTTCTGGGTTCTCGCTGTTGTTTTCAATGATGACGATTTCGTAGTTATCGTACGTTGAGCGTTCAATGATCGACTTAATGCACGTATCGAGAACAGAGGGATGGTCCTTTGTCGGAATAATGATTGATACAAGTGGATGACTATCTGGAACTGCATAGGTAACTTTATAAGTGAAGGGGTCGTTTCCACGGTAAACCTTTGCGGAAACATCAAGTCTGTCCAAATGGGCCTGTACGGCTTTGACGCCAGCATCCCATGCATATAGCTTTGAGTTCGGGTCACCTGCAGTTGAGTTTTCGGTCATTCTCCAGTGGTACAGAATTTTAGCCACGTGTACCACATTTCGTGCGTTTTCTATCGCCTTAAGCGTCAGGTCATGGTCTTGGGCTCCATCGTACTGCTCGTCGCCGTACTCCAGAGAATCGAATAGTGTCTTTCTGATTGCAAGAAAATGGCAAATATAATTAACGCTTCGTAGTAAATCGATGCTTAAATCTGGCTTAAAGAAT
>CAUDZT010000009.1 GCA_958453935.1 uncultured Collinsella sp. | reverse complement strand
ATTGCCGTCATGCCCAACAACGAAGAGGCGACTATCGAGGTTTGGCCCTCGCTCGACCACGCCGCCGCAGCGTTTGAGGCTGCGACCAGCGCGGATGCCGAGGCCGAGGTTGCGGATGCCAACGAAGTCAACGATGAGGCCGCAGCTTCTGCCATGCCCGAGCCCGCTGCCACGCTCGACCTGGGCGACGGCAAGCCGCTGCCCGTGCTCATCCCCGAATCCGAGCAGTTCGCCAACCGCCTGCGCAAGAACGCCCGTCTGCGCCGCAAGTGGGCCAAGCGCGAGGGCGTGAGCTGCTACCGCGTCTACGATGCCGACCTGCCCGACTACTCCGCCGCCATCGACCTGTACGAGGGTTGCCCACAGACTCCAGGCCGCTGGCTCGTCATCGCCGAATACGCGGCGCCCAAGACCATCGACCCGGCGCTGGCCCAGGCCCGTATGCTCGACATCTTGGCCATCGCACCGCGCATCCTGGATGTCCCAGCCGAGCATGTGCATGCCAAGGCCCGCATGCGTTCGCGCGGCGGCTCGCAGTACGGCAAGCAGGGCGCCGGCAAGGGCGGCCCGGGCGAGCGCGCCAACATCGCGCGCCGTCGCCTGCCGCTCATCGAGGAGGGCGGCCTTACCTTTGCCGTCAACTTTGACGACTATCTGGATGTGGGCATCTTCCTGGACCACCGCGTCACCCGCAACCTAGTGCGCGAGCACGCCAAGCAGGCGCGCCGCTTCCTCAACCTGTTTGCCTACACCGGCACTGCCACCTGCTATGCGGCAGACAGCGGCGTCGAGGAGACCGTGACGGTCGACCTCTCCAACACCTATCTGGACTGGGCCGAGCGCAACATGCGCCAGAACGGCTTTGTGGGGCCTCAGCATCATTTTGTGCGCGACGACGTGCTCGCCTGGATTCGCGACCAGCGCCAGACGCGCAACCGCTGGGACCTGATCTTTGTCGACCCGCCCACGTTCTCGAACTCGTCCAAGATGGGCCGTCGCACCTGGGATGTTCAGCGCGACCATGTTGAGCTTTTGGCCGGCGTATCGCGCCTGCTCGCGCAGGGCGGCCATGCCATCTTTAGCTGCAACCTGCGCGGTTTCCGCCCCGAGACGCGCAAGCTTGCGCGCGCAGGCGTGGTGCTGGAGGACATTACGGAGCAGACCATCCCCGAGGATTTCGCGCGCAACCAGAAGGTGCACCACTGCTACATCGTGCGCCGCCTGCCCATCGAGGACGCCATGGCCGAGGTCGGCTTTAGCGCCGAGGAAATTGCTGAGCGCGTCGAGGAACTACGCAACCCCGAGGCCCGCAAGCCTCGCGCAGCAGCACCCGCGCACGCGCAGGCCGGCAACCGAGGGCCGCGCGGCGACGGCAAGCCCTCCCCCGCCGGCAAGCCCAAAAAGAAGAAGTTCTACGCCAGCAAGCCCAAGGGCAAATAACAAAGTTGCGGTGGAATACGGACTGTTTTGCCTGGAATTAGGCAAATTTAGACCGTATTTCACCGCAACTCATATTGGGATGGTGGTTGGCGATCTAGCCTTGGATGACCAATCGGTAGCCGATGCCCACATGCGTCTGGATATAGCGCGGGTGCGCGGGGTCGGACTCGATCTTCTTGCGCAGCGTACCCATAAAGACACGCAGGCTCGCCAGGTCACTCTTGGTCGCCGTGCCCCAAATCTCGTGCAGGATAAACTGGTGCGTCAGCACCTTGTCGGCGTTGTGTGCCAGCAGGCACAAGAGCTTGTACTCGATCGGCGTCAGATGCAGTTCCTCGCCATCCATCGTGGCGATGCCGGCATCAAAATCGATATGCAACTCGCCGGTATCGAACGAGCCCTCGGAGACAACACCGCCCGCCTGCGCATACGAAAGGCGCCTGAGCGTGGTGCGAATGCGCGCGAGCAGCTCCTCGACCGAAAACGGCTTAGTCAGGTAGTCATCGGCGCCGGCATCGAGCGCTCGGATCTTGTCCGCGTCCTCGCTGCGCGCCGAAACCACGATGATCGGCATGCCCGACCACGCGCGCACCGACTCCACCACCTTGACGCCGTCCATATCGGGCAGGCCCAGATCGAGCAGCACAATGCTCGGCGCCTGCGACGAAGCGGCGGCGATGGCGGCGTGGGCTGTCTCCACAGCCATATGGCGCAAACCGTGCGCCTCGAGCGCGGCGACGATAAGGTTGCGGACGGCAGGATCGTCCTCAACGACCAAGATGAGCGGTTTCACGGCAGAGTTCGGCACAGCGCTACTCCTTATCAAACGAAACGTCGGCGGCGGGAAGCTCAATCGTAAAGACCGAACCGTGCGGGTCCGCCGCGGTAACCTCTATGCTACCGCCATGTGCCAGCGCAATGGAGCGGCAGAGCGAAAGCCCCAAGCCCACACTGCGGCAGCTGTCGGCCAGGCCATGGTTGGCGGTGTAGAACGACTCAAAGATTCGCTCGCGGTCCTCGGGCGCAATGCCCGGGCCATCATCAGCAACCGAGCACGCCACGCATCCATCATGGACGCCAATCGAGATTACGATATGCGAGCCCGCAGGCGTATAGGCGATGGCGTTGTTCACCAGATTGACCACCAGCTGCACCATCAGGCGCGCGTCGACGTTGACAAGCGCCGGCTCATCGCACGCCACCACCTTAAGGTCGTGCTCGCGCACGGCCGGGCTCACATGGCGCAGCGCTTCTTCGACGATATCGTCCATGAGCTCCAGCGTGGTCGACAGGTGCATACCGCCGCCCTCGAGCTTGGTGATGGCGAGCAGATTCTCGACGGTAGCGTTGAGCCATTGCGCATCCGAGCGAATGGATAGGAGCATGCCGCGGCGCGTCTGGTCGTCGAGCACGGCCGTGCCGGTCGAGCCCTGGTCGAGCAACACGTCGGCATTACCCGAAATACTGGTGAGCGGCGTACGCAGGTCGTGCGAGATGGAGCGCAGCAAGTTGGCACGCAGCTGTTCGTTTTTGGCGAGCACCGCCGCTTCCTCGCGAGCCTCCATGGCGCGGGCGCGATCGAGCGCCAGCTCGCCTTCGCTCACGATGGCATCGGCAAGCGTCCGCTCCTCGGGCGTCAGCGCATCGGGCTCGGCGACAATGGCGAACACCCCCACCACCGAGGCGGGATCGCCCGCGCGCACCATGGTGTCGCCCGAGCGCACGGTCAGGTATATGCCGTAGAACGCCGAGGCGCCATAGGTGGCATCGAGCGGCGTTCCCACATAGGCGGACGCCGAGAGCCGCGGCGGCATCTGCGGCGCCAGCTGGTGTACCGGCGCGGCATCGCCCACGGCCGTGTACGTCGTGCGCGGCAGCAGGTCATCGTTATCGGCATCGGCGCTATACCACACGACCGGACAGTCCGAAAGACGCGCCAGCTGCGTTGCCATAGCGTGCACAATCTGTTGCTGATCGCCACACCGCTGCAGCATGCGGTTGGTCTCGAGCACCATCTGCGTGCGACGGTCGCTGGCGGCGGCCTGCGCCAAGGCGCGGCGCAGGGCCAGCGCGATCGAGCTCGATACGAGCGAGACCGCAAACATGATAAAGAACATGCCGGGATAGACGCGGTCGATAAACGACAGCGCGTAGCGCGGGTCGACAAACAAGAAGTTGTAGAGCGCCACGGCGGCAGCCGAGCTCAGCAGGCAGTACAGGCGGCTCCAGGTAAAGAAAGCGCACAGCTGCACGGCAAACACATAGACGATCATGATGCTCGGCGCGAGCCCCGGATGGTCGAGCAGCGCGCCCACAATCGTCGCCGCGGCTAGCAGCCCCGCCGATACGCAGGCGTCATACAGAGGACTGCGACGCGTCAGCGTTGTACGCCGCCACCAAAAGTTCTCGGCAATATCGCCGTCCGCACGGACGTCCATCAGCGCCCCGCCCCTCTCTCAAAAACAAAAACCACCACAAAGGGGACTGGCACCTTTGCGGTGGTGGCCTCCTTGTGGTGGTTTCAAGTGTATAGCCTTTGCAGCCTGCGGTCGCTAGACAAACAGCAGACGTCGACTACGGACGCTCGTCGGGAGCCAGGCGCTGCATCTTGCTCACGGCCTTAAACTTGGTGAACAGCGGCACGTACTCAAAGCTCACGTTGGAGTTCTCCAGGCCGTACCAGCGCGCAGGCGTGCCGGCGGCGCGGCGGATGATGTACTTGAGCGTGATGGCCGTACGCTCGCTGGGCTCCACGTCGCTTTCGGGCGCCAGCAGCTTGCGGATCATGACGAACTTAAACGTACCGATGTTGCCCGGGTCCTTGTAGACCGAGTAGTCATGCGTCTGCGCCGGCAGCTCGCCGCTGGCAGCCAGATCCTGAACAACCTGACGCAGGTAAGCATTGACGCGCTGGTTGATCTTGTAGCCCAGATACAGATGCACGCGGAACACGTAGTCGGTGCCGAACGTCTCGACCGAGTAGGCAAAGGTATGCGGCTCCTCCATGGTCTCGACATTCACGAACCACCAGGCACGAGCGCGCTTGGGGTGCTTATCCAAAATCGAGTAGACGATATCGCGGTCGATATAGTCGGTGTTGGTGTCCTTGGTCAGGTACACGATGTTGTCGCTCATGAGCTCATAGCGATCGTCGTCGCGCAGGCGTTTGAGCTGCGGCAGATAGCTGCGCAGCGGCAGCAGCGTAAACTGACGTTGCTCGACCGCCGTGCCGTTGTACCAGCACACCATAATGCCCATGATGAGTGCAGCCATAAGGATGGTGAAGTAGCCGCCGTGGAAGAACTTGGTGAGCGAGCTCACAAAGAAGAAACCCTCGAGCAAAAGGAAGAAGGCAGCAAAGATCCACGGCGCGACCTTGAGATTGCGCTCCACGTGCAGATAGAAGAAGAGCAGCATTGTCGTGCACATCATGGTCAGGGTAATGGCCAGGCCGTACGCGGCCTCCATGTGCGCCGAGTTCTGGAACAGCAGCACCACGACGACGCAGCCCACGAGCATGACGTTGTTGACCATGGGGATGTAGAGCTGGCCCTTGGTCTCGGCAGGATAGAAGACCTGCATATGCGGCATGAGGTCCAGGCGGCTGGCCTCGGACACCAGCGAGAATGCGCCGGTGATGAGCGCCTGCGAGGCGATGATGGCCGCGACGGTGGAAAGGCCGACGGCAAAGGGGCGCAGACCCGGGGCGAGCATCTGGTAGAAGGGGTTGAGGTCGGCGATACCCATGAGCTCCGGGTTGCCGGCGTTGTTGATAAGCCACGCGCCCTGGCCCATGTAGGACAGCAGCAGGCAGCACTTAACGAACGGCCAGGTGGCATAGATGTTGCCGCGGCCCACATGGCCCATGTCGGAATAGAGCGCCTCGGCACCGGTGGTAGCGAGGAAGCAGCTGCCCAAAATCATGATGCCCGCATGGTTGTTGGGGCTCAGCAGAAAAGCGATGCCACGCAACGGGTTGAGGCACAGCAGCACCGCGGGATACTGGCAGACAAAGAACAGGCCCGTGCCGCCCAGGAACAAAAACCACAGCGTCATGATGGGGCCGAAGGCGTGACCGATCTTGGCCGTGCCGATGCGCTGCACCAAGAAGAGCGCGATGATGATGGCAAGCGTGATGGCGACGACACGACCCTGGTCGTCACCGAGCACGGCATGGACCGCCGGGATGGTGCGCAGGCCCTCGATGGCCGTGGTGACGGTAACGGCAGGCGTCAGGATGCCGTCGGCGAGGAGCGCCGCGCCGCCCAGCATGGCGGGGATGATGAGCCACTTGCCGCAGCGCTTGACCAAGCTGTACAGGGCAAAGATGCCGCCCTCGCCGTGGTTGTCGGCGCGCAGCGAGATCAGCACGTACTTGACGGTCGTCAGCAGCGTGACCGTCCACACGACAAGGGAGAGCGCGCCGAGCACGAACTCCTGCGTGACGCTTCCGATGCCGCCGTTGCCGGCAACGAGCGCCTTGGTTACATACATGGGGCTGGTGCCGATATCGCCATACACCACGCCCAGCGTGACGAGCATCGCCGAGATGCTCACAGGAATCGCAGCGTGCGAGGCTACTTCCTTTGCCTTTTGTTCCATAAGCCGGTTTCCTCCCAATTTTAACGTTCGACGGGATTATATGTAATCAGCACATATTTTAATGGCACCGTTTTCCCAGCTAGATAAACATTTATGCGGCCTTTAGGCCACCGCGGCGATATGGAATGTGACAAAGGGACGCCCCCTTTGTCACATTCGTCATTTTCCGAGCCAGTTTTTGAACCACCACTCCATAGAGCGGCTCATCTCGGCCATAAAGGGGCTCGTGTGCTTACGGGTGTAGATGTCGATGACGCGCTCGCCCACCTCGCGGGCGTGCGGGCGAAACATCGCATCCATCTCGGCCACCTGCGCATCCATCGTCGCGGCGTCGGCGCGACAATAACGCTCCTCGTGCACCAGGTTCACCACGGGATGCGCGATTGCCGGGCGCTCCTTACGGGGCGTGCCGATGATGAGCATCGACAGCGGCATGGTATAGGCAGGCAAGTCCAGCAGTGCGGCAACTTCCTCGGCGTTCTCGACGATATCACCGATGTAGCAGCTCCCCAGCCCCAGGGCCTCGGCGGCAACCACGGCGTTTTGAGCGGCGATCACGGCATCCTGCGCCGCGATGGCAAAGTCGCCCAAACCCGGCGCGGGGCGGGGCGCCTTGCCCGTGCGCTCGACAAACTCGGGCTCAAAGCAGCCCACATGCTCAAACAGATCGATCCACTTGGCATAGTCGACCACAAATATGAGTGCCCAGGGCGCCTTGGCGATCATGGGCTGGTGGTCGCACAGGTCGGCCAGACGGTCCAGCGTAGCCTGCTCGCGAATGCTCACGATGGAATACATCATCATGGCGCCCGCCGACGGCGCGCGACTCGCCGCATGCAAAATCGCCGCCCTCTGCTCATCGGTCACCGCTACGGGACGGTCGTCGTCATCACGCGCGAAGGCACGCGTGGAGGAACGGTGCTCCAACGTGTCCAGCACCGCATTGCCCGTCGTCTCGACCGGATAGCCACACGTATCCACAGCCTTGGTGCAAACCTGCTCGTTCATCGCCTCATCCTCGCCATTTCTTTAAGAAGCCTTTACGTTTCCGTGTAATTCCCGTCCATTATCGCGCAGGTCGCCACTACATTGCGCCACACCGCCACACGTGCGCGTTAATATGGCTGGTTGTTGTGCGCAGTCCGCAAATGCAGCGCATATTTAAGTAACAATCGGGTAAACCCCCGCTTTCGTAGGTTTTAAGTTTGTGAGGAGTCTCAGCATGTTCGCTGCCGCCATCTCGCTCGTCGGTCTTGCGGCGACCGTCTACCTTGTCTTGCGCGAGGCCAAGGCCATTCGCGCTCAGTCGGGCACCGTTGCCAAAAGCGCTCTTGGGTGGAGCGTCGTCTTCGGCCTGTTCCAGGTCTTTTTGACTATTTGGGGCGCCGTGGGCCTCGTCGCTCAAAACGAGCCGCTCGCCTTTGTGATGCTCATCCTGACCAATGCCATCCTCACCGGCTGCGCTTGGGCCAGCATCGCCCGCGACCGCATCGCCCCGCGCGTCTTTGCGTTCGCCGCGCCCGACGCCCCCGCCCCCACCGGCAAGCTCGCCCGCCTGCGCGGCGCCTTTGTGGGCAAACCGCTCGTCGCCGCCGTCTTGTGCCTGCTGCTCGCCGGCGTCTTTGCGCTGCTGGGAATGGAAGTCTCGTCCAACCACGACTTTACCTGGGTCTACCCCCTGTGCATCCTGCTCGAGTGGGCCATCATCACCGTGCTCATGACCGGCTTGTTCTTCCTATTCCAGCGCCACGGCGCAGCTCCCGCGGTCCTGGCCTTTGCCCTCTTTGTCCTGGGCATTGCCGAGTTCTTCGTCATCACGTTTAAATCCATGCCGATCCAGCCGGGCGACCTTTCGGCCATCTCCACCGCCGCCGCGGTCGCCGGCAACGGCTACACCTTCTCGATCTCGCTGTTCTGCGTGCTGTCCATGGGCTTTACCGCCATCGCCATGCTGCTGTGCGAGTACGCCGGCCTGGTGGCACCGCACCGTCAGAAGGGTGCCGCCAACGCCAAGCGCATGCTGCTCACCAACCTGCTCGTAGCGGTGCTGTGCCTGGGCGGCGTGACCGCGCATGTCACGCTCATCGACTACTACAACACCCTCGGCATCACCGTCTACACCTGGCGCCCACTCGAGAGCTACTGGCGCGAGGGCTATCTGCCTGCCTTTATTAGTGCAGCGCAGTCCATCAAGCCGCCCAAACCCGCCGACTATTCTGTCGATGACGCCAAGGCCACGCTCAAAAAATACGCCAAGGCCTACGACAAGTCCGACGCCGCCAAGAGCGACGAGCGCACCGCCGCAAAGGAGCAGTTCGACAGCGAGAAGCCCACGGTCATCGCCATCATGAACGAGACCTTCTCGGACCTGTCCATCTACCAGAGCATGCGCGCCGGCTACGAGGGCCCGCAGTACTTTAAGAACCTGTCCAACTGCCTCAGCCGCGGCAAGCTCTATGTGAGCGCCTACGGCGGCGGTACCGCCAATACCGAGTTTGAGTTTATGACCGGCAACTCCATGGCCAACCTGGGCTCGGGCGTGTACCCCTACACCATCTACAACATGGAAACGACTGGGAACCTGGCAGAGCAGTTCAAGTCGCTCGGATATTCCACCACGGCCATGCACCCCAACCACGCGACCAACTGGAACCGCGAGAACGTCTACAAGGACTTTGGCTTTGACCAGTTCCTGTCCATCAACGACTTCCAGGGAGCCGACACCCTGCGCGGCATGGTGACCGACCAGGCTACCTACGACAAGATTCTGGAGCTGCTCAACCAGAACGCCGATCCGCAGTTCATCTTCGACGTGACCATGCAGAACCACTCGGGTTACGATACGGGTCTGGTGCCGGTCGACAAGCAGATGCACCTGAACATCGACACGACCGATCTGGATGCCAAGACCATCGAGGACGGTACGCTCTCCGATGTCGACGAGTACGTCTCGTGCATCGAGCAGTCCGACCAGGCGCTGCGTTACTTCCTCAACGCCCTGAGCAAGCTCGACCGTAAGGTGGTCGTGGTGTTCTGGGGCGACCACCAGCCGTTCTTCCCGTCCAAGTTCAACGATAAGTGGTTTACCGACGAGGACGACGCCACCCACCAGGAACGCCTGTGGCAGACCGACTACATCATCTGGGCCAACTACGACGTTGCCGGTTGCAACCAGACGAGTGAGGTTGACGACTTGTCCACCAACTATCTGTCCACCCAGCTGATGCAGCTGATCGGCGCCCCGCTGACCGACTACCAGAAGGCGCACATGACGCTGCGTAAGTCGCTGCCCGCCATCAACTCGGTGGGCTACGAGGACGCCAGCCTGCGCTGGGCGCTCTCCTCCAACGTCACCGGTGACGACGCCGCTGCCGCAGCCGCCACCAAGGCGCGCGAGGATTACGCCAAGATGCAGTATTACGAGATGTTCCGCGACGGCAAGAACGTGTACACCGAGCACTTCCAGACCGAGGCCAACGAGACCGACCCCAACCTGGCGCCGGGCACGACCAAGATCAAGTAGCGGCGCGTCTTAACTGGTTCGTCTGCCCGGCGGCGCGGAATGTAAGATTCCCTGCTCGGACAGTCCTGCTCGCACGGAGAGCACATTAAGTGCTCTCCGGCTCGTGCGGAACTCGCGATGAACCTTACATTCCGCGTCGCCGGGCAGACGCCTCGGTGTTGAAACGCGGCCTGGCATGCGCATCGCGGAAAGCTTGTCCCGGAATTCACGTCCGGAGTGGGATGCGGTTTCCGCTTGTGGCCCCGTTGGGAAACTGCATCCCACTTTAAGGTTAATTTCCGGATTACACTTTCCACCAGAGCCCTCAACCGGAAACTGCATCCCATTCCAAAGGCAAATTCCGGGACACACTTTCCAAGACCCCGCCCATCCGGAAAACCCGTCCCGCTCTGAATACATCCGGGCATGGAATATCCGCTTATGAGTCCTTCCATCAATAAAGGGGCGCCCTCCCGGGCGGCGGGCACGAAGTTCATCGCGAGTTCCACACGCAAAGAAGGCCACTTAATGTGGCCTTCGTCTTGCGTAGGACTGTAGAGCAGGGAACTTCGTGCCCGCCGCCCGGGAGGGCGTAGCATTTAGAAGATGGACCTAGCGCTTATTCCTCCGGGACAAAAGCAGCGCAGCAATAAAAGCGATGATTGCAAGTGTCAGCAACATCAAAAGCAACGTGAGCGTGCTGTCGCCGGTTGCCGCCAAACCAAGCACGCCGGCCCCTTTGCTGCCAGCAGACCGCACGGGAATCTTCGCGCCATCGTCCTCGGCGGTAATCTCCCAGCGAATTGCCTTGTTTGCGTCGGCAAGCTCATTGCCTACCGACGTCGGGACACTTAGTTGCAAATTGAGCACCGTGCTGCCATCGTTCGTAAACGTTGCGACCTGCGTGGGATAGGCGAACACACTGCCCGGCGTTCCCGTCTGGAGCCAACCGGCAGACGCATCGCCCGCCGACGCCGTTAGAGTAATGGGCGACAGCAGGCGTGCCGTCTCGTGATCGACAACGGCACGCACAAACACGCGCACCTGGGACTTTACGCCCGTGGCACGAATCTCTATCTGTTGCTCGCGTACATCGCCGGGCATTAGATCTTTAAAGGCTGGAAACAGATCGGGCTCCCCCGAGGAGTCCGTCGCTCCCGATACCGTTAGCTGGCGTGCATTTCCGTCATAGGCAATCGTGGGAATGTCAGCAAACGCACGTGCAGGAACGGCGAGCGCGATAAGGCAGACGATTGCCGCCATCACGCAATGCAAGAAACACGCAACGTCTTTACGAATCGGAGAGGCCATACTTACGCACCTCCATGCGGCGGCACCAGCACGCCATCCTTGACCGTACAGCCCCATGCCTCTGTAACTGCGTCATCGGGCGTGGACTGAATTGCCTGGGTCGAAATGTCGACGACCAGGTTCTTGCCATCCGCCTTCCTCTCAGTCACGCTCTTGATGAGCACGCCGGTTTTGTCCATCGGCGCAACGGAAGATGTCCAATAGTAGAATCCGTCGGACGCGGCAACCCAAGACGAGGCGCTGTTGGAAGCAGACGCATCGGACACGTTGCCCCACTCAATAACGTAGTCCGTTCCCGCAACCGGCTCATCCCACAGGCGCGCGCCATCCTGGTCCTGCCAGTAGATATCCACCGCAGCACGCAGGTATGCCGGAGCCGAGCCCTTGTTTGTAATCGTGACGTCACTCTTCACGTTGCCATTGAGCTTCTCGTCTACCGAGGGCGCCACCGAACCAAAGCCAAACTCGTTGACCAGCACGCCCGTAACCGAAAGCCAGGCAAAGGTGCCGGCAGCGCCAGCCAAAAGAAGAACGCCGACAAGGAGGGCGACGATTTGCTTGCGCTTAGTCATCCTGGTCCTCCTTCTTCAGCGTGCCGTTTTCCCAAACATTCTTGGCACGCGAGCCACCATCGACCCATTTGTCCTTCGCGCGCGTGTTAACGCACGTCACCACCGCATCGCCCGCGCTCGAGGCAGACGAAATCGTCAGCTCGGCAGATTTGCCGGGCGCCTTACCAGGCGTGCTCAGCTCACCCTGGTAGCGCCATGCCCAAGCCGTGTCTTCCTCGACGGTATAGGTGCCCGCCGGAGCGGCGAACTGCACGCTGCCGACATACCAGGTCTCACCGTTTTCCGGCTGTTGCTTATCGACCTTCACCTCGACCACGCGCGTCTCGGGAGAGGCTCCCTCCGCCGTCTTCGTCACCTTAAAGCGGAACGTCTGCCCCATAGCGCTGGCATCGGTCGTCTTTTTAACGATCGTCAGCGCATGAGTCTGGGCAAAGTTGAACACGGCTTTGCCGGGGCCCTGATCGCCCTCGCCCGTCTTCTTGGACTCCAGACGGTTGGCCAGGTCGAACGAGCCGTCACCCGAACCAAGGCTGTAGAGCGAGACAAACTTGCCGTTCACAGGCTTTTCCGCCGCAGAAACGCCCTCTGCACCAGGGCCGTAGCTTGCCTGCGTTACCGTAACAGTCAGTTGCGTCCCCATAAACGGCTTGGCAAAGCAGACCTTAAACGGCGCATTGTCGGCACTGTCACTGACGGTGTTGGCCGCGGCGGGATCGAGCAGCCACTTAAGCTGCGCGGTCATAGTTACGGGGCTCGCGGGATCAGACGTATCGTTGGCAACCACGCGATACGTCACAGGATACAGGTCCATGTCACCCTTGACTGGCTCGCCCTTGAACTCATCCCAAGACTTTGCAGTGCCATCGGCACCCACATATCGCCACTCCAAGAAGAGCTCGCGCTTATCGCCATTGGCAGCAGCCTGTTCATCGAGCAGCGCGACGATCTTGGAGTGGGCGTCCGGGTCGTACGCCACGGATTTTTGCTCCATCACAGGATTGCCGTTGTCGACATAGACCGGGTTGCCGCTCTCATTCACCTTGGGAACATCGACGTTATGGACAAAGCCAGCGCCCGTCGCGCGCTCGTCGCTCGAGTCGACCGTCGCCGTAAAGATGACCGACCCGTCGACACCGTGATAGCGCACCTTATACGGCGCGGTCTTGTACACCGCGGTGTAGGCCACGCTCTCAAAGGGCTCGCTGCCCTCGAGGGGATACTTCTCGCCATCGGTCAACAGGGTGTATTTGCCATCGGGTTCGTAGTCGCGCGACCAGCCAACAAAGTCGTACTTGGTGCCGTCTATGCCGACAACCTCGGTTGCGGCTTTTACCTCCAGCGAAATTTGATCACCAGAGTCGGTGCGCGAAAGATAACGCACGGAACCGCGGTTATCCAGATTGTCATCGATATTCGATTGGACACGTACCGCGCTGGCACGGTAGACCGGATACAGCTCCATGGGTGCCTTGACCACGGTGTTTTTATTCACCATGGAAACGCCGTCCGACCAAACGACATAACCGCTGCCAGCTACCGGCTTAGTTTCCGTCCAGCCCACGAAGGCATTGTATGCGTTCGTTGCAGCATCGATATCGCCGACGTTATACGTTGGCAGCGGGATGCCGTCCTTAAGGCTGCCGAGAGAATCGCCCTGCTGGGCTACCTTACCGTCCACATCCCTGGCATTGAGATGGTACACAACCGCCAACGGCGAATAGTACGCCACAAATGTATAGGTCCCGCCGGGCTCCACCTGATAGGAATATGAGTTACCGTCGGCAGAATCGAGCTCCTTGACCTCACCATTCGGAAGTTCGACCTCGACCTTATTTAGCTTATATAACTCGCCGCCGGACTTGTATACCGTCGTTTCGATATCAGGGGTCACCGTTGCCGTGGCAGGATCGGTGTCCACATTGAGATTAGGGGTGATGTCATACCTAGGAACATTCACCTCGGAAGTACCCTTAAAACCGGCGCGATACAGGTTGGTGGTGTACCTAACATCGTACTTCGCGTACACCGGATAGGCATCCTGCCACTGGGTGACCTTAAAATCTGGTTTCACCAGATACGGTTCGGCCTTATCCGGGTCAGAAGTGGTGAAGGAATCGCCCTCGACATCGTAGATATACTTCCAGACGTCAGAACCCTTCTGGACCTCGGCGGTCGAAATCCAGCCCAGGAACTTATAGCCCGGCACGGCCATGTCGGCATCGGTCGGGGAAGCTTCGAGGGTCAGGGGGCTCTCATACGATCCCTTCTCACCATCTTCTGGTTTTTCGGCCACTTTAACCGACTTATTAACATGCGGGTAGTAATACGTGAACGTCGGATCCGCCCCGTTCACCTTGGTCTGCAGCAAGTTACTCTCATAGCGCCGCGTGGCAGTCCTCACGACATTATCGCCCTTGTTGTAGAAATTAACGTCCGTGGTAATCATCGCGCGAACGTAGTACTTCTTATCTGTACGCACCATGCTCTCGATGGGATTTTTCACATATGTCCAATATTCACCATCGCGCTCAAGTGTCCAGAAATTCAGGCGATAGCGATCATTCACCGGTTTGACCGTTACGTTCAGCGAAGCCGAAGTCCAAGTATCGCTTAGCGTTGCAGCGCCTGGAAAATCGGTATCGGCATAGAGGTTTTTTAGAGTATCGGCTCCCGTATCGTTTTTAACGTTGTGCGAGTACGCGTTAAGGGGACTCACGACAAGGGTTTTCGTCGTGTAGCGCGTCTCACACGTTCCGTCATAACTATCCTTTATGCCGTGGTCAACATGCTCCGGACCCCAGTGGACGACGTTTTCACGCACGAAGGTACTACCGACGTTTTCCTCAAAGGGCGTTTGATAGCGATTCCAAACGGAACAAAGTAGCTTGCTGTCCGTAAACTCATGGTTGGTATAAGCCCGAACGTAATAATCCACTCGGTACTCAAAGCGGGCGATGTAGGTATGTGGCACAGTTAGATCGACATCGGCAGGGAGTGTGTAGCTGGGGTCGCGGCTTACGCGCACCTCGAGCGGAGCATCCTCGGTCCCCTTGTTTTCATACCAACCCAAGAAGCGATAGCCATCGGGCAGCTTGCCGCCATTGGACAGGGGCGTACCTTCCGTGTTGCACACCTGTACCGTGTAGACGCTGGTGCCGTCCTCGGTAGTCTGGACGTCGACATTGGTTTTGCCCACACCGTCGCGCAGAGTCTTATCGTCGGTTGTGTCCCGCTCATTGCCCTCGAACACCGTCATGATGTTCGACACGTAGTCGCTGTACACCGGGTAGAAGTCGGTAGGACGGACAACCGTGATCTCGCTACCCGCAGGATAAAAAGCTCCCTGATTTTTAAGCTCGGCTAACTGAGTCGAGGTGATGGCGGCATAGCCACCATTCATCCCCGCCTCGCTGCTAGGCTGCGTGGTCCAGCCGATAAATGTCGCGGTAGGCTTCAAGTTGCCGCGATCCGCGGGGGCAGCGGGCGTCAAACCCACGCCATAGCGGTACCAATCAGTTGACTTGCCGTGCGCAGCACCGGTTTTCCAATCAAGTGTCTCGCCCTTAACGTTATAGAACAGCGCCTGTGCCTCGTACGAAGCGATAAACAGGTCATTGCCCTCAAAAGCCTTGGCCCCTTTCGCGTTATCGGCAGTATAGGTTGACGTTTCGTCGTGCAACTCGCTCTTCTGGACCTGCTTGCCAGCAGCCACAGCATCGGCATCGGTCTTGCCGTCAAACCAGCTGTTGTCTTGTCCAATTCGATTCACTTGCACATCGGGCTCGCGGAACCAGCCCATAAAACGGTAGCCGCCGTTCTCCTCGCTCAGCCCCTCAGGCTTTGCGGAGGTATCCTGCTTAAACGTTACCGACGTATCGCCCTGGGCCAAGCCCTGGGCCGTTCCCGCCAGCACGGCACTCACGGCAAAGGTATACGGATCCGAGGTCGCCTGATCAATACCGAGTTTGGTTGCCTCGATGGTCGCGATGCCTGCACCGGGAAAATCAATCGTCGCCTTGACGCTCTGGCCATGCACGGGAATATTCAGTTTGTAGTCCATCGCCCACTCATTGGGGTGTGAGTCATTCAGATACGCATCGTTAGCAGTCGAGCGCATGGTGCCGGCACAGAAGTCGTAATCATGCTGCTCCCACAGCTCACGTGTGACGTAGCGTTCGTCGTCCCAGGGACCGAATCCGGCACCGGATACCGTGCTATCACCCGCAAGGGCGTAAATCTTCTTCTTGTCTGCCGTACCCTGACTAAACCCGGATAGGCTGACACTGGGCTTGAAGTAGCAATCAGTGATAGTCGCATCACCCGCATTAGCGCGTGCAGCAATACCGCCCAGGTTCACGTCGTTTTGAATAATGGGGATCACGGCGATGGGGTTGTACTGGCGCGAGCTCAAATCGCCGGCGAAATGGCTGCGAGTGATTTCATTACCGCTCTTAGACAAGATGCGGCCTGCAAGACCACCCGTCCAAGCGCGCGTTACGGAGACAACGCCCACGTAAGAAGCAGCATAGCTATAGCATTTCGCCGTTGAAAAGCAGTCAATGACTTTAGCGCCTTCTGCCATGCAGCCCACAAAACCCGAGGCGTACACGTTGTTGCCGCCCAGGGCGCCAATGGCCACATCGTATTTATTGGTAACGTCGGTCATGCCCTTCTCGGCAATCGAGCCATCCTCGTTGCGCGTAGGCGTCACGCGGCAATACTCGATGGTCGAGTTCTTAACGTAGCCGGCAAACGCCGCCATATACAGGCCCTCGCCACCGATTGCCTGTACGCCCGAAGTCGTGTTGTTAACGGCGCGGCCACCACGGACCTCGCAGTTGTAGAGGGTGCAACCATTGAGCTCGCCAGCAATCAGGCCCCCCTCAAAACCCGCATTGGTAATCACATTGAGCATGTTGTTGGCACACGTAACGTGCAGGGTGCTCTCCATGACCATAACGTTTTCGAAGTGGGTGTTGATCGCCCTGCCCACGATAATGCCGCCGCGGAAGTCAGCCCAAATGTTGGCATCCTTGACCAGGAAGTTCTTAATGGTGGCGCCATCGGTCTCGGCAAAAAAGCCCGTATCGCGCTCGGGATCCAAGACCTTATTCTCGTAGTTCAGGCCCTTCACGGTATGGTTTTGACCGTCAAAGACGCCCTTAAAGGGATGTTCTTTGTTGCCAAAGGAGAGGTGCTTGACCGTATCCTCAACAATGGCGTTCATATCATCATCGTTAAGAACGATATCGTTATCGAGATAGACGCGCCACTGCGACGTGTCGCGCTGTCGCGACAGCGCGACACACGCCAGGAAGTCGTTCCTGTTTGTGATATGGAATTCGGTCTTGTCCTCGGGCACATCCTCGGCATACGCTGCCGCCGGCAGCGCTACAACGCAGCAAAGGGCGATTGCCACCACAGCGATCAGCCTGCCGAGCACGCCTCGGTTCATGTTCTTAATCTCCATGGGCTAGTTCGCCTCCGGCCAGCCCACGACGTCGAGCACGTCGAGGACGGTATCGTTTGCCTGCTGGTTTTTGGCCTGCACGGCCTGGACGTCGATATCGAGCCTGTATGAGCCGCCGCGCGCGGCATCGTGGTAGTCGCCCACAAATCGCAGCGAGTCCATGAGGCTCTCCGTCATGGCACCGGAATCGAGCACGCCGCCACACCCGGTCAATCCACGGTAGTAGTACCACCCATCGCCGCCATCGATCCACGGAGACCCCTCGCCCGCGTTCACACGAAATGCAACGTTGCCCGAGGCATCCGCGCTCGAGCCGTCGGGCGCCACCGACGTCATGCGCAGACGCGCGCGAACGTACTCAGGCTGCGCGCCGACGTTCTCCACGCGCACAATGCGGCTGATGTCAGAGTCCCCGGCCTTGGTGTTGGGATAGTCACCGTGCTCGTTGGGCTCAAACGGAATCTCCTTGCCCTGCTCGTTTAGGGTGTATTCGCAGACTCGTACCTTCACGCTGCCAAACGATAGGACGTTGTTCGCCGGAACCATATCAACGGTAAAAGCCAGCGTGCCACACAGGCACGCCAGGGCCAACAGCGCCATCGCGGCAAGCGCCAAGGTGCGTTTCTGATTGTCGGAAAGATTGTTGAGCATTACGTTCGCCAATCGTCGATCAAAGGGGGACCGAGATCCCGACCCGAAAATGGGGATGGGGATCGGGCCGGAATCTCGGTGGAGGGAGGATTAAGCCTGAGTCTTAGCCCATTCCTTGGCCTGCGCGATGGCGTTCTGGGCGCCACCCTGGTCAGCACCGAAGATGTAGCAGGAGACCGTCATAGCAGGATTTTTAACGACATCCGCGCTGTTCATGGCAGCCGGGATATGCACGGTGCCGAACAGCTCACCGGTGTAAGCAGCCTTGCCGCCAGCGGGGGTAAGCTCTGCAGGAGTGCCGGTTCCGCCAGCGGTATACATGAACAGACCGCTCACGTACTGGCCTTCGTTACCGTTGGTCTTCACCTGGTCAGCAGCAACCGGCTCCCAGCCATTTTTAAGATTGAAGTACGGGGTCTTGGCAAGCGCGCCTTCACCGTCCTTCACGATGGCGTTCTTCACGTAGATGAACACATAGGACTTATCAGAGTCCTTACCGATACCGACGTTGGGGTTCTTATTGATGTCGGTGTCGGGAATCATCTTGGAGTCCTTCGCCCACTTGGTCTCAAACAGATAACCATCCACTGAGGGGTCCGTGGGATCAGTGCCGGGCTTGTCCGGATGATCGGGGTCGGGCTTCACTTCGGGCTTGCCGATGCTGCCAACCGTGAACTCATTCGTCACCTGATCGGTTGCCTGCAGCCATGCCCAGGTGCCAACGCCGGCGGCCAGCACCAACAGCAGCAGGGCGGCAACGATGCCGTAGCGCTTTTTCTTCTTGTTTTCCATCGTTCTCTTCCTTTCGAGAATCGCCTTCCCCGGCAACGGCCCTTACCGCTGCCGACACTTCTCCCTGCCGCTATGAACGCCGCCCCTTCGCATGCACGCGGGTATGCTTGCCCGCAGGCTCGTCGGGAACCATCCGATCGAGCACTATCGACGCCGCGACTAGCAGCGCCAGAACGGCCACCACAACAAGCAAACCGGGCATCGTCGTGCAATATGCGTTGACGAAGCCCAGGTAAGGGACACAAAAAGAGACAGTGCCGATCACGCGCGAAAAAGGTATCTGCTCGGCATCGTGCATGATGCTTCCATCTGCATTTTTGTTCGCAATTCCCTGCGTGCCGATCATCTGAGCCACAGGGTCGATCTCGTACACCTGGTGCGTCACCACGGCGCCGTCCGATCGGTAAAAAGTTGCATTGTCACCCACGACAATATCCGTTGGATCAACCTGGTGAACAAACACCATGGAGCCGACGGGGAGCTCGGGTTCCATAGAGCCCGAAAGCACTGCAAAAGGCGTGTATCCAAATGCGCGGGGAGCAAAAGAAACAACGGCAAGGGCTATGACAAGCGCAAGCGCCAGACTGCTAAGAAGTGCAATAAAACGTTTGACTCCGCGCGCCGCCATAATTATTAATTCATCCCCATCGAGGCCTTATTCAACCCATCCAAAGGTCAGCAAGTTTCAACAGGAACCGCAAGGCGATTGAAAAGTGAGTCCGAAATAAGCCAATTTGGAAGCTTTTCGTAATAAAAACATAGCGATGTGCTACATATTTTTCAATGTTTTGTCGCTAAATGCTACTTATTTTGACGTAAACGGTCATTTATCCCCAAATTAGTCTGTTTTATCCAATATCTGTGACTAACCCCCTACGTAACTTCCCCATAGAGGAATCGATTTTTTGTGGAACTAAAATAATGGTACCCCCCCCCCACATTAAAACAAATTGCTGGAAGTGCCATTTATTTCCGCCCCCTTTTACTGAAGTTTTATGACAGCCTCATGTAGCTCGCAGCCCATAACCCTCTGAAAACCGTGTCCCAGAATTCCCGTCCGGAGTGGGATGCGGCTTCCGCTTGTGGCCTCGTTGGGAAACCACATCCCACTCCGATCACAAATTCCGGGTCGCACTTTCCACAGAGCCCCTCAACGGGAAACCGCATCCCATTCCAAAGGCAAATTCCGGGACGCAGCTTCCGCAACTCCACCCATCCGGAAATCCCATCCCACTCCGCACACATCCGGGCATAGAGCAATCAGCTTTTTAGGCCTTCCATCAATAAAGGGGCGCCCTCGTGTCATGAAAAAAGCCCCGAGAATCTCGAGGCTTTCACGTTTGTACGATTGAACGCGCGGCACCGCAAGCGGCGAAGTTATTCGCCCAAAACGGCCTTTTTTGCGGCTGCAGCCATGTTATCCATATCTTCCTTGGTGGGATGGTCCTTCGCGGCAACCCAGTTGTCGAGCAGCATCTTAAATCGGGCGTTGTCGGGATCCTGCTCGAGCATGGCCTCGTAGCGCTGCTTAACCGCGGGACCCATCTTGCCCTGGCACATCGCCCAGCCCGCAAGCTCGGCATCCTCGGCCAGATTGGAAGTTACGCGGTCGACAATCTGCTGGTAATAGCTCTGGTCGGCCCCAAAGCCGCAGGTGCCAAACAGGAACACGCGCTTGCCGTGCAAGGCAGAGAGCAACGCCGCGACCGAAGGCGTGCACGCGCCCTTGTCGCACCAAAAACCGACGAGCACCGTGTCGGCCGTGCAGGCGCCCTGCGCCTCGAGCGCAACCTGATCTGCATCCGCATCGTCGCTCAACGCCGCGGCATGGACAAACTCAACGCCCGCAGCCTGCAGAGCGCGCTTGATCGCGCCCGAAACCATCCTGGTATTACCGCTCTTGCTGTTAACCACCAAAGCGCACGTCATAGTCACGTTGCCTCGTTTCCCCCAAAACTAAAGCCACTAATGCAATTTATTAGATGAATATCTTAGTACTAACGTGACAGATGTAAACCACCGTCTGTCGATTGGCGACGCAGACGACATCTTTGGACAGATTTCGAACAGTATGTACTTCGGATTGAAACCGGCACAGAACGTTTCACGAATGGCCGACAAACTGTTTCACAAAACGCCGTCATATTGTGTCACATAATATCGTCAATTTATTTCACAGAATACCATCAAATTGTGTCATGGTTTTTCATAAAAATGTTTTACGCGCTGGTAAGATGCTATAAAACAAAATGTTTCTTTGAATGGCGGGAAGTACGATGACTAGGTATATGAGTAGATGTATCGATCGCTCAATCGAACGCGATCTTGGCATTTTTGGTGCCGTGCTCATTCAGGGACCGAAGTGGTGCGGAAAGACGACTACGGCCCAGCGATTCGCTGAATCATCGTTGTCTCTCTCCGACCCTGCCGGAGACTTTGCCGCACTGCAGCTTGCCAGGATCGACCCAGCTCAAGCAATAGTCGGCGCAACGCCGAGACTCATCGATGAGTGGCAGGAAGAGCCAAAACTGTGGGACGCAATACGTTTCGAATGCGATCGTCGGACCGGTGAGCCAGGGCAGTTTTTGCTTACGGGGTCAGCAACACCAAACGACGCCGACCAACCGATGCACAGCGGCATCGGGCGCATATCACGTTTGCGCATGGAAACAATGACTCTGACCGAACTCGGGGTTTCCTCAGGGGCGGTCTCGCTCGAAACGCTGCTTAACGGATGCCCCATCAAAGCGGCACTTGGATCCATCAACGGCATCGCCGATATCGCCGATTTGCTATGCCGTGGTGGTTGGCCTCAGGCGGTTGGCAAGACGACTGCCGATGCAATGCGTATATCCGCTGCCTACATCGACGGTGTCTGCGAATCGGATGTTTCGAGGGTTGACGGCGTGAAACGTGACCCAGAGAAAGTCAGGGCTCTTCTGTCTTCGCTTGCGCGCAACGAATCCACTCTTGCCGGCGAAAAGTCTCTTGAGAAAGACCTCGGCGGTGAGGTATCGAGAAGTACGCTGCGGCGCTATACGGATGCCTTGCGCAGAATACACATCATCGATGATATCCCGGCTTGGCATCCGGCGCTCAGGTCTCCGGTAAAGCTGCGGCAAAGTGCAAAAAGGCACCTCGCCGACCCTTCGCTTGCCGTCGCACTGCTCGGAGCAAATCCGGAGTCATTGGCATCCGACCCGAAGACGCTGGGACTGCTCTTCGAATCCCTCGTCCTGCACGACCTTAAGGTCTATGCAGCCGCAAATGACTCATCGGTGTCCCACTACCATGACGCCGACGATCTCGAGGTCGATGCCGTTATACACAGGCGCGATGGAACTTGGATTGCCGTGGAAATTAAACTCGGAAGTCCGCAGATCCCCGAGGCATCTGCAAACCTGCTTCGACTCGAGCGCAAACTTGTCGAGCGTGGCGAGAGGCCACCCGCGGCCAAGCTCATCGTCATCGGGTTCGGCATGCCAGCCCATACAACGCCCGAGGGCATTATCGTTGCCCCCGTTGACACACTCGCGCCCTAGCGCTGCATTACATGCCCCACGGGCTTGCTCACTGGGCGAATTGGCTGCGGTAGAGTTCGGCGTAGAAGCCGCCTGCCACTAGCAGCTCGTCGTGCGTGCCGCGCTCGATAATCTCGCCGTCGCGCATTACCAGGATGCAATCGGCGTTGCGGATGGTGCTCAGGCGGTGCGCCACGACAAAGCTTGTGCGACCTGCCATAAGCTCGTCGAATGCCGCCTGAACCTGCAGCTCGGTGCGGGTATCGATGCTCGAGGTCGCCTCGTCCAGCAGCAAGATCGCCGGGTCGGTGAGCATGACGCGCGCGATGCACAGCAGCTGTTTTTGACCTTGGCTAAACGTGCCGCCATCCTCGCCGATGACCGTATCGTAGCCGTCGGGCAGCTGCACGATAAACTTGTGCGCATGAGCGCGCTTGGCGGCCTCGACAATCTGCTCGCGCGTGGCATCCGGGCAACCGTACGCGATGTTGTCCGCCACCGTGCCCTCGAACAGCCAAGTGTCCTGCAGCACCATGCCAAAGGCACGGCGCAGGCTTGCGCGCGTGTAGTCACGCGAGGAGCGACCATCGACCGCGATGCGCCCAGCATCGATATCGTAAAAGCGCAGCAGCAGATTGATGAGCGTCGTCTTGCCACAGCCCGTGGGACCGACGAGGGCAAAGCGCGTACCGGGTTTGGCCTCGATGCAGATATCCTGCAGCAGCTTGCGGTCGGGCACATAGCTAAAGTCCACGTGTTCAAAGGTCACCTCGCCCTGCGGGGCGACAAGCTCCACGGCATCCGCCGCGTCGGGCTCCTGCTCGCGCGCATCAAGCAACGCGAACATGCGGCGCGCCGAGGCGTACGCGGTCTGGATCTGCGTGATGACGTTCGTGACCTCGTTGAACGGCTTGGTGTACTGGTTGGCGTAGGACAGGAAGATCTGCACGCCGCCCACCGTGAGCGCCGCCGGCACGCCCGTGATCACGCCCGCGCAGCCGATCACGGCGACCACAGCGTAGATGATGTTATTGATAAAGCGCGTGCCGGGGTTAGAAAGCGAGCCCATAAACTGCGCGCGCTCACCTGCCGTATACAGCTCGGCGTTGAGGGCATCGAAGCGCTGCTGAGCGCTCGGGCCGTAGGCAAACGCGTCCACGAGCTTTTGCTCGCCCACATACTCCTCGATATGGCCGCCGAGCTGGCCCTGAATGCGTTGCTGGGCCGTAAAGCTCTTGTTGGAAAGCTTGGCGATGGTGCCGGCCGCAAAGATGGAAAGCGGCGTGACGAGCACCACCACGAGCGTCATGGTCAGGTTGATGGAGAGCATAAACGCGAGCGTGCCCACAATGGTGATAACGCCGGTAAAGAGCTGCGTGAAGCCCTGCAGCAGACCATCGCCCACCTGGTCGACGTCGTTGACTACGCGGCTCATAAGGTCACCATGGGCATGGCTGTCGATAAAGCTGAGCGGCATGCGGCTGAGCTTGTCGCTCGCCTCCACGCGCATGTCGCGCACTGTCTCGTAGGACAGGCGGTTGACGCAGTAGCCCTGCAGCCACTGGAAGGCCGCCGCGCCCACCACGACAATCGCAAGCTTGGTGACGAGCGGCAGCAGCGCGTCAAAGTCCACCTGCCCGGCGGCAACGATGAGGTCGATGCCCTCGCCGATGAGGATGGGCGTATAGAGTTGTAAGATCACCGAGATGGCAGCGCTCACAAACGACGCCGTAAACGAAATGCGATGCGGGCGGACGTAGCCCAGCAGGCGGCGAGTTACCGCGCCCACGGGGTAGCGCTCGGGGTCGCCGGGCTGACGCGGGCCGTCACCCAAGTCGTTGAGGTTATCGTTGCCGGACACGTTGGCCGTCATCGTGGCGACCGAACCGGAAGAAGTATACGGATTCATTTAGCAGCCCTCCTTTGCGCAAGTGGATGCGGAGGCCGTCGGGCCGGATGCGGCGCCTGGGGCGGGCGCAGGACTTGGAGTGGACGCGGGCGTCGCGCTCCCCTGCTGGCCCTCGAGCTCCTCGCGGCGAAGCTGCGACTGGCAAATCTCGCGATAGAGCTGGCAGGTCGTGTACAGCTCGTCATGCGTGCCCAGGCCCGCAACCGAACCGTGGTCGAGTACGCAGATCATGTCGGCATCGCGCACGGTCGAGACGCGCTGGCTCACAATCACCGTGGTCAGCGGCAGCCCGCCCTCGGCGGCACCGCGCACGTTGCGTTCGCGAATGGCATGGCGAAGCGCCGCGTCGGTCTTAAAGTCGAGCGCCGAGGCGGAGTCGTCCATGATTAGGACCTGCGGAGAGCCCACCAGGGCACGTGCGATGGTCAGGCGCTGACGCTGGCCACCGCTGAAGTTCTTGCCGCCTGCCTCGACCGGGGCGTCGAGCCCCTGCGGCTTGTTGCGCACGAACTCACTCGCTTGCGCCATGTCGAGTGCCGCCCAGAGTTCCTCGTCGGTTGCCGCCTCATCGCGCCAGGTCAAGTTGCTGCGGATGGTGCCGCTCACCAGCGACGCGCGCTGCGGAACGGTCGCGACCACGTGGCGCAGCTGGTCGAGCGGCCAGGTGCGCACGTCGGCACCCATCACGCTCACGCTGCCGGTGCTCGCATCGTACAGGCGCGGGATAAGCGAGACGAGTGTGGACTTGCCGCTACCCGTGCCGCCGATAATGCCGAGCGTTTTGCCCAGCGGGAGCTCCAGGGCCACATCGCTCACGGCATTTGCCGCGCCCGCGCCAAATGAAAAGCTCGCATGGCTCAAGCTCAGCGCGGGAACTGGAGCCGAGCCACCAGCCAGGTCGCTCGGCTCGGGCAGCGCAACCGGCTGGTTGCCCTCGTCGGTGATACTCGGCTCACAATTGAGCACCTCGTTGATACGCGAAGCGCTCGCGCTCGCCTTGGTAAAAACCACAACCAGGTTGGCAACGTACACGATGGAGGTCAGGGTCTGCGTCATGTAGTTCACAAACGCCATGACCTGGCCCTGCGTAAGCTCGCCCACGTTGACCTGGATGCCGCCCACCCACAGGATGGCGCACACGCCCAGGTTCATCATCAAAAACGTAACGGGGTTAAGGATCGACGAGAGCTTGCCCACCGCGATGGCAACATGCGCCTGCTCATCGGCGGCTTGGGCAAAGCGCTCGCGCTCGTGATCCTCGCGCACAAACGCGCGGACCACGCGGGCACCCGAAAGCCCCTCGCGGCAGACAAGCGCGATGCGGTCGAGCTTTGCCTGCAGCTGCTTGTAGTACGGAATGCAGCGCGCCATGACAAACCAAAACACCAAGCCAATGGCGGGCGTGCAAATCAAAAAGATGATGCCGAGCTTAAGGTCGATGGCAAGGGCCGCGCACATTGAGCCCACCGCCAAGAAGGGCCAGCGGATGAGCATGCGCACGCCCAGCGCCACAGCGAGCTGCACCTGGTTGACGTCGTTGGTGATGCGCGTGATAAGCGACGGCGTGCCAAAGCGGTCGAGCTCGGCATAGCTCAGCTTATTAATGTGCTCGTAAAGCGCACCACGGATATCGGTGCCCATGCCCTGCGAGGTGAGCGCCGCCATCTTTTGGCAGACGAGCGTAAACGAGATGCCGATCACGGCCATGGCGGCAAGCACCATGCCGTAGTGGACGACGGCGTTGACATCGTGTGCGCCGATGCCCTTATCGATCATCTGGGCAATCACCAGCGGCGTAAGCAGGTCAAAGATCACTTCGATTAACTTGCACGCAGGGCCAATCACCATATATCGGCGAAACTTGCCACCAAAACGCCTGAGCAGCTCAATCATAAAAAGGCGCTCCCTATCATCATTCACACTCAATTCGAATCATGATAGTACGGTGAGCCCAAAAGAAGCGTAAACAACTCGTCATTTCTAATGGGGTTCGGTTTCCAAAGAAGCGGAGAGGCACGTGCACACCCAGCCAGTGTCGGGTCGACCACTTGGTATACTTACCTTAGTGCTACCAGCCGAGCCGCCGACCCTTGAAATGAGGTGCCGAGATGAACGACATTCTCGCAAGAAGAGCAAGACGAGCAACTGTGGGCATCGCCCTTTCCGCGGCGCTTGTCGCGGGAATCGCCCCCCCCCGTAACGGCGATCGCGGCAGAAACCAGTTCCCCCACCGGTGCAGTTGCCTTGCAGACGGAAGATGCGGCCGCCGCAAAAGAAAAAGCGTATGCAGCCATGCAGGAAGCGCTCAAAAACCTCGAGGCCGCAAAAGACGCCGCAAGTCCCGAAAAACTTGCGAGATTCAATGATGACATTGCCCGTTTTCAAGAGCTCCGCGACAAGATGGCGGCGCAAGCCGCCGAATTGAGGGGATCCCTTCCCACCATGCAAGCGGACATCGATGCAGCCCAAGCCAAATACGACGAGGCCATCAACCGGGTAAGCGAGCTCCAAGCAAAATTAGACATGAAACTTGAGGAGCTTAAGGCAGTCGAAGCACTCGGCGACGAGGAGCTTGCCGAAACTATTAAACAGCAAATAAAGTCGTTGCGCCAAGAGATCGTAACGGCAAAAGCGCGAGTTGACTTTTGCGAAATGGAGCTCCGCGAGGTCCAGGACCGCCTCAGAAGTCAGGAAAGACGAGTTAATGACTGTGAACGTTCTGCAGAGAAGTATAAAGCCCATACCGACCAGTTCATAGCCAAGCGAGATGCGCTCCTCGACAATTTGAAAAAAGCGCAAACGGCCTATGACGACGCCTGCAAGGCATACGAAGAGGCAAAGGCCGCGGCAGACAAGGCCACCTCGTCCGAGATAACGAAACCCGCCGAGACGACGCCTCCCTCCAGCTCGGCGCAACCGGCCGAGGCGACGCAGCCCACCGGCTCGTCCGCAACCGGTAAAGACACCTCGCCAAACTCCACCAAGCAGGCGAACTCGAGCAGCGGCAAACAAGCAGATACGACCGCCGACAAGCTCGCGAACACGGGCGACACAACACCGAGCGCAATCGCACTCGCAGGAATCGCCGCCGCAGGCCTCGGAATAACCGCCACGGCCACACGCCGCATCAGGAACTCAAAATAGCCGCCAGCGGTTATTGTCTTCGCCAATCCACAAGCCCAGAGACAAAAAGAGGCCTGTTTCCCCGACCAAAACCAGGGAAACGGGCCTCTTTACTTGTAAAAACAAATGGTAATGCCACCATCTCTTGAACCACGTAGCCATTGATGTCTTGGCGCAGCCAGCGAGCGACATCCAGGGCGAACAAGTTGGCATGAAAAAGGCAAGGCATAGACCTTCTGGTCATGCCTTGCCTTTTGAATGACAAATTGTTCGCCCTGGGTGGCGCGCAGCGTCGAGCATTGCGCGGTTTGGTAAAACCGCGCAAAAAGAAAGCCCGTGCGCTCGATGGATTCGGATGCCCGACAGAGGCTCCTTATGGCTGCTTCCTTCCGGACCTGACCAGATTCGGAACATGTCGTCATCCGAACCCATCGAACGCGCTAGGCGCTCGGTATATCTTACCTGCTCCCGCCCGATGGGGCAAGACAGCTAATTTGGGACGGGGCTTTTTTGACTACTTTTTGACTGGGGGCATCAGAGTGGCGAAAGTAGTCAAGAAAGCCCCGTCCCAAATAGACTGGTCTGACGCTGTGCCACGAAAAGGGCCCATCTACTACGTTTAGGTCGCAGGGGTCGACCATAGCCGACTTTTTCGAAAATCGGCAAGCTTTCTACCCGCGGTTTTGTTTTTGCAAATTCCGGGATGGTCGAAGGTGGCCGGTTTAACGTAGTAGATGGCCGCATTTCGTGGCAAACGGTCCGACCCAAGACCCAAGGCAGCCAACCTCGAATGGCCATTCTCGAAGTTGCGGTGGAATACGGACTGAATTGGCCCCTTAAAGGCAAAAACACTCCGTATTCCACCGCAACTTATAGGGAGATAGGCCTTAGAGGCGGGCAAGGTCGTAGGATCGAGCGGCTGCTTCGCCGGCGCAGATGAGGTTGGTTGCGGCTTCTTGCGGATCGAGTGCCCGCTCCAGGTCCATGGGCTTGCGACAGATCGGAAGCACCAAGTCGACGCCCTGCCCATACACCGCATCCAGGCTGTCGGCACGACCGCCCACGACGGCGACCACCGGTTTGCCATATCGCTTCGCACGACGGGCCACGCCCACCGGCGCCTTACCGGCGGCGGACTGCTCATCCATATTGCCCTCGCCCGTTATGACCAGGTCGACATCGCGTACACGCTCGTCAAACCCCACGAGATCGAGCACTGTCTCCACGCCCGAACGCAACTCGGCACCGAGCGCCAGCAGCGCGGCGCCCAGGCCGCCGGCGGCACCGGCACCGGGCACGCCGAGCACCGAGCCGAACGTCCGTGCACCCTCGGGCACGCGCAGCAGCCCCTGGGCCCGAGCCTCGACAATTGCCGTATCGAGCAGACGACCGTAGCCGACCATCCAACTGTCGCACCTGCTCAGCGCCTCGGCGTCACCCGTCGGCAAGCCTTTCTGCCCACCAAACACCGCCAATGCGCCCCGACGCCCCACGAGCGGATTCTCGACATCCGAAAGCACAACGATACGAGCGTCATCCAAAGCCTGAAGCGCTGGCGCCAAATCAACGCTCGCCACCTGCTCAAGGCCTGCAAGACCGGGGGCGATATCGCGGCCCCGATCATCGACCACACGCGCGCCCAGCGCCTGCAGCATGCCGGCGCCACCGTCGTTGGTGGCACTGCCGCCCAGACCAATATAGATAGTCTTTGCCCCAGCACGGACTGCGCGAAGCATGAGCTCGCCCACGCCATAGGTCGAAGCCGCCAACGCTGCCGATTCCGTGCAAGGCGAATACCCAATACCCGCCGTCTCGGCCATCTCAATGACCGCGGACTCGCGCTCGGCATCTACCAGCATCCGGGCAGACACGGGTTCACCAAAGGGACCTGCCACCTCGCAGGTCGAGAGCTCGCCACCACGCGCGGCAACGGCGTCGAGCGTTCCCTCGCCACCATCTGCCAGCGGCAAAGCGTTCAGCTCGGCATCGGGCCAAACGCGGCGCACGCCCTCGGCAACCGCTGCCTCCGCCTGCGCGCTCGAAACGCTGCCCTTAAAGGAGTCAATTGCCAGCAGCACGCGGCGGGGCCGGCGGCACGCAGGACCAAAGTCAACCGCCGTGTCAGCATCCTCACCGGCACCTGCAAGCGCTGCGGCGTGAGCGGCATGCGCCTCAAGATCGGCCCCACAACCGCAATCAGTGCCGCCCGCTCCGCGCAGACCGCCAAAATAGCTACTCAGCAGCTCGCGGCATTCATCCGCCAGGACCCCAGCCGTCACGTTAAACCGATGATTCAGGCGCGAATCGGCATTCAGGTCATACAGCGAACCCAGCGCGCCCGCCTTGGCATCACTCGCGCCATACACGCAGCGCCCCACGCGCGCGTTAACCATAAGCCCCGCACACATGCAGCAGGGCTCGAGCGTCACGTAGACCGTGCAATCGGAAAGGCGCCAGCGACCGAGCGACCGAGCGGCAGCGCACAGGGCCGCAAACTCGGCATGAGCCGAAGGATCCTGATCGAGCTCGCGACGATTATGCGCCCGCGCGACAATCTCGCCCGCGCGCACCACTACGGCTCCGATGGGCACCTCGCCCACCGCCGCGGCGGCGCGCGCCTCCGCCAGCGCCTCACGCATGAACTTCTCGTCGATTTCGGTGATCGTCATCGTTCGCCTTCCCTGTTGCAAATTCAAAACGATGCTATCATTACGACTCACGGAGAGATGGCAGAGCGGTTGAATGCGGCGGTCTTGAAAACCGTTGAGCGCGAGAGCGTTCCGGGGGTTCGAATCCCCCTCTCTCCGCCACTTTTAGTGATGCACCGGCGTCATGGTTCGCTCGAACAGTGCATCGACCACGTCGGCTATCTCAGGTCGACGTTCAAGATCGTGGCCCGATTCCCACCATATCGTGAAAAGTCGAATAATACCGCCGGCGACAAACTCAGACGTCGTCTCGAGTGACACGGGGGCCAGGGCATCCTCGGCAAGCACGTTCATCACACACTCGCGGATGGAGCGGGCAATGCGGTCGCAAATAACGTTGGTCAGCATGCCCGACATGCTGCTTGCCAAAATGTTATCCATGAGCTGCTCGTGCGCCAGAATCAAATCCATGGCATCGTCCAAAATCGCGTGCCGAAGCGCGCGCACGTCCTCGGCAGACACTGCGCCGGCCTCATCGGGCTGTTTTTGCGGCAAGCCCGACATAAGCTCATCGATATAAAAGGCAAAGTAATCGTTCTTGTCGCGAAAGTGCTTGTAGAACGTCGTACGGCGAATCATGGCGCGGTCGCACAGCATGGCAACCGTCAGGTCCTCAAAACGATGCTCCTCGAGAAGTTCGGTGAAGGCATCGAACAGGGCGCGGTAGGTTTTCTTGATGCGAAGGTCCACTGGTATCGCCATCCTCAGGGCAAAGACAACACTCGTCAATCTGTCGCATATCTTACACCTGTACCTCGCGCGCTTTGCCCCAGTGCCAACCCCACCGAAAACATAACGCTTACCGGAAAGTTCGGCACGGCAAAACGTTGCGGGTATACTAGTAGCGTTATACCAACGGCAGCTGGCGCATGCCGCCGCGGCCATTCGAAACGGAGACATCATGATTACCGTCATCATCGGCATCGTTGTTGTCATTGTGATTGTCTGCGCCATCGCCGGCATCTACAACAACATGGTCACCAAGCGTAACCGCATCGATAACGCCTGGCAGAACATCGATACGCAGCTGCAGCGCCGCAACGACCTGATCCCCAACCTGGTCGAGACCGTCAAGGGCTACGCCAAGCACGAGCAGGAGACGCTCTCCGCCGTGATCAGCGCGCGTAACACCGCCGTCAAGGCCACTACGCCCGAGGCCAAGATGGAAGCCGACAACGTGCTGACCGGTGCGCTGCGCCAGCTCTTCGCCGTAGCCGAGGCCTATCCCGACCTTAAGGCAAACACCAACTTTACGCAGCTGCAGGCATCGCTCGAGGATACCGAGAACAAGATTAGCTATGCACGCCAGAGCTACAACGATTGCGTGCTCAGCTACAACAACGCCATTCAGACGTTCCCGGCTGTCATCTTTGCCGGCATCTTCCAGTTTAAGGAGCGCCAGGGCTTCGAGGCCGCCGAAGCAGCCCGCCAGGCCCCGACCGTCAAGTTCTAGTAGTTTGACAGCGCATCCTTAATCGTCCAAATGTATAAACCGCCCCGTCGAATGCATACTTCGACGGGGCGGTTTCCTTTTTCGCGAAGGTCCCCCTCTAAGCGCCGTGCATTTTTAGGAGTATTCAACATAACCAAGGGCTTCGGACGCTACGATAAATGCCAAAGACCGCGAATGTCCCTGCAAATCAAAACGCTGTCAGCCCATAACCCCGCCCATCATTCGTAGAAAACATCGAGAAATCCCGATTTTTGCCCGAGGTCGGTATGCAGGGGCCTTCGATTGCAGAATACTCGCAAAAATGCACGTCGCCACCACCCCCACATGGCGCGAACCAAAACAAAAGCGCGGCCTTCCTTTCCGGCGCACTCCGCAGGACGAAAGAACCTCCGCCGCACGAAGTGCGCAGCGGAGGTTCTTTCATGTCCGAGGACGCGCCGGAAAGGAAGGCCGCCCTCGGGCCGGACAGCTAAGACAGCTTACGCGACGGTGTAAACCCAGTTGTGCTTATCCTCGACAGCACCAGACTGGATGCCCGTCAGGGTCTCGCGGAGCTTCTTCATCACAGGGCCGATCTCGGTGTAGCCAGCCGGGAAGGTCACGGTCTCGTCGGCGCCGTAAACCTTGTTGTCGATCTCGCCGACCGGGGAGATAACGGCAGCGGTGCCGCACAGGCCGCACTCGACAAAGGTACCGGCCTTGACCTCAGCCCACTCGACGGGACGCTGGTCAACGGTCATGCCCAGGTCCTGAGCAACCTGAACGAGCGAACGGCGGGTGATGGAAGGCAGGATGGAGTCGGTGTGCGACTGCGGGACGACAAGCGTGCCGTCCTCCTTCACGAACAGCACGTTGGCGCCGCCGGTCTCCTCGACATAGGTGCGGGACTCGGAGTCGAGATACAGGTTCTCGGCATATCCCTCGCGATGGGCCTCCATCGTGGGCTTGAGGGACATGGCGTAGTTCAGGCCGGCCTTGATGTTGCCGGTGCCGTGCGGTGCCGCACGGTCATACTCGGAAACGCGCAGCTTGACGGGCTTAAGGCCACCCTTAAAGTACGGACCGACCGGGGTCACGAGAATACGGAACGTGTACTCAGGAGCGGGAGCCACGCCGATCACGTCACCGGAGCCGATCATAAACGGACGCACGTACAGGGTCGCGCCGGAGCCGAAGGGCGGAACCCAGGCGGCGTTGGCAGAAACGACCTGCTTGACGGCCTCAACAAACTTGTCCTTGGGGAACGGGGGCATCTCGAGGCGCTGGGCAGAGTTATACATGCGCTCGGCGTTCATATCGGGACGGAAGCAGACGATGCTGCCGTCCTCGGCGGTGTAAGCCTTCAGGCCCTCAAAGACCTCCTGGCAGTAATGGAAGATGCCACCGCACTCGGAGACATGCAGGGTGTGGTCGGTAGTCAGACCGCCCTCGTCCCACTCGCCATCCTTCCAATGAGCCTCGTAGCTGTAATCGGTCTTCATGTAGCCAAAGCCGAGGCTACCCCAATCGATATCCTTCTTCTCGACAGTCATATGTCGCTCCTTACATACACAGTTGCATACTCGCGAACTCGCACGCAAGGACCGAGGCCGACCGCGTCGCAACGTCGCACGCCCGGAGCGTAGAGCCGGACGGGACACGCGAACGGCATCAAAGCCGATGGCACGTCGATTCGCATGCACGAGATTGTACTCCCCGTACGCGTCTGATAAAACGCTTTTCTTTAACTAAGTAAAGTATTTTCATTTGACCGAAACTAAAGAGGCCCGCCACCGTAAGCGGTGACGGGCCTCAACGGCACGGTTTGCGCGCTGGCTCGAGCTACGCGTTCTTTTTGCCCAGCTTAGCCTTAACCAGACCGACCACAGTCGGGATGATCGACACGGCGACGATGCCGATAATCAGCAGCTCAAAGTGCTCCTGCACAAAGGGAATGCCGCCAAAGAAGTAGCCCAGCAGCGTAAAGACCGTCGACCAGGTAATGCCGCCCAGCACGTTAAAGATGACAAAGTTGCGCCAGTGCATGCCGCCCATGCCGGCGATAAAGGGCACAAAGGTGCGGATAAACGGGAAGAAACGACCCAGGAAAATAGCCAGGTGACCCCACTTGTCCAAGAAGTCCTCGGACTTTTTAATGCGCTCGGGCGTCATGGCCTTCACCTTGCCCGAGGCGATGATCTTTTTGCCAAAGAAGTGACCGATCATAAAGTTACATTGATCGCCCAGGATGGCCGCGGCCCATGCGGTGGCCAGAAGCGCCACGATGTTAAAGCCGCCGTTGTGGGCAAAGAAGCCCGAGGCGAACAGCAGCGAATCGCCGGGAAGGAACGGGAAGAACACCACGCCCGTCTCGATAAAGATAATTAGGAACACGCAGCCGTAGGCCATAAGCGGGCCGGCGGCGATCCAACTGGCGATCGCGGTGCGCGGGTCCTTGAGCAGCTCGGCGATAAAATTAATGAAACCCATGAAGTTAAACCTCTCAGTTGTGGGCGCGGACACGTCCAAGTTGACCAGTATACGGTTGCGACGCCCCCTCGTGCGCAACCCCACAAAAGCATGACTCCATTACCAGCAAGTTTGCATAACTGACACCTGTCACGCAAAGCCGTGAAAGATTGCTCTTCCTAATCCCTAGCGAATCGCTATACTTTATTGAATCGCATTGCCATGGCGCTAAGGGAGGCGGCCGGTGAGCTTTATCAATACCATTCGCGAGGACATCAAGACCGTCCAGGCGCAGGACCCCGCCGCGCAAAACGGCCTGGTCATTTTCCTTTCGTACCCCGGTCTGCATGCCAAGTGGAACCACGTACCCGAGCACTGGCTCTGGGAGCATGGTCATCGCTCACTCGCCCGCGTGCTCTCGCAAATCACCCGCCACATCACCGGCGTCGAGATTCATCCCGCCGCGCAAATTGGCAAGCACTTCTTTATCGACCACGCCATGGGCGTTGTCATCGGCGAAACCGCCATTGTGGGCGACAACTGCGTGCTCTATCAGGGCGTCACACTTGGCGGCACCGGCAACGAGACCGGCAAGCGCCACCCCACCCTGGGCAACAACGTCACCGTGGGCACAGGCGCCAAGGTGCTCGGCAACATTCGCATTGGCAACAACGTCAAAATCGGCGGCAACTCGGTTGTCGTCAAGGACGTGCCCGACAACTGCACCGTCGTGGGCGTGCCGGGACGCATCATCAAGCGCAACGGCTGCCGTGTGTTCGAGGAGAGTTTCGACGCCAAGCAGCATCGCGAGTACATGCCCGATGACGCCGCCGAGCAGTCCGCCCTCAACCGCCAGGGCATCACCGAGAATGCCCGCCGCGTCAAAGAACTCGAGCGAGAGGTGGCCGAGCTCAAGGCCCTCGTCGCCAAGCTCGTGGACGAGCGCTAGGAACGCGAGCGGCACAAAACAACATCGGCACCGACGCAAAAGGCTCGCCAGGGAATCCATCCCCGGCGCGCCTTTCTTTTTGATGTGACATGCGGGACTGTCCCTTTGTCACATTATGCGAACTGACTCAGATAGAGGTCGGCGTAAGCACCCTCGGCAGCCAGCAGTTCCTTATGCGTGCCTTGCTCGATAATGTTGCCGTGATCCATGACCAAGATCAGGTCGGCGTCCACGATCGTCGACAGGCGATGCGCGATCACAAAGCTTGTGCGCCCATGCATGAGCGCGTCCATGGCACGGCCGATGGCAAGCTCGGTGCGCGTATCCACGCTTGAGGTCGCCTCATCCAGAATGAGAATCGCCGGGTTGTTGAGCAGCACGCGCGCAATGGTCAGCAGCTGACGCTGGCCCTGGCTGATGCTTTCGGCATCATTGGCCACGCGCGTGTCGTAGCCCTGCGGCATGGTGCGCACAAAGAAGTCGACCTGCGCGGCGCGGGCGGCAGCCACGATCTCATCGCGCGTTGCCTCGGGGCAGCCGTAGGCGATGTTTTCGGCAATCGTGCCGTCGAACAGCCAGGCGTCCTGCAGCACCATGCCAAACTGCTGACGTAGCTCACCGCGATCCATGAGGCGCGTATCCACACCGTCAAGCGTAATGCGGCCGCCGTCGATCTCGTAAAAGCGCATGAGCAGGTTGATGAGCGTCGTCTTGCCTGCGCCCGTGGTTCCCACCACGGCAATCTTCTGGCCCGGCTCGGCGGTAAACGACACGTCGCGCATGAGCGGCTTGTCGGGCGAATAACCAAAGCGCACGTGCTCAAAGGAGACGCGGCCCTCCACGCGACCCGGCAGCTTGGCGGCCTCGCCCGGCTGCGGATCGGCCTCCATCTCGGGCTCATCGAGCAGGTCGAACACGCGCTCCGCACTCGCCAGCGCGCTCTGCAGCGAGTTGAAGGTAAACGAGAGCTGCGTCATGGGCTCGGACGCCTCGTAGATAAACTGGAAGAACGCCTGGAACACGCCGACAGTCATCTGACCGGCCACCAGCATGTTGCAGCCCACGAGCGCGATCACGATCTGCGCCAGACGACCGATAAAGCGAACCGCGGGGCCCACAGCGTTAATCATAAAGTCGGCCTTGACGCTCACACGCGCCAGCTCGCCCGAGGCCTCGTGTACCTCGGCAGAACTCTGGCGCTCGCGGTTGAACGCGCGAATCACCAGACGGCCCGAGTAGCCCTCCTCGACCGCGCTCGTAATCTTGGACACCCACTCCTGGCGTTCGCCCGTTACATCATGCGTGCGGCGCGAAACCACTTTGGTCACCAGCAGCGACAGGGCCGTGAAGCCCAAAAAGACGAGCGTGAGCTTAACGCTATAGACGAACATCATGATGATGGCACCCGTCACGGTGCCGATCGACACAAGCAGCTGCAGCAATCCGCGCTGCATGCTCTCGGACATCTTGTCCAAGTCGTTGGTCGCACGGCTGACGACCTCACCGGGACGATGCGCGTCAAAGAAGGCAAGCGGCAGACGATTGAGCTTTTGTGCGATGCGGTTGCGTAGACGCAGGTTGAGGCGTTCGGCCACGCTCGACATCAAAAAGCTCTGGAGCGCATAGAACGAGGCAGCGGCAGTCCAGATCATAAAGTAGACGAAGATGGTCTTGCCGCAGTTCTCCCAGGTGATGTTGAAGGTGGTTCCGTTGGCAAACGCCACCTGCATATGCCCCCACAGCTCGTCGATGACGTGAGCGCTGTACGCCGGCGCGGCGGTGTTAAAGATGACGTAGAACACGATGCTCGCAAACACGATGTAAAAGCGCCAATGGTCGCCGGCGGCCTCGCCCCACAAGCGGCGCACCGTCGCCCAGGTATCCCGGGGCGTCTCGTCCTCGTCTTCGTCGTCCACGTCGCGCATACGTTCTGCCTCGGCACGGGCACGTTCGTCCTCGGCACGCTCGTTTTCCTCGTACAGCGCTTGGCGGCGAGCCTCGCGCTCCGCCGCTGCCTTGGCGGCGTCATCCAGCTCGGGTACCGCGGCAGCCGTTTCCTCAACCAGCCCCGCGGCAGCGGCATCATCAACGCCGCCCTGCTTCTTGAGCTCCCCGGTCATGCTACTCACCTCCCTTCATCTGCGATTCCGCGATAGCACGGTACACCTCGCAGGTTTCCATGAGCTCGTCGTGCGTGCCTAGGCCCGCGACCTCGCCGTCCTTGAGCACTACGATCTGGTCGGCATGCAAGATCGTCGAGATGCGCTGCGCGATGATGAGCACCGCAGCGTCACGCGTCTCGTCTTGCAACGCATGGCGCAGGGCGGCATCAGTCTTAAAGTCCAGGGCCGAAAAACTGTCGTCGAAGATATACAGATCGGCATGCTTCATGAGGGCGCGGGCAATCGCCAGGCGCTGGCGCTGACCACCCGAGAAGTTCGTGCCGCCCTGCGCCACCGGGGTATCGAGCCCCTGCGGCTGATCGAGCACAAAGGTGCTCTGGGCAACCTGGAGCGCATGAAGCATGTCGGCCTCGGTCGCGCCCTCGTTACCAAAGCGCAGATTGCTTGCCACGGTGCCCGAGAACAGCCATGCCTTTTGCGGCACATAGGCAATGCGCCCGCGAATCTCACCTTGCGAAAGCTCGCGCAGATCGACGCCGTCCAGGCGAATGGCGCCCTTGGTGGCATCGTGGAAGCGCAGTAGGAGCTTGGCCACCGTCGACTTGCCCGAGCCCGTCGAGCCCACAATCGCGGTCGTCTGACCGCGTCGACAAGTAAAGTTCAAATTGCACAGCGTGTCCTCGTCGGCGTCGTCAAAGCGAAACGACATGTGATCGAACACGGCGACTGCATCGGCCCCGTCCTTTGAGTCGGGCGCGGCCGCATCGAGCGTACGCTCGCCATCGACGATGCTCGGCTCAATCTGAAGCACCTGTTGTGCACGGTTGAGGCACGCCGCGGCGCGCGGAAGCGTCAGCACCACCATCTGCGCCATCATCACAAAGAACAGGATCAGAAGCGCGTACTCCAGCACCGCCGAGATGCTCGCGATCTGCATGGCGTGGGCGCCCACGCGGTTGCCGCCCACCCACAGTACCGCCACCTCTGCGATGTTCATCAAAAAGAAGGTGGAGCTGTCGAGGCCCACAAACAGATGGTTGACTTTGATGGCGTTGGCGGCGTAATCGCTAAACACCTCGTCCAGGCGCCGCTCCTCATGGCGCTCCTTGTTAAACGCACGGATGACGCGCACGCCCACGATGTTTTCGCGCAGCACCACGTTCATGCGGTCGATAAAGCTCTGCAGGCGCATAAAAATCGGAGCCGCGTTGGCAACCGTAAAGACCGCCGCCACCAGCACAATCGCAACGACTACGCCCAGAAGCATGCCCATGGCCGGATCGATGAGCCAAGCAAAGATGATGCCCGCCACGGCCAAGAACGGTACCGGCAGCACCAGCTGAATCGTCTGCAGGATCGCTTGCTGGATCACGTTGATGTCGTTGAGCGAGCGCGTGATCATCGAGCCCGTGCCAAAGCGCTCAAAGTCGCTGGCGGACAGCTCGAGCGACTTATCGTAGACGGCGTTGCGGATGTCGCAGGCCACATTGGCCGCCAGACGGGCCGAAAGGTAGCAGCCCAGCACCGCGCCGCCGCTGGCCATGCCGGTCGCGATAAGCATGTAGAGGCCGTTGCGCAGGATGTAGTCGACATCGCCCGTGGTGATACCGGTGTTGACCATGTTCGCCAGCATCGTGGGAACCAACAGCGTACCGACGTTGTCGATTAGCAGCACCAACAACGTCACCGCGACAAGCCTGCGATACGGCTTCATAAACCTCATTAAGAGTCGCACGACTCCCCCTCACCTTGATTCTCGGCTTGGCTCTCGGCAGCGATATGCTGCTTAAAGGCATCGCACTCATCGCCGAGCACCTGAGAGAATTTGCCGATCAAGCGCATAATCTCGCGCTGCTCACATGGCTCAAGCGCGCCAAAGGCTCGCTGCTCGGCCTTGAGTGCCGGCAGCGCATAACGCTCGGCAAATCGCCTGCCCTCTTCGGTCAGGCTCACAACCTTGTTCTTACGACTGCCTTCGGCAAACTCCAACGTTGCGAAGCCCCGCGCCGTCAAGGTTTTAATTGCCGAGTTGATGGTCTGCTTGCTGTAGAACCATTCGCTTGTCAGACGGCTTACGGCAATACTGCCGCCCGCCGTGCTGGTATCGACGAGCATCCAGTAAGCGCAGTCCGAAAGGCCGCAGGCGCGCGAGAACTCCGAATAGATATGGTCGAGTCCATTGAGCAATCGGTCGAAGTCGACCAACGCAACCGCACTATTCATCTATCCCACCATTCGATTGTCCGATTTTTGACCAATTTTGTGTCTCTAGATTAGTCCGAGTTTTGACTATCGTCAACAGGCTCTCCGCAAACGCGTGCACTTTTATGGCCTATCGGCAGAAAAAGACCGCCGGCGCGGGGGCGGCGCCAGCGGTCACGTGAAAATCGGGTTTTATTGCCTGTTAGGCAGCGACGGCCTCGTAGACCGTAGCGCCCGCAAAGCTGTCATGCAGGCTCTTGCCGCAAATCCAAGGCAGCTCAACAACCTCGCAGACCGTGTTGACCAGCTCGGAGCAGTCAGTAAAGTGGCCCTTATCGTTGAGGGCCTCGCAATCCTGAACACGCCAGTAGCCATCGGTGTGCGTGATGTAGTACTCGTGATCGTTGATCGACACGAAAGCGCGCGTCTTGGAACGCAGCAGCTTCAGAAATCCTTCGAAGTCGGTCTCGACGACATCTCCAGCCTGGAACATGATAGTTACCTCCTGGCCCGGCGCCACCACGGCGCATTGATAAACGTTGGCACTCCTTTAGTAAAACCTTTATCAGAGGTTATACGTTCGTCATTTAGGCAAGTGGTAAAAAACCGCAGGGTAGACGGGATAAAACGTTTAACCATCCCATTTGTTTGTCACATTCTGAAGGTACTTTTATGCAAACCTACTTTCCCAATTGGAATCTATCCTTTTGGCCGGGCAATTGACCGTCTATCGTTTGAGCCCGACGGGTATGAACGGGGCATCTGCAACGCCACTACAAGGAGGCACCATGGAGACTATCGAAGCGCTCATTCACCGCCGCAGCTGCCGCAAATACAGCGATCGTCCCGTCGAGGCCGAAAAGCTTGCACGTATTATCGAAGCCGGCCAATATGCACCGAGCGGCATGGGCCGCCAGCCGGTGACGTTTGTCGCCGTCACCGATCCCGCGACCGTCGAGCGTCTCTCGCAGCTTAACGCCCAAGTCATGGGTAGCAACGGCGACCCCTTCTACGGAGCCAAAACGGTTGTGGTGGTACTGGTCGACCGCAACGTGCCCACGCATCTGGAAGACGGCTCGCTCGCCATGGGCAACTTGCTCAACGCCGCCTATGCACTGGGTGTCGATTCATGCTGGATTCACCGCGCGCATGAGGTCTTTGACTCGCCCGAGGGCCTGGAGCTGCTGGCCAGCTGGAGCCTGCCCGCCGACGGCAGCCTGCGCGGTGTCGGTCACTGCATTCTGGGCTATGCCGAGGACACGCTACCCGAGCCCAAACCCCGCCGCGACAACGTCGTCTACGTAAGGTAACCCAAGAGCGTCATAGGGGTAGCTAATTTGGGACGAGGCTATTTTAGCCACCCCACTCGCAACTTATCTTGCCGATGGAGTTGTCGTCGTTTCGTTCGTGTGGGTCGTTTCGGCGCCGTCGCCCTGTTCGCCCTCGTCCTTTTGAGCGTCGGCGATGGTGGAGGCTGCCGCGACCATGCCGCGCTGGGGCGCGACGCCCGTCTGGGTCTGAGCGCCCTCGACAACTTCTGTGCCTGCGTGCGCGAGCTCGGGCGATTTAAACACCGCGTCCAAGTTGGCGCCACCGCCGGCGTAGCCAAGCGCAGCGAGTGCGATGACGATCACTGCAACGACGACCGCGATCGGCACATAACGATGCCAACCAGCAGGATTGAGCCCACTGCGGCGAGCCGCCCCGCGGCTGATGTAGCCGAGCGTGCCGTCGTGCTTGAGCTTTGAGCCCACCACGCGTTTGCGGCCCCACAGCGAGGACTCTGCCTGCATTGCCAAGCGAGCACCTGTCGAAGGATAGCCGTATTTAGTGCGCTTGAACGAGCCGTCAAACCCCGAGGCGTGTTTGCCCCACGTCACCGATGTTGTGCGTCGGTTAACCGGCGCGGCACTCCGCCTTCTGCGGCTCGGTTTTGTAGTCTCAGCCATACGCCCCCGCACGCCGTAACCAAATCGAAACAATAACGCTTTGGACTGTAGCACACGCGTCGCGCGCGGTCACGGGCGCCTCGCTCAACGGTCATCGTCCTTCAGCAAGCGCCACAGCGTTGTTCGGCTTACGCCCAGCACCTCCGCCGCACGGGTCCGGTTGCCGTGGAGATGATCTACAACCAGATGCGCGATATCTCGCTCGGTATCGGCCAGCGGTCGCAGGATATACAGGTCGCTTTCGAGTGTCGGGGCGCCAAAGGTTGCGGTCTTAATCACGTCCTCTTGGGCGAGCACTTCCTCCGCCACAGCGCGGTCCACCGTGCCCGCCCCCACCAATATATACAGTCGTTCCGAGACCTCGCGGAGCTGCAGATAATTGCGCGGCCAGCGGTAAACATCGAGCGTCTTTGCCGCCGCGGCAGACAACGTGGGCGCTGCCGTCCCAAATGCATCAGCGAGATATTCCAAATAGCGCGCAACCTTCGTCGACGCGGCTCCCTGCTCGGCGATTGCCGGCGCCACGCTCACCGCACAGGCGAAGCGCTCAGTCACAAAGGCAGCTTGATCACTTTCGCTGCCGCCCGGCATGTCATTCGCCGTCAGCACCACATGGCAGCGCGTCGCCAACGCGGTGTCGGCCATCGTGGAAACGAGCTCGCGGAGACGCTGGGGGCCAACCGTGTTCCAGCCCTCAATGCAAAGTGTCAGCCCCGTTTGGAACAACGGCGATTCGGCGCTTTTGAGCACGTGGCGCCAACCGCGATCGGTAAGCTCATCGAGCGCAACGGCAACAAAGGGTTGATCGGCAAAAGGACCGTCCAGATAGAGGCGCTTGGCGATCTCGACCTGACCCGCTCCCAGCTCGCCCTCGAGCATAAGGGGCACGCCGCGCGCGTAACTCTCGGCGACCGGCGCAGCTACCGAGGCCGCCCCCTCAACGATGCCGTACGCGCTCGATTCGTAGCGGGCCTCAACTTCGTCGGCGTTGAGCCACTCGATGCCCGCATGTGCCGCGGCGCCGCGTACCTCGCGGACCACGACGACCCAAAGGCCCCCGCCTTCTTTGTCGGTGGGGCGAACGGTCAGGCTCAGGCGCGTACCCGCACGCCCCATAACCAGACGCGCGCCGTCTCCTATACGGTCGAGGCGCTCAGCGACAAAAGCCGCCACATCCCGCTCAAGCGCCGCGTCATTCATGGTCGAAATCGCGACGTCCCCACGCGCATCGATTGCCAATGCCGAGGCCCCGGCAGCAGCCAGGGCCTCGGTCAAGATGTTCAGCTTGGCATCGCTATCCATGATTTGCCCCTGTCCGCGGCGACGTGCAACCGCCGACGGTCGCACGACCGAGTGTTTCAAAATTGAACGATATTGCTCACCAAACACTATAGGGCAGAAAGCGCCGTCCTGCGAGTATAGGTGTTGCCCCGCATCGCCATCCTGGCGGGGCGATAAGAGCTCTTCGGGACTTATAAACCTGCGGACAAGCCATACCCGCAAGAGCTCCTATCGCTCCACCGCAAGCTTGCGCCCACCAGCAACCAGCACGCAAATAAGCTACTCCTCTACCAGATTCCCAGCACGTGCTGCATTCCCAAACTCATGCACGCAATGCCAATCCAGCAGCAAAAGCCCAGCGCGATGGGCTTGCCGCCCTTTTTGACCAGCTCGACGATATCGGTATTAAAGCCAATAGCCGCCATGGCCATCACGATAAAGAACTTCGACAGCTCCTTGATGGGCGCCGTGATGGACACGGGAAGCTGAAGCACCGTGGTGATTACGCTCGCCAGCACAAAGAACAGCACAAACATGGGAAACGCGCGTTTAAGCGAGAACGTGCTTTTGGCGTCGCCGCCGGCCTTGCGCGCCAGATGCATCTGCCAGCATGCGAGGACCAACGTGATGGGAATAATGGCCAGTGTCCTGGTGAGCTTGACCACCGTGGCGCTCTCGAGCACATTGGCGCCGGGATGCATGCTGTCCCAAGCGCTCGCCGCAGCCGTTACGGACGAGGTGTCGTTGATTGCGGTGCCGGCAAACAGGCCAAAGCCCTCGTTGGTCAGCCCGAGCATACCGCCGAGCGTCGGAAACACGAGCGCCGCGATAACGTTAAACAGGAAGATGACCGAAATAGCCTGGGCAATCTCGCGATCGTCGGCATCGATGACGGGCGCGGTCGCGGCGATGGCAGAACCGCCGCAAATCGACGAGCCCACGCCCACAAGCGTCGCGATCTTGCTCGGCACGTTCATAACGCGGCAGAGCACAAAGGCGATGACAAGCGAGGTCGAGATCGTCGCCACGATAATCGGCAACGACTGGGCGCCCTTGGACAGAATCTGGGAGAGGTTCATGCCAAAGCCAAGCAGGATAACCGCGTACTGCAAGACTTTTTTAGACGTATAGGTGACACCGGCGGCGAGCTGTTCGCGGCGATTCTTGGGAAAGACGAGCGCCAGGACCATGCCAAAGAGGATGGCAAATACCGGCCCGCCGACCACCTCAATTTGTTTGCCGAGCAACGTCGCGGGGATAGCGATGATCAGGCAGAACAAGACACCCTTCCAGCGCTCGCGTACGATATTCGCCAGTTGCATATGGGATTCCTTCTTTCTCTTTCACGTTTGCGACGGCTTATGATACGGCAACATTG
>CAUDZT010000008.1 GCA_958453935.1 uncultured Collinsella sp. | reverse complement strand
GGGTGCCTTCCTCTGAGAAGTTCGCGAAGCCCACTTCTCAGAGGAAGGCACCCGCCCGGAGGCGGCCCCAGCGCGAGGCCGTCCCGGATGCTATTCGTTGTCGCCTGCGGTCATCTGCGTTGCGGAGAGCGTGCCGTCGGCAGCAGTTGCAGCTGCAGCGTCGGGCCAGACCCAGTCGGTAAAAGCCGGGTGATCGAAGCCCTCGTCGCACGCGAACTCAAAGGCCTCGGTGCGGAATGCCTCCCACTCGTTAATCTGCTCAGCGAACTTATCGGCGTCGACCATGCGCAGTACGTCGGCGGCAAGCGCCCAGCGGTCCATGTTATTCAGGCGCAGCATGTCGAACGGCGTGGTCGTGGAGCCCTTCTCCTCGTAGCCGTGGACGCGGAAGGCGTCGTGGCCGGGGCGGTTCCAAATCAGGCGGCGAATCGTGCCGGCATAGGCGTGGAATGCAAAGAGCACAGGCTTCTCGCCGCAGCCGAACAGCTCAGCCCAGCGCTCGTCGCTGATGGCCTGGTCGTTCTCGCAGACGTTCTGAATCTTGAGTAGATCGACCACGTTAACGAACCACACCTTAATGCCCAGCTCGCGTAGCATATCGGTTGCGGCCAGAGCCTCGAGCGTCGGCACGTCACCGCACGTGGCAACTACGACGTCAGCCTCGGCGAGCGAGTCGGCAGTCGATGCCCACTCCCAAGCCGCGACGCCCTCGGCGAGCTCGGCGCAGGCCTCGTCGACCGTCTGGAAGGTCGGGGCGGGCTGCTTGCCGCAGAAGATGGCGTTGACGCAGTCGGTAGACTGATAGACGCGCTCGGCCACGGCGAGGGCCATGTTGGCGTCGGCCGGATAGTAAGCATTCACGATATGCGTGTCGTTGGCCTTGTTGAGCAGCAGGTCGATAAAGCCGGGGTCCTGGTGCGAGAAGCCGTTGTGGTCCTGGCGCCAGACATGGCTCGACAGCAAAATGTTGAGTCCGCTGATGGGAGCACGCCACGGAATCTCGCGCTTGGTGGCCTCGAGCCACTTGCAGTGCTGGTTGACCATGGAATCGACCACGTGGACAAAGCTCTCGTAGGAGCTCCACACGCCGGAGCGGCCAGTGAGCACGTAGGCCTCGAGGAAGCCCTCGCATTGGTGCTCGGACAGCTGCTCGACGACCTTACCGGAGCCTGCCAGCAGCTCGTCGTTGGCCTCGTCCTCGTAGAAGCCGGCGTCCCACTGCTTCTTGGTCACCTTGTAGGCAGCCTGCAGGCGGTTAGACGCGGTCTCGTCGGGACCGAAGATACGGAAGTCGTCCATGTTCTTGGCCAGGACGTCGGCAGTGTACTCACCAAAGACGCGGGCGGCCTCGGTGGAGCCCCAGCCGTGACCCTTACTTGCGACGGGAATCTCGTGGGCATGAATATCGGGCAATTCGAGCTCGCGGCGCACCTTGCCGCCGTTCGCGTTGGGGTTGGCGCCGATGCGCAGCTCGCCGGTCGGCATAAAGGCCGTCACCTCGGGGCGCACCTGGCCCTCGAGCGTAAAGAGTTCCTCGGGCTTGTAGGAGCGCAGCCACTCGCGAAGCACGCGGAAGTGCTCGTGGGTGTCCTTGGCACTCGCCAGCGGCACCTGATGCGCGCGCCAGGAGTCCTCGGTCTTCTTGCCGTCGATCTGCTTGGGGCAAGTCCAGCCCTTGGGCGTACGGAACACGATCATGGGATAGGCCGGGCGGACCACGATCTCGCCCGCGGCGGCCTGGGCCTGTGCGGTGGCCTTGATATCGCAGATCTCGTCAAAGACCTGCTCAAACAGGGCGGCGAAACGTTCGTGGATGCTCACGTGGCTCTCGTCGTCAAAGCCGGCGACAAAGAAGTGCGGCTTGTAGCCCATGCCCTCAAAGAACTTGGTGAGCTCCTCGTCGGACACGCGGGCAAGGATGGTGGGGTTGGCGATCTTGTAACCGTTGAGGTGCAGGATCGGCAGGACGATGCCGTCGGTTGCCGGGTTCACGAGCTTGTTGGACTGCCATGAGGTCGCGAGCGGGCCGGTCTCGGACTCGCCATCGCCCACCACGGCCACGGCCAGCAGGCTCGGGTTGTCCATGACGGCGCCATAGGCGTGGCTGAGCGTGTAGCCGAGCTCGCCGCCCTCGTGGATGGAGCCGGGTGTCTCGGGCGCAAAGTGGCTCGGGATGCCACCGGGATAAGAGAACTGGCGGAAGAACTTCTGCAGGCCGGCCTCATCATTGGTGATGTCGGGACGAATCTCACGGTAGGTGCCATCGAGCAGCGACTGGGCGGTGCCAGCGGGGCCACCATGACCCGGGCCCATCAGGAAGATGGCGTTCTGATTGTGGTCGGCGATGAGACGGTTGACGTGTCCGAACAGGAAATTGATGCCGGGCGTGGTGCCCCAGTGACCAACCAGGCGATGCTTGACGTCCGGACGACCAAAGTCGCGCGTCTCGCCGGTCTTCTCGTCAACAAAGTCGCTGCGCATCAGCGGGTTGGAGCGAAGGTAAATCTGGCCGACGGACAGGTAGTTCGAGGCACGCCAATACAGGTCGACGCCCTCGAGCTCGGAAGCCGGCACCTCGTGGCCCAGCTTTTGCCACGGCGTTCCCAGAGTTTTAGCCATTGTTTATGTCCCTTCGCTGTATGGTCACCCTCCAATACGGCAACCTTTCGTTGAGACAAGTATATTTGGTAAAACGTTTTATCAGTATGAAAAAACGTTTTACCATCCTGATTTGCCATGTTGACAGGCAGAAGCAGACATTCATCTGCGGCATTGCCTGTCACAGGTGCTCCACATTCAGTCTCTGCAAATTGATAAACGTGTTTAGCTGTGTTTAGTAAGCTCGAGCACGCTGTCTTTGACGATAAGCGCCGGCTCCAGAACGACCTCTTCGGCACGTCTACCGCCCCTGCCGGCAAGACGCTTGGACATGCAGCCAAAAGCATGCTCGGCAAGGACACCAGGATCCTGCTCAATCGCGGTCAGCGCCGGCTCAAAGAGAACGTCGGCCGCCGAGTTGTCATAGCTCACCACCGAGATATCGCCCGGGATGCTCTTCCCCATCTCGTGCAAGCGCTTGAGCAAACCGAGGGCAATGTTATCCGAGCTTGCGAACACGGCAGTGGCGTCAGTTGTGAGCACTGCCTCCGAGGCCTCGTATGCGCTCGGAATGTAGTACTCGCTCTCAAACTCCAAACGCGCGTCGATCGGCAGGCCAACCTCGCGCAGCGCGCGCTCATAGCCGGCAAGTCGCTTGCGACCCGTATTGGAACGGCGGGCATTAACCAGACAGGCGATGCGGCGATGACCTTGCTCGATCAGATAGCGGGTGGCCATATAGCCGCCCATCTCGTGGTCGAACATCACCTTGTCGCACTCGAGCCCCTCAATGGCACGGTCGACCATTACGGCCGGGATGGGCAGGTGGCTGACTTCTTCGCGCAGGGCGCGGTCATCGGAGAACTCGTCACCCACCACCAGGAAGACGCCATCAACGCCGCGCGTCACCAGCTGGCGCAGCAGCTCCAGATCGTCATCGGCGCTTCCGCCCGAGCTGGTAATGAAGAGCGCATAGCCGTCCTCGCGGCAGCGCTTTTCCAGGCTACCGGCGAGCGAGGCAAAAAAGCGGCTCTCGATGTTAGGGACGATAAGGCCCAGCGTGCGCGACTCGCGCATGACCAGGCTGCGCGCAATCTGGTTGGGAACATAGTGGTTGCGCGCCGCGACCTCTTTGATGAGCTTGCGGTTTTCTTCCGAGATGCGACAGGGCCGATTATTGAGAACAAGCGAGACCGACGAGGGGGAAAGCCCCACCTCCTGGGCGATCTGCTTGAGGGTGACTTTGTTGGCCATCTCGCTCCTTCCGGGTTTACGCGCAATCTCTTGAAAGTATAGCGACTACCCCTCTACCTCGGTGATAAACACTTTACCAATCCGGTGGACGGCTGTTTTATCGCCGCCAGCGCACCAAATCCGTCCGGGTGGGGTATATTGCAATCGATTGATGACAACGACCACCAAAAGGCGGATATTCGTATGCACGAGAACGATTTTTTTAACGAGGACCTGCTGTGCGCGCTCGCTGGCGTTGCCGGCGAGGACAACGTGCTGATGAGCGAGCCCATGCGCGAGCACACCACGTTTAAGATCGGCGGTCCGGCCGACGTCTTTGTCACGCCCGATACTGAGCAGGGCCTCGTCGCCACGCTCGATACCTGCTATCGCTGCAATCTACCACTCACCATCGTGGGCAACGGCTCCGACTTGCTCGTCGGCGACAAGGGCATCCGCGGCGTCGTCGTAGCGCTGGGCGAGGGCCTCTCCGACATTACGGTCGACGGCACGCACGTCACGGCGGCAGCCGGCGCCTTGCTTTCCGATGTCGCAGCCGCGGCAGCCGAGGCCGGCCTTACCGGCATGGAGCCCATCTCGGGCATTCCCGGATCGGTCGGCGGTGCCTGCTACATGAACGCCGGAGCATACGGCGCTTGCATGGCCGATGTGCTGGAGTCCGTGCGCGTCTACAAGCCCGCCCGCATGCTCGACGACGGCACCCGCGGTAGCGGCAGCATTATCGAGTTCGATGTCGATGAGCTCAACCTGGGCTATCGCAAGAGCCGCATCGCCGACGACGGTTTCATCGTGCTTTCGGCCACTTTCAATCTCGCCCCGGGCAACGCCGCGATGATCAAGGCCGACATGGACGACTACCGCCAGCGCCGCGAGGACAAGCAGCCGCTCGACATGCCGAGTGCCGGCTCCACCTTCAAGCGCCCCGAGGGCCACTTTGCCGGCAAGCTCATCATGGACGCCGGCCTGCGAGGACACGCCATTGGCGGCGCGCAGGTGAGCGAGAAGCACTGCGGCTTCATCGTCAACGCCGACCACGCCACCGCCGCCGATGTCGACGAACTCATCCGCCACATCCAAACAACCGTCAAAGACCAATTCGACGTAGACCTCGAACCCGAAGTCCACCGAGTCGGCGAATTCCTCTAAAAAGAAGGCCCCGAAAGGGGCCTTCACTTTCTTTAATTCAGACAACCAGTCCGGTGTGTCGCGCCCCGAACCCAAGAGGGCCGGGACAGTCCGAGAGGCATAAGGTTGATCGCGAGTTCCGCACGAGCCGGAGAGCACTTAATGTGCTCTCCGTGCGAGCAGGACTGTCCGAGCAGGCAACCTTATGCCTCTCGGACAGTCCCGGCCCAACTTGCGTTACGACAGCGCAATACCGCCAAGCCAGCCCCAACGCACGCCAGAGCCAGTACCATAAAAGCTAATGAACGAATCGAGCGACTTCGATGTAATGGCACCCTCGTTGCTCATAACGATGCCGCCGCCAACGTAGATACCCACATGACCGTAGATAAGGCCCGGAGCACCCGTGCCGCTGTGCGAGGAATCGGCCACGATCATGCCCACCTGCAGCGCCGAGCGATCGGAGCTATAGCACCAGGCGTTGAACATGTCGCAGGCGTTGCCGCCAAAGTAGCCAACGCCGGCGTTACGGAAGACATTGGTAACCCACGCCGCGCACCAGTTCTGACCCGGCGAAGGCGTGGAGTAGCACGCGTTGACGACAGCCTGCTGCTTGCCCGAGCCGGCATTCTGCTGCGGAGTTCCGGGCGCATACGATCCACCGCCCGAGCTCGAACCACCCGAGTAGGAATTGTTCTTGTTCGCGGCGGCCGCGGCAGCGGCGGCCTTCTTGGCAGCCTCCTCAGCCTGGGCGGCAGCGAGAATCTCGGAATCGCGCTGAGCCATGAGCTCCTTGACGTCTTCGGAAAGACCGCTCAGCACGGTCTGGACCTCTTGCTGCTTGGCCTGCATGTCCTGCATCTGGGCAGTCTGCTGGTCCTTGAGCTTCTCCAAGTCGGCCTTCTGTGACTCGAGCGCGGTCTTTTGCGCATCGAGCTCTTCCTGGATGGTCTGGATGTCCTCGATGGCGTCGCGGTCGCTCTTGTTGACCTTCTCAACATAGTGCGCATTGGCGACGAGCTCCTCAAATGAGCCCGAAGCCAGTAGCAGCGACAGGATGTTGGTGCCGCCCGACTTGTAGCTGGCGGCAACGCGATCGGAAAGATCGTTGCGCTTCTTTTTGAGCTCGGCCTTCTTTTCATCAATCTGTGCCTGCGTGCTGTCAATCTGGCCCTGTACGCCCTCGATATCGTTGAGGGTCTGGGCGTTTTTGTTGGCCAGCGCCGCATATTCATTTGCGATGCTGTCGAGTTGCGCCTGGACCTCGTCGAGCTGGGCCTGGGCGGCATTCAGTTTGTCAGTGGTTTCTTGGCTGGCCTCAGCCGCATGGGCGCGAGCGGGCAGACCAAAAAGAACGGCTGCAGAAGCTGCGCCGAACAGAGCCTTGAGGGCAGTGCGACGCGAGAGCTCCTGGGAAAGGATGGAATCGCTGTTTGGTGACATATCTACTCCGTTACATGTTTATTTATATGTCGCTCAACTCATACATATTAGCGTACATCCGGCGCATCCCAACGATTTCCACGAACGGCAGCAAACCGCATGGTCGGCGGCTCGTATGCAAGTGCCAAAGTCGAGGTTATGCCCACGCGAGCATTTCTATGAGTACGTTAACATCAATCCTCTGGTTTTCCCGCTGTACACGTTCTTGGCACCCCTACCTGCGCTATACTCCCCTCTAGAAGTGTTCCTGATTCGATAGGAGACTACATGTCCAAAGCACTCGACCCCAAAGACACCTGCGTCCTCGTTACCGGTGGCGCCGGCTTTATCGGCTCGCACACCGTCGTTCAGCTGCTCGAGGGTGGCTACCAGGTCGTCATCGTCGATGATCTCTCCAACTCCAGCGCCGTCGCCGTCGACCGCGTCAAGACCATCGTGGGCGACGAGGCCGCCAAGAACCTCACCTTCTACGAGGCCAACGTGCTCGACCGCGATGCGATGAACAAGATCTTCGATACCCATCAGATCGACCGCGTCATCCACTTTGCCGGCTTTAAGGCCGTCGGCGAGTCGGTGAGCAAGCCCGTCGAGTACTACCACAACAACATCGAGAACACCTTGGTGCTCATCGACGTCATGCGCAACCATGGCTGCAAGTCCATTATCTTCTCGAGCTCCTCGACCGTCTACGGCGACCCGGACAACCCGCCCGTCACCGAGGAGGATCCCAAGAAGCCCGCGACCAACCCCTATGGTTGGACCAAGTGGATGATCGAGCAGATCCTTATGGACGTCCACACCGCCGACCCCGAGTGGGACGTCGTGCTGCTTCGTTACTTCAACCCCATCGGCGCTCATCCGTCGGGCCTGATCGGCGAGGACCCCAAGGGCATCCCCAACAACCTGGTGCCCTATGTCGCCCAGGTCGCCGTGGGCAAGCTCGAGGCCGTTCAGGTCTTTGGCAACGACTACCCCACCCCCGACGGCACCGGCGTGCGCGACTACATCCACGTGTGCGATCTGGCCTCTGGTCACGTTGCCGCCCTTAACTGGATGAACGGCAAAACCGGCGTCGAGATCTTTAACCTGGGCACCGGCACCGGCACCTCGGTACTCGAGGTCGTCGCCGCCTTCTCCAAGGCTTGTGGCAAGGAGCTGCCCTACGTGATCCGCGAGCGCCGCGCCGGCGACATCGCTGCCAACTGGTGCGATGCCTCCAAGGCCGAGCGCATGATGGGCTGGAAGGCCCAGTACGACATCGCGGACATGTGCCGCGATAGCTGGAACTGGCAGAGCCACAACCCCAACGGCTTCGCCGACGCCGAGTAGCAAAAACCTACATACCGCGCCTGCCCCGATCTCACGTTGTGAGGTCGGGGCTTTTTCATGGCATGTAACCATTCGCCGAAAATCGACCAACTTTTTTATCTTGCCTGTACATGTTTAAACAACATGTTTTACAATAGGCGTATCGAATCAGAACATCGGAGGCGGACTGCACACCCATCGGCAGGCCGACCCCACAACAAGAAGGTTGGTGAGCGCATTCATGGAGCGTGCAAGCGGCGTCCTCATGCCCGTCTCATCTCTGCCCGGACCATACGGAATCGGCGGCTTTGGCTGGAATGCCTACGACTTCGTCGATTTTCTCGCCTCGTGCAAACAACATTACTGGCAGATTCTGCCCCTTACGACGACCAGCTATGGCGATTCGCCCTATCAGTCGTTCTCGGCCCGCGCAGGCAACCCCAACTTTATCGACTTTGCCGAGCTTATCGAGGCAGGGTATCTGGAGCAGCGCGATATCGATGGCGTGTATCTGGGATCCGACCCCAGCAATGTCGACTACGGTGCCATCTTTGGTGGCCGCCGTCAGATTCTCGACCGCGCCGCCGAGCGCTTTGCTGCCGACAAGCCGGCCGATTTCGATGACTTTATCCAGGCCAACGAGGACTGGCTCATCCCCTACTGTGAGTTCATGACCGTCAAAGAGGAGTGCGGTCTCAAGGCGTTTTGGGAGTGGCCCGCGGAGCTCCGCACCCGCGGCGAGGCTTCCGCCAAGGTCTGCGCCGACCATCCGGCGCGTATGCTCTACCACCAGATGACGCAGTACTTCTTCGATCGCCAGTGGAGCCGCCTCAAGGCCTATGCCAACGAGCGCGACATTCTCATCATCGGCGACCTGCCCATCTATGTCTCGCGTGACTCCGTCGAGATGTGGGCGACACCTGAGCTCTTTAAGATCGACGCCGCCGGCAATCCCGTGAGCGTCGCCGGCACGCCGCCCGACCAGTTCTCGGCCACCGGCCAGTACTGGGGCAACCCCATCTACGACTGGGACGCCATGGAGGCCGACGGCTTCTCCTGGTGGGAGGGCCGCATTCGCGCCGCCCTCGACATGTACGACGTCATCCGCCTGGATCACTTCCGCGGCTTCGAGGCCTATTGGGAGGTGCCGTTCTCCTCGCCTGATTCGTCCTACGGTTCGTGGACGCAGGGTCCCGGCCTCAAGCTCTTCAAGACACTCGAGGAAAAGCTCGGCACGCTGCCCATCATCGCCGAGGACCTGGGCTTCCTCACCCCCGGCGTCATCGATATGCGCGACAACTCGGGCTTCCCCGGCATGAAGATCCTGCAGTTTGCCTTTGAGGGCACCAACTCGTACTACCTGCCGCACAACTACATTGCCAACACCGTCGCCTACGTGGGCACTCACGACAACGAGACGGCACGCGGCTGGTTTGAAGGAACGGCTACCCCGCGTCAGCGCGAGCAGACAGCCCTGTACACCCATCAGCAGGCCGGCGAACCCATCGCCGACGCGCTCAACCGAACCATCGCAGCCAGCGTGAGCGACACGTGCATCTACACCATGCAGGACCTGCTCAACTTGGGCAACGAGGCGCGCATCAACACCCCTGCCACGCTGGGCGGCAACTGGACCTGGCGCATGCTCGACGGCGCCATCACCCGCGAGCTCGAGCACAAACTCACCGACTGGACCGAGACCTACTTCCGCATCCCGTCGGAAGCCGAAATCGAGCTTCCTCAATAGGAGCTACCGCGCCCGACCCCTCCCCACCGTGCGGACGCGCTTGCTTACCCGCGCGAGGCCACCCCAATCCCCTCGCGCGGGATTCTTATGAATTGCAGACATGTAATCAACCCATTACAGGAGGAAACATGCCCCAAATTAACCTCATGGAACTCGCCGAGCAGTCTTTTGGCACCTCGCTCGAGCAGCTCGACGACCGTCGCATTTACAAGCTGCTGGTCAAACTCGTGCAGGAGCGCTCCGCCGCCTGCCCGCTCAACAACGGCAAGAAAAAGCTCTATTACATTTCCGCCGAATTTTTGATCGGCAAGCTGCTCATCAACAACATGATCGACCTCGGCATCTACGACGGGGTTAAGGACCAGCTCACCGCCGCAGGCCACGACCTCAACAAGATCGAGGAGTTCGAGGTCGAGCCGTCGCTCGGCAACGGCGGCCTGGGCCGCCTGGCCGCATGCTTCCTGGATTCCATCGCCACGCTGGGCTTGACCGGCGATGGCGTGGGCCTCAACTATCACTACGGCCTGTTCCGTCAGCGCTTTGTCGACAACCAGCAGAAGGCCGTCCCCGACGAGTGGCTCGGTGAGCAGGACATCCTAGTCGACGACGACCGCTCCTACACCGTCGAGTTCGGCGATTTTGCCGTTACCTCCAAGCTCGTCAACATCGACGTGCCCGGTTACGGCCAGCCCACCAAGAACCGTCTGCGCCTGTTCGACCTGGCGAGCGTCGACGACGGCCTGGTCCCCGGCAGCTCCATCGACTTCGACAAGACCGAGATCGCCAAAAACCTCACCTTGTTCCTCTACCCCAACGATTCCGACGAGCAGGGCCGCCTGCTTCGCATCTACCAGGAATACTTCATGGTGAGCAACGCCGCCCAGCTCCTGATCGACGAGGCCATCGAGCGCGGCAGCAACCTGCACGATCTGGCCGACTACGCCGTGGTCCAAATTAACGACACGCACCCCACCATGGTCATCCCCGAGCTCATTCGCTTGCTCACCACCGAGCATGGCATCGAGTTTGACGAGGCCGTGACCATCGTACGCTCCATGGTCGCCTACACTAACCACACGATTCTTGCCGAGGCGCTCGAGAAGTGGCCGCTCGTCAGCCTGCAGAAGGTCTCCCCTGCCATCGCCGACATTATCGTCAAGCTCGATGAGATCGCGAAGGCCGAGCACGATGACCCGCGCGTCGCCGTCATCGACGAATACGACACCGTCCACATGGCCCACATGGACATCCACTTTGGCTTCTCCATCAATGGCGTAGCCGCCCTCCACACCAAGATCCTGGAGGACACCGAGCTTCATCCGTTCTACGAGATCTATCCCGAGAAGTTCTCCAACAAGACCAACGGCATCACCTTCCGCCGCTGGATCCATGGAGCCAACCCCGCGCTCGCCAGCCTGCTCGACGATGTAATCGGCACCGACTGGCGCAGCACCGGCGATCTGAGCAAACTCGCCAAGTTCGCCGACGACAAGGACGTTCTTGAGCGCCTGGTCGCCACCAAGGTCGAGGCCAAGGCCATCATGCGCCAGTTCATGGCGCTCGAGCAGGGCGTGACCATTCCCTCCAACGCCATCATCGACGTCCAGGTCAAGCGCATCCACGAGTACAAGCGTCAGCAGATGCTCGCGCTCTACATCATCTGGAAGTACTTCGATATCAAGAACGGCAACAGGCCTAAGCACCCTGTCACCATCATCTTTGGCGGCAAGGCGGCGCCTGCCTACACTATCGCGCAGGACATCATCCATCTGATCCTGACGCTGTCGCAGTGGATTGCAAACGACCCCGACGTGGCTCCCTACCTGCAGGTTGTCATGATCGAGAACTACAACGTCACCGCCGCCGAGCGCGTGATCCCCGCCGCTGACATCTCCGAGCAGATCAGCCTGGCCTCCAAGGAGGCGAGCGGCACCTCCAACATGAAGTTCATGCTCAACGGCGCCCTAACCCTGTGCACGCTCGACGGTGCCAACGTGGAGATTGCCGAGCTCGTGGGCGACGAGAACATCTATACCTTTGGTGCCTCGTCCAAACAGGTCGAGCAGCTCTACGCCGACGGCACCTACAACGCCGGTGCGCTCTACCGCAAGCCCGGCATTAAACTGCTGGTGGACTTCATCACCAACCCGGCCTTTATGGCAACCGGCAACGCCGAGCGCCTGCAGCGCCTGCACGACGACATTAAGGGCAAGGACTGGTTTATGGCCCTGCTCGACATTGAGGAGTACATCCAGACCAAGGAGCGCGTGCTGGCCGACTACGAGGACCAGGACGCCTGGATGCGCAAGGCGCTCATCAATATCGCCAACGCCGGCACCTTCTCGTCCGACCGTACGATCTCCCAGTACAACGACGAGATCTGGCACCTGAGCTAATTCGGTTTCATCGCCCATCCTCTTGAAAACGGAGCCACGGCAACGCGGCTCCGTTTTTTGTGCCCGCACGTTACCCTGTGATCCGACTCGGCCAAACAATCTCGATCCATAACAACTACTCAACCAAAACGGTCCCAGCTGTTACAGATTGAGACATACCGGCCCCTCCCCTTGGGTTTATCTCAATCTGTAACATCTAGCAGGTGAAATTCGCCTTTGGTGTTACAGATTTAGATGAAATGGTTAGCTCAGCGGAACCGCCTCGATCTGTAACATCTAACGTCCGAAATCGGCCCTATCCGTTACAGATCGAGACAAACGACCGGTCAGACAGTCCCAACACAAAGAAAGGCTCCCCTCTCGCCCAGTGGACGGGAGGGGAGCCTTATATGTGACCGCGGCAAAAGGATGGCAAAGCCGCAGTCGCCCAAAGGGAGGGCCTGGATGCACCGGGCCTAGATAAGGTTCTTGCCAGACACCTTATCGAAGAGATGAGTCGCGTTCTTCTCGAACTTGAACCAGATGGGGTCGCCAGCCTTGAGCGCGCCCTTGGCCTCGAGGTCGACGACGGGGATAATCAGGACAAACTGGCCGTCGGGAGCGGTCACGTGGACATGCTCGGTCGAGCCCATGAGCTCGGTCACCTCGACGGTGCCCTGGAGCGCACCCTCCTCGCCCTTGTCGGCAAGCAGAATCTGCTCGGGACGCACGCCGGCCGTGATCTCCTTCACGTCGCCGCCGTCCCAGTTGAGAGCAAGCTGAGCGCAGGTCTCGGGGGCGAGCGCCACGTTCATATCCTCGGTCTTGACGGTAAAGCCGTTGCCCGAGCGCACCAGCTGGGCATCGAAGAAGTTCATCTGCGGCACGCCGATAAAGCCGGCGACGAAGATGTTCGCGGGATGGTTGAAGACCTCCTGCGGGGTGGCGATCTGCTGGACGACGCCATCCTTCATGACCACGATACGGTCACCGAGGGTCATAGCCTCGGTCTGGTCGTGAGTAACATAAATGAACGTGCCCTTGATCTCATGACGCAGCTTAATGAGCTCGGCGCGCATCTGGTTACGAAGCTTAGCATCCAGGTTGGACAGGGGCTCGTCCATCAGAAAGACCTTGGGGTCACGTACGATGGCGCGGCCGATGGCGACACGCTGACGCTGGCCGCCGGAGAGTGCCTTGGGCTTACGGTCAAGATACTCGGTAATACCCAGGATCTCGGCAGCGGAGCGAACCTTGCGGTCGATCTCGTCCTTGGGGACCTTCTTGAGCTCGAGCGTAAACGCCATGTTCTCGTACACCGTCATATTGGGGTACAGAGCATAGCTCTGGAACACCATGGCGATGTCGCGGTCCTTGGGAGCGACGTCGTTGACGCGCTTGCCGTCGATGAGCACGTCGCCCGAGGTGATATCCTCCAGGCCGGCGACCATGCGCATCGTCGTGGACTTACCGCAGCCAGAAGGGCCAACGAGGACGATGAACTCCTGGTCGTGAACGGTGAGGTTGAAGTCCTCTACAGCGAGCACACCGTCCTCGGTAACCTTGAGGTTGTGCTTCTTCTCCTCGGTTTTCTTCTTTTTGCCAAAGAAGCCCTTCTTTTTTGACTCGTTGTTGGGATACACCTTCTGAACATGTTTGAGAACGATCTCGGCCATGTCTTTACCTTTCGATATGCGGCGCCACGCTGAAGGGCGCCGCAGAAACTTGCAAAACAGTTACGGCATCAGCCCTTGACGGCACCTGCCACCACGCCGTCGATGATGTACTTCTGGCAGAAGATGTACATGATGACGATGGGGACAACGACCATCATGATGCAGGCCATCATGGGGCCGAGCTCGACGTGGCCATAGCCGCCACGGAAGTACTGGATCAAGATAGGAATGGTCTTGTACTTGGTGGAGTCGAGGGTGAGGTAGGGCAGCAGATAGTCGTTCCAGACCCACATGGTCTCGAGGATGCCAACCGAAAGATAGGTGGGCTTCATGATGGGAAGGACAATCTTAAAGAACACCTGGACCGGGTTGCAGCCGTCGATCATGGCCGCCTCCTCGATCTCGAGCGGGATGTTCTTTACAAAGCCGGCGAACATAAAGACCGCCAGACCCGCGCCAAAGCCCAGATAGATAAAGCAGATGTTGAACGGCGTGTTAAAGCCGATGCGGTCCGCCAAATTGGACAGCGTAAACATGAGCATCTGGAACGGCACGACCATCGAGAACACGAACAGGTAATAGAAGAAGTTCGAGATCTTGTTATTGACGCGCACCACGTACCAGGCGCACATGGAGCAGCACACCAGAATCAGCACGACCGACGTGACCGTGATGATGAGCGAATACATAAACGCCGAGGCAAAGCCCTGCTCGTTTAAGGCGTGCACATAGTTTGCAAAGCCGTTGAACGTCTCGGGCGTGAGCAGATCGAACGCCGTGGTGGTGCTGATTGCGGTCCCCTTCTTAAAGGAATTGAGCGCAATCATGAACACGGGGTAGATCCACGCGAGCGACAGAATCGTAAAGAAAATCGAGAGCGCGCGGTTGATAGCCTTATCGCGTTTCATTACTGCTGCACCTCCTTGGACCTCGTGGCCTTAAGCTGAATCATAGAGATAGCGACGACCAGGATGCAGAAGATGACTGCCTTGGCCTGGCCAATGCCCTGCCATGCGATGCCGGCACGCGAGTAGAACGTGTTGTAGATGTTCAGGGCGAGCATCTCGGTGGAGTGCGCGGGAGCGCCGCCGGTAAGGGCGAGGTTCTGGTCGAACAGCTTAAAGCCGTTGGTGATGGACAGGAACAGGCAGATGGTGATGGTCGGCATCAGGTTAGGGATCTTAACCTTCCAAAACGTCTGCCATGCCGTAGCACCGTCGACCTTGGCGGCCTCGATGTAGTCGGACGGAATGGACTGCAGACCGGCGATGTAGATGATCATCATGTAGCCGACCTGCTGCCACAGGGTCAGGATGATAAGGCCCCAGAAGCCAGCAGCAGAGTTAAGGGCAATGAGCTGGGCGCCCACGTTGGAGAGCAGGCAGTTGATCAGAATCTGCCAAATGTAACCCAGTACAATGCCGCCAATCAGGTTAGGCATAAAGAAAATCGTACGGAAGATGTTGGTGCCCTTGAGCGCCTTGCGAGTGAGCGCCTGCGCAATGGCCAGCGCGATCACGTTGATGAGCACCGTCGACAGGAAGGCAAACGCCACAGTAAAGAAGAACGACGTGGAGAACTGCGGATCGGACAGCGCGCGCACGTAGTTCTCGATACCGACAAAGTGCGCGTTATTGATGGTAATAAACTGGCAGAACGAGAGATAGAAACCCTGGATAAAGGGAATCACGAACCCGATCATAAACGCCAGGCACGTGGGCAGCATAAAGAGCGGCCACCAGCGCTTGAGTGCTTTGCCCATAGAAGGGTCCTTTCAATATGCAGGGGGCGGGCAAACCTACGTCTGCCCGCCCCCTGTCGCTAATCAGATAGCTTGGGCAGCAACTGCTTACTCGGAAGCAGCCTTCTCGGTCTTCCAGCCATCGACGAAGGCGTTCTTGACGCCGTCCCACTTGGTGTTGTCGGCAGCATAAGCGATGAGAGCCTGCTTGAGGTTCTTCTTCCACTCCTCGGAGGGGATGTAAACGAAGTCCCAAGCGACGGTCTTCTTGCCGTCCTTGGCCATAGCAACGGCCTGCTGAGAGAAGACGTTGGTGGTCTCCTTAGCGCTCTTGAACGGGGCGGTCAGACCCATCTTGTCAGCGATGATGCTGGTGGCGGTGTCAGAAGTGACGCACCAATACATGAAGTCCTCGGTGGCCTTCTGGGCATCCTCGGAAGCCTGGGAGCTGACGCACCAGTAGTTCTCGCCGCCGGAGCACAGGCCCTGGTTCTCCTCGCCGTCGACGCCGATGTAGATCGGCAGCATGCCGAGCTGGTCGTCGGTCATACCGGCCTTGGTGAGGTCGGCGTAGGCCCAAGAGCCGTTCTGATAGAAGACGGCCTTGCCGGTTGCGAACTCGTTGGTGGCGTCGTCACCGGTCTTGGAGGCGAGCTGCGAAGGATCGCAGGTGGAGTCGGTGATGTACAGGTCGAAGATCTGCTTAAAGTTGTCGAGATACTCGCCCTTGATCTCGTCGTCCTCCTGATTGTGCTCCTTCTCGAACTCGTAGTAGAGCGGGAGGTTGGCGAGGTGCGTGGTGTAGCGCCAGCTGGAGGAGTCATCCATACCGGCGGAAGTGAAGGCACCGTCAACGCCGAGCTCGTCCTTGCGGGCCTGGATGTCATCGGCGCAAGCCTTCAGCTTGTCGAAGGAGTTGATGTCCTCGGCCTTGTAGCCGGCCTTCTCGAGGAGCTCCTTGTTGTAAATGATGCCGTAGCTCTCCTGAACCCAGTCGATACCCAGATCCTTGCCGTCGGACTGCAGCGCCAGGGAGTCGTCGATGAGCTCGCCGCGGAGCTTGGTGTCGGAAAGATCGGCGCAGTAGTCCTTCCAGTTCTTAAGGCCGGTGGGGCCGTTGACCTGGAACAGCGTCGGAGCGGAGCTCTTGGACATCTCGGACTTGAGCTTCTCCTCGTAGGTGTTGGAGGCGGCGGTCACGATCTTGACCTCGACGCCCTTCTCCTTCTTGTACGCCTTGGCGATCTCCTTCCACTCCTTGTCGACCTCGGGCTTGAACTGGAGGAAGTAGACCTCGGCAGCGTCACCAGAAGCAGAGGAGCCAGAGCCGGCAGAACCACCGCAGCCCACGAGGCCCAGACCAAGAACCGCAGCCGCGGAACCAGCAAAGCCCAGGAACTGCCTTCTGCTCATTTCGTTCTTCATTACAATCCACCCTTTCACACCGTGGCGGCACCCTTTGCCGCCGCCTTCGGAGATTGGCTCGGGGACTTTGCCCCTTTTGCTGACTTGTACAATACGCTATTTGGCTAGTTGTTTGAACAAGTATTACTAGAGCGGTAGAAAAACTTCGGTGAACGGTAATTTCGACTTGATACTTGACAAGTTTTGTATAAACAATTATTTGTTATCGAATGCAGAGAAAACGCCCGATCAAGCCGATGCATCGTCGGTTTGACCGGGCGTTTTCGCTTTGAGGGCATGAGTCTCGTCAGGCTGCGAGCTAGCCGGCTATCGCTTGGAATTGACGCGGTAATGGAAGATCTCGGGGTGTGTGCGGGCATGCGTGACCTCGAACAAGATGCCGTCCGAGGTGTACGACTGGCTCTCCATAACGGCGACGCAGTTGTACTTGCCGAGGTCCAGATAGCTGCAGTCTTCATCGTTGGCGAGCTCGACACTCACCGTACGACGGCTCGCCATCACTTTGACGCCGCGCTTGTGCTCCAGATAGCCGTAGATAGAATCCGCCGCGATCTCGGGGGTCAGGCCCTTGGCGATCGACGCCAAAAAGTAGCCATGGTCCACTTGGCGCGCGCTGCCGTTGAGGCTTCGGACACGCACTACGCGAATCAGCTCCTCGCCCACCTTAAAGCCCAGGCGACGTGAGAGTTGCTCAGTGCAAATCAAATGTTCAAAAGACTTGACCTCGGTCGATGCGACGGCATTGTTGCGTTTTGCGAACTCGCCAAACGACTCAACCTCTTCGAGTGCGCCCAGCATGTCGGTTTCGCCCTTAAGCCAAATAACGCGCACGCCCTTACCGTGTATAGGCTGCACAAACATCTGGTCGGCCAGCATGCTCAAGGCGCGTCGAACGGTATTGCGCGTGCAGCCAAACTCCGCGGTCAGCTCGGCTTCGGTTGGCAGCATCTCCTGAAACGCATAGGTCCCGTTGATGATGCGCGAACGGATCTCGCGGTAGATTCCTTCGTAAATCGCTTTTGGCATGATTTCACCTCTAATGAATATGTATGGCTAGGCACGATAGCATTTCTTAAAGTTGTTTAAACCGATTATCGGTAAAGTACGGATTATTTACCGTCGACGGTTCCCCCGAAACCCAAATCGGACCGAATCAAAACCGTCAATGCGGCAAGTAGCCAGTCCTCTACAATGAGTTCATTGTTTAAACGTTCTTGCTCGCACAGCATGTTGCATCCGGAAGGCATATTATGCTGCAGAAAATCCAACGTTTTGGCGGAGCCATGTTCGCGCCCGCCATGCTGTTTTCTATATCAGGCCTCATGGTCGGCATCTCCGCCCTCGCCACGACCGTAGACATCGTCGGCGATCTCGCCGTATACGGAACCCCTTGGTACGTTTTCTGGACCATCATCCAGCGCGGCTCGTGGACGGTCTTTAAACGTCTCCCGCTCCTTTTTGCCGTAGCGCTGCCTATCGGCCTTGCCCAAAAGCAACCGGCGCGCTGCTGCCTCGAGGCACTCGTGGCCTATTTTGCCTATTGCTTCTTTTTGAGCGAGATCATTAAGCTGAGCGGAGACAACCTTAGGCTTAAGTACCCATCATCTTTGACCCCCGCCAGCGGTATCACCGTCATCGACGGCATCAAGACGCTCGACACCGGCATTATCGGCCCGCTGGCGGTGTCGGCAACCGTCGTCGCCATCCATGACCGCTTCTACGATGCCAAGGTTCCCGATTGGCTCGGCACGTTCTCGGGTTCCTCGCTCGTCTACCTCATCAGCTTTTTTGCCGTGTTTGCCCTTGCCGCCATCTCGGCCGCCATCGTGCCCTTCGCATACGCTGTGACCGAAACGCTGCGCCACGCACTTGCGGGCGTCGGCCCCTTCGGCGTGGGCATCTTTGTGTTTTTGGAGCGAGCGCTCGAGCCCATGGGGCTGCACCATCTGCTCTATATGCCCATCTATTACGACAATCTGGTCATTCACGACGGTATTTACGCCACGTGGACCAACCTGCTCCCCATTCTCTCCCATAGCACGCGCCCTTTAAATGAACTTGCGCCCTGGGCAGGTTTTACCGCCACCGGCTGGGGCAAGCTCTTTGGCCTTCCCGCCATCGCGGCAGCATTCTATTTCACCGCCAAACCCGAACGCCGCGCCGGCCTTAAGGTCATCCTTTTGCCCGCCATCGTCGCCTCGGTGGTCTGCGGCGTCACCGAGCCGCTCGAGTTTCTCTTTATGTTCACCTATCCCGGACTCTTTTTGCTCTACGCCGTCCTGTCCTCCTGCCTTGCCATGACCATGAACTTCTTTGGCATCGTCGGCATCTTCTCGGGCGGTCTCATGGAAATGACGGCCTTCAACTTCATCCCACTCATGCGAATGCATGCCGGCTCCTACCTTTTGGCGCTCGGTATCGGTCTTGCCTTTAGCCTCATCTTTTTTGTTAGTTTTCGAGCACTCATCTTGGTCTATGACCTTAAGACGCCGGGCCGCGAGGATCATGTCTCCAATCGCGCGGCAATCGATCGTTTAACGGGAAGCGGCTTTGCCAAAGAGCAATCTCCCAATGGCGAGGTCAGTATTCAATCCGATCAAGATCACGTCCTCGCTGAGCGGGTAATTCAGCTTTTAGGTGGCGTTGGCAATATCGTGGGCGCAACCAACTGCGCCACGCGCCTGCGCGTCGAGGTCGCAGACCCTTCCATCGTTGCAGATAATGCGTCGTTTGTCGCGGTGGGCGCCAAGGGCCTCATCATTACGGGCAAGACCGCCCAGGTGATTATTGGCATCTCCGTTCCCCGCGTTAAAGAGCATTTTGACCAGATCATGGGCCTCGAGCCGGGATTTGTGTCCACCACCTCGGCCTCCCCTGCCGCCAGCGCAGCCCATAAGCGCGGCGATATCTGCTTCTTCGATATCGACGGAACACTCGCCTGGCAAGACCCTCGAGTGGCACAAGAGCTTCCCGAGAGCGAGCGAGACCTCTCCCCCTATCCCAATGAAGCGGTCTCGCAAGCCATCCGTGATTTTGTCGCCAAGGGCAATATGGCGTTTATCTGCACAGGGCGCACGCTGAGCTGCATCCATCCAAAGCTGCTCGAGCTGCCCTGGACCGGCATCGTCTGCCTCGCGGGTGGCTATGTCGAACTTGAGGGACACGTGATTCGCGATTTGGCGATGACGCCCGGCATGCTGCAGCGCCTTGCTCCCATTCTTGAGCAATCGGACGAAGTGATTCGTTTTGAGGGACTCAATGGCGTCGTTCGCATGAGTGCCGATGCGCCCGACGCTCCGGGATACGCCCGCACCGTGGGCGATGCAATTACGCAGCTGCAACATTACAGCGCCTACAAGATCTTAATGTCCACGTCGCTTGCCAACCGCATCGCTCAGGATCAAGCGTTTGAGCCGCTGCTCTGCTTTAACGAGCTCGAGCTCGAAGTGACCGAGATTTCGCCTCGCGAATGCACCAAGCGCGAGGGTATCCAGTCCGTACTCGACGCCCTCGATCCCCACCACGGAACCGTATACGGCATCGGCGACGCCAGCAATGACGTCTCGCTGATGAACGCCGTCGACGTTGGCATCGCCATGGGCAACGCACCGGACTTCCTCAAGGAAAAGGCCGACTATGTCACCGACAGCATCGACCACGACGGCGTCGTCACCGCGCTCGAACACTTTGGGCTTATCTAGCCAAGCCCCTACCGCACTTGCGGCCGCATGGACCAATCGTCTTCAACCGCCGCGCTCGACGCCCTAATGTGGCAATATGTTGTCTGCATAATGCAACGATGCAACCTATCAAAGAATGCGAGAACCCGTGTCCAGTCCGTTTACCAGCTTTTTAGCCCAGCACTTTGACCAGATTAACGACTATCTGGCCACGTTCTTTGACGGACAGGCGACTTCCGCCGATATCGAGCGCTACCTGTATACCCCGCTCTCGGCATTTACGGCAAACGCTGGCAAGCGCCACCGCCCGCTCATCTGCATGCTCGCCGCCACTGCGGTAGGCGGCAGCTTTGAGAGCGCCCGCAGCGCAGCGGCGGCCATCGAGCACTTTCAGTCGGGCGCACTCATCCACGACGACATCGCCGACAACGGGCAGATTCGTCGCGGCAAGCCCTGCATGCACCTTACCGAGGGCACCGGTCTTGCCATCAACTGCGGTGACCTGGCGCTCACCATGGTCACCAAGACGGTTCTCGACGACCCCACACTCAACGCAGACGTGAAGCTTCGCGTGCTCCACGAGCTTACCGAAATGATCGTCCGTACCATCGAGGGCCAGGCGCTCGACCTGGGCTGGGTCCGCGACGGGCGCTTTGACATTTCGGTCGACGATTATCTGGACATGGCGACGCACAAGACCGCGTACTACAGCGGAGCGACGCCGCTTGCCGCCGGAGCCATTATCGGCGGCGGCAGCGAAGAGCAGATTGAGGCACTGCGCGCCTTTGGGCTGCACACGGGCCTTGCCTTCCAGATTCAAGACGACCTGCTCAACTTGATCGGCACCAAGGAGGCCGCCAACAAGGACTTCCGCACCGATATCACCGAGGGCAAGCGCACCCTCGTTGCCGTGCATGCCCTGTCAGACGAGCGCTATCACGACGAGATCGAGGCAATCCTTTCCTCGGGCACCGAGGACCCTGCGCAGCTCGCACGCGCCGTGGAGATCTTCCAGGAGACCGGCTCCATCGATTACGCCCACACCTATGCGCTCGACCTGACCGCTAAGGCCAAGGCCGCTATCGAAGGCGTCGAGCTCGACCCGCATGCGCGCGAGCTCTTCCTCTCAATGGCAGATTTCTTTGTGGAGCGTCTTAACTAGCGGGGGTCATAAAACCTGTGGGCAGCGAGTTTGGGTACAAGTTGCTACACTGTTGAGTGCATGTTTATGCATTGTCTCGCGTTGTCTATCCGACACGCGCTCAAAATAGTACGAATCGTACGCCGAAAGGGGTTCGTTCATGGAACCTATTACCACGGGCATGCAGGGAGCAGCCGTCGAGGATGTTCAGTCCCGCCTTCTGCAGCTCGGTTACACCATCGATGCCGACGAGGTCGCCGACAAGCGCTTTGGCACCACCACCGAGCAGGCCGTCAGCACCTTCAGGCTCGACAGTGGCCTTGCTGCCGGTCATGCCGTCGATATCCCCTGTTGGAGCGCCCTGGTCGACGCCTCGTATAAGCTGGGCGACCGCACCCTGTATCTGCGCATGCCCAATTTCCATGGCGCCGATGTGCAGGCCCTGCAGCGCGCTCTCAACGTTTTGGGCTTTGCCTGTGGCGAAGACGACGGCTACTTTGGTCCGCATACCGAGGCCGCCCTGCAGCAGTTCCAGGAAAATGTCGGCCTGTTTGCCGACGGCATGGCCTTCCAGGACACCTACGCCTACATCAACCGCCTGCATCATGTGTGGGAGGGCAAGCCCTCGGTCACCGAAGCCGAGTCCCGCATCGGTTTTGCTCGCGCCGCCAACGTGCTCGAGCGCTTCCAGATCGCCGTTATCGGTGAGGACCCCATCGCACGCAGCGTTGCTTCGCGCATGTGGAACATCGCCACGGCAACGACCGACAACAGCGGCATGATGCTCTGCGACTCCGAGGTCCCAACCGACGTTGACCTGGTGCTCGAGATTGCAAGCGATGAGCTACCCACCGACGCCGCTCCACGCGCCACAATTGCCCTCGCCGAGTGCCACAACCTGGCCCAGCGCATCCGCACCGCCAATGTCGCCGCGCAGCAAAAGCCCGCGCGCATCCGCATTGAGCTCACGGGCATGACGCGCTACAACGGCACCTTCACTGCCAGCGACGCCCAGACGCTCGCGGTACGCCTGCTCGATGGCGTTTGCGATGCCCTCGCAGATTAGGTAAACTAAACGAGTTGCTTTTGTGCAACACCCATACTGGGACGTAGTTCAACGGTAGAACTCCGGTTTTTGGTGCCGGCTGTTGGGGGTTCGAATCCCTCCGTCCCAGCCATTAAAACTGAGCGCCCTAAGCCCATAACGGCCCAGGGCGCTTTCTTGTGGGCAAGCGGAGGAATTCGAACCCGCAAGGGTGCGGAGCTGAGGAAACGCGAAGCGTTTTCCAGCGCAGCACGCAAGGAGCGAAGCGACGCAGCGGGGCGCGGCCGCCGACCAGGCGGACGCGGAATCCCTCCGTCCCACACCAGCCAAGAGCCCCTCACGTCAAGCAAATCGAGCCAACGCCGCCAAGCGGAGGGATTCGAACCCGCAAGGGTGCGGAGCGACGCAGCGGGGCGCGGCCGCCGACCAGGCGGACGCGGAATCCCTCCGTCCCACACCAGCCAAGAGCCCCTCACGTCAAGCAAATCGAGCCAACGCCGCCAAGCGGAGGGATTCGAACCCGCAAGGGTGCGGAGCGATGCAGCGGGGCGCGGCCGCCGCAGGCAGACGCGGTGTCGGCACTTGGGGACGCTCCTAAGTGCCGGCATTATAGGAACGTCCCCAAGTGCCGGCTCGGGACTATTTTCGAGGACCCTCCGAAGGACTGTGGCCAAAAAACGGCAAATATGAGTACTGTCACCGTTGTAGCTACATTATTTTCGTTAATAAAAGAAGATCTTAATGAGATTTATTCGCATCAAGGTCTTCCTTTAATGAACACTTGAGGAGATACGGCAGCTTATCTGCTCGATCGACACGTCAAATCACCTTAAATGTGGTCAAAATTACTGCTACTAAAAGAGTATCAGTACTCATATTTGATGTTTTTTGGCCACGGCTCTTTATAGACACCCTGCACAGCGACGGTGGTAGATTTCGGAACGTGTCCGTCAGCCCCGTTCCGAAAAGCGAGCCGCATGCAACGGCCAAGCCACGACAGGCCCCGGGAGAGCGGGGACACCGGCTTAGGTTTATCGCGAGTTCCGCACGAACAGGAGGCCACTTAATGTGGCCTCCGTCGTGAGCAGGACTGTAGAGCAGGAAACTTCATCAGTGCCCGCCCCACGGGAAACCGGCGGGATAGACCGGTTTGGATGGGGCTTTCATGCATGGGTGGTCTGTTGTTGTGCAAATGGGTATCATACTGTGGTTATTGCATCGACTCTGCGATGCATATTTGTACGTTCCCGGCGGTCGGTTTGCCAGAAGCGCCCCGTCGGTTGTTCCAGACCCGTTTCGAAGAAAGGAAACAACACTCACCTATGGCAGCTAAAAAATCATCTCCCTTGAAGATCATCCCGCTCGGCGGCTTAGATGGTATCGGCAAGAACATGACGGTCTTCGAGTGCGGCGGCGACATGGTGCTCGTCGACGCTGGCCTCATGTTCCCCGACGATTCGCAGCCCGGTATCGACCTGGTGCTCCCGGATTACACCTACGTTCTGGAGAACGAGGAAAATCTCCGCGGCATCATCGTCACTCACGGCCACGAGGACCACACCGGTTCGCTTCCGTATCTACTGCAGGACCTCAACAACAAGGTGCCCATCTTCTCGAGCAAGCTGACGCTCGGCTTTATCGAGGGCAAGCTCTCCGAGTTCCGCATTCGTGCACCCAAGTTCCGTGAGGTCAAGGGCGGCAGCCACGTCAATTTGGGTGGCATCTCGCTCGACTTCTTTTCGATGACTCACTCCATCCCGGGCGCTCTGGGCGTGTTCATCCGCACCAACCAGGGCACCGTTATGCACACCGGCGACTTTAAGCTCGACCAGACGCCCATCGACGGCGTCACGCCCGACTATGCCGCTATCAGCCGCTTTGCCAAGCAGGGCATCGACCTGCTGCTGTCCGACTCCACCAACGCCACGGTCCCCGGCTTTACTAAGTCCGAGGCCGAGGTTGGCCCCAATCTGTTGCATGCCATCAAGAATGCTCCGGGCCGCGTGTTCGTCGCGTCGTTCTCGAGCCACATCCATCGTCTGCAGCAGATCTGCGACGCCGCCCGCAAGTGCGGCCGCAAGGTCGTCGTGACCGGTCGTTCCATGCTCACGAACACCCGCGTGGCGCGCGAGCTCGGTTATCTCAACATCGATGATGCCGATATCATCGATGCCTTCGATATTGATAATCTTCCTGACGACAAGATCGTCGTCATGTGCACTGGTTCGCAGGGCGAGCCGCTGTCGGCCCTGTCCCGCATGGCCAATGGCGAGCACAAGACGCTCTCCATCCACGAGGGCGATACCGTTATCCTCTCGGCAACTCCCGTTCCTGGCAACGAGAAGGCCGTCCAGCAGGTCGTCAACAGCCTGGCCAAGCTCGGCTGCGACGTGTGGGATAAGAACCGCGCTCTCGTCCACGTCTCGGGTCACGGTAGCCAGGAGGAGCTCAAGCTCCTGATGGCCATGGCCAAGCCCACGTACTTTATGCCGGTTCACGGTGAGGCCGTGCATCTGCGCGCCCATGCCCAGCTGGCCCGCAAGATGGGCATCAAGGACGATCATATCTTTATCCTCGATAACGGCGACACGCTCGAGATGCGCGGTGGTATCGTCAAGCGCGGTACGCCCGTCGAGTCCGGCGTCGTTTACGTCGACGGCCTGCGTATCGGCGATACCGACCCCATCGTCCTGCGCGATCGCCAGAAGCTCGCCAACGACGGTATGGTCACGGCCGTTGCCATCGTCTCTCTCAAACACAAGAAGATCGAGGCCATCGAGTTCTCGGGCCGCGGCGTTTCGTTTGCCATCGACGACCAGTTCTCCGAGGATGCCTCCGCGTCCATTATGAAGACGATCGAGAAGGGTAAGTTCAGCTTTACCAGCAGCGGTTCCGATGCCATTCGCAAGGCCGTGCGCGATTCGCTCTCTAACTTTATCTGGAGCCGTACGCGCACCCGTCCGATGATCATCCCGGTCGTCATGGAGGTTTAGTTTGGCGCGCGGATCTGCACAAAACGCCAAAGGCAATAAGGCCAATAACCAACCGGCATCTGCTAAGGGTGCCGGTTCCCATCTGCGTGCCAATAAGGGCCACGAGGCGGACTTCGATGAGTTTGAGCCCTTGGTCGAGCCTTCGGCCAATCGCGATATCGCCGGCGTGGTCATCGCCGTTTTGGCGATCGCGTCCTTCATTGCCGTGATCTCTCCGGCAACAGCGCCCGTGACGGCTGCGGTTGCCGGTTTCTACCACCTGGGCTTTGGTCTGGGCGCCTACGTGCTGCCGATCGTCATCTTGCTGTTTGCCGCCACGCTCTTTTTGGGTGAGGACTCGCCGCTCAACGTGCGCTCTGTTGCGGGCGGCGCCTTGGTCTTTATCGCCGTCGTCTCCATTCTTTCGCTGATGGTGCCGGGCACGAGCGATTCGTGCGACCTTATGTTTACGCCGCAGAACCTTTCCGTGTCGGGCGGCTACATTGGCGCCTTTATCGCAAGTGCCTTGCAAAACGCCCTGGGTAAACCTATCGCCATGGTTGTCTTGCTGGGGCTTGTCGTCGTTGGTTTGGTCATTATCGGCTTTTCGGTGGGTGGCGTTTTGCGCTCCGCACGCGATCGCGCTGCCGATTTTGCCGAGCGTCGACGTGCCGATGTCAATGCGAGCCCGTGGGGCGATGAAGAGGCCCTGTCTGTTCCCGGCGTCGCTCGTCCGCACCTGAGCATTCTGCGCCAGAAGGGGACTGACGCCGCGGTGACCACGGTCATGGGTGGCGATGTCGACCCGGTTTTGGATGACGACGAGGACGATGACCCATTTGTCGACGTATCCGAGTCGGTTGAAGCCGAGCGCGCCAAGACCACGCTGCTGCCGCGCCGCCATGCCAAGAAGGGCAAGGCTGCGCCCAAGCTCAACACAAGCGAGCCCGACCCGTCTTGGTCCGATAGCGAGATTGAGCTCACCGAGGGTGACGACGAGGACGACGAGGCTCCGCTCGAGACCGCCAAGACAACCTTGCTGCCGCGTCGCCACGCCAAGCGCGGTCAGGTCACTGGACAGCTTTCGATGGAGGACGATCCGGACAAGGTTGACGAGTCCGAGCCGCCGTTTGCCGTGAACCCTGTTTCGGCCGCACCTCAGATTCCCGACTTCTTAAAGCATCCCAAGGTTGCCGATGCGCCTGCCACGAGTGCTGTCGAATCGGCTGCGGCTCGTGATGGGGGAGCGGACGGCGGCGCCGCAGATAACGAGGGCGAAGAAGAGGACGGCCTCAAGCTTCCGCCGCTCGAAATCCTACATGCCAACCCGCAGTCGGCTTCTGCCGCGTCTTCGGATAAGGAGCTGGAGCAGACCGCTGAGTCACTGCAATCCACCTTGCTTGAGTTTGGCCGCAGTGCCCGCGTGGTCGGCTGGATCGCCGGCCCCACGGTGACGACCTTTAAGCTGCAACCTGGCGAGGGCGAGCGCGTGAGCAAGATTTCGAGCCTCGAGGACGATATTGCGCTTTCGCTCGCCGCCCAGTCGGTTCGTATCTTTGCCCCGATCCCCGGCACCTCGCTCGTGGGCATCGAGATTCCCAACCGCAAGCGCCAGAACGTCAATCTGGGCGACGTGCTGCCCTATGTGAAGGGCGGTCCGCTCGAGCTTGCCATCGGCCGCGACGCCGAGGGCACGCCGGTCGTCGCCGACCTCGCCAAGATGCCCCACCTGCTGATCGCCGGTACCACGGGTTCCGGTAAGTCGGTCATGATCAACTCCATCATCACGACCCTGCTCATGCGCGCGCTCCCCGAGGACGTTCGCTTGATCATGGTCGACCCCAAGCGCGTCGAGCTCGCAGGCTATAACGGTCTTCCGCATCTCTATGTGCCCGTAGTGACCGAGCCCAAGCAGGCCGCGAGCGCCTTGCAGTGGGCGGTGTCCGAAATGGAGCGCCGCCTGAAGGTCTTCGAGCGCCTGAACGTGCGCAAGATCTCGACCTACAACGAAAAGCAGGCCGCCGGCGAGTTTGAGCATTACGATAACCCGCCGCAAAAGATGCCCTACCTGGTCATCATCATCGACGAGCTTTCGGACCTGATGATGGTCGCCGGCAAGGACGTCGAGGCCTCGATTGTGCGTATCGCCCAGCTGGGCCGTGCCGCCGGTATCCACCTTATCGTGGCGACCCAGCGTCCGAGCTCTAACGTGGTGACGGGCCTCATCAAGGCAAACATTACCAACCGTATCGCCTTCAACGTCGCAACGGGCATCGACTCCCGCGTCATCATTGACCAGATGGGTGCCGAAAAGCTCACCGGCTTGGGTGACATGCTGTTCTCAAAGGTCGACTGGGGCAAGCCCCGCCGCATCCAGGGCTGCTTTGTTTCGGATGACGAGATCAACGAGATTGTCGAGTTCGTTAAGTCGCAAAGCGAGCCCGACTACCATGAGGAGATCCTGTCGGCTGTGGCACCTGCCTCCATGTCCATGGCAGGTGGCGGCGGCATCGTGCGAACCGGCGTTGCCGAGCCTCAGGACGACGATCCGCTTATCTGGGAAGCCGCTCATATTGTGGTGGAATCGCAGCTGGGCTCCACATCTGGCCTGCAACGCCGCCTGAAGGTTGGCTATGCGCGCGCCGGGCGTATTATGGACATGCTGGAAGAAAAGGGTGTCGTCGGACCGCCCGACGGTTCCAAGCCGCGCGAGGTTCTGCTGGATGAAGAAGGCCTTGCCACGCTGGAATCCGTCGACGCCGAGATGGCACGTGAAGATCGTGAGTTTGGAGGATTCTGATGGCTGCACGCTTTGGTGACATGCTGCTCGAGCAGCGTCGCCGAATGGGCCTTTCCATTCAGCAGGTCGCCAACACCATCAAAATCAGGCCGCAGATCATCGAGTTTTTCGAGAATGGCAATTTTGCATCGATGCCTCCGCGCGGCTATGCGCAGGGCATGATTTCGAGCTATGCGCGCTTTTTGGGCCTCAATCCGCGGGAGGTCGTCAACGCTTATTTTGACGATCTGATGGCATATGAGCGCGAGACGTCGCAGCAGGGCGGTCGTTTTCAGGACGCCGCCGGCTACGTCAATTCGCGTTCCTCGGTCGACAACGGCCGCTTCCTGATGGTTCAGGGCGGGCGTTCGACGCGTTATGGCCAGCGCCCTCAGCAGGCTGGCTATGTTACCGAAACGGGCTCGAGCGAGGAGATTCGTTCCCAGCGCGATCGTTTTCGCAGCACGCCGGCGCCCGAGGAGCGCGCACTCCCCGCTGCCCGCGGTGTCGCACGTGACCCTCGTGCCGGCTACGGCGATGGTGGTTATTCCGATCGCGGTTGCCGTGGTGTCTCTACCGGACGCTCTCGCGGTGGCTATGCGGACGCCGATGCCACGCAGGTGACGCCGCGTCTTCGCTCTCAATCACAGCCGTATGACCAGCGCTCTTCGGCTCCGCGTTCGGGCCAGCGTGGCTATCAAGGCCGCGGTGAACTTGCGCCCCGCTCGGGTCAGCGCAGCCTTCAGGGCCAGGGCGGCTATCGCGGCCGTTCCGATAGCAATCGCGGTCGTATGCCTCAGGGAGGCGGCCGCAGCAGTTCCGGTCGTGGACGCGGCGGTTCCCGTGCTCCTCAAAACAACGGGCTCGATCCGCGTATCGTCTACGCCGGCATCGGCGCCGTGGCATTGCTGCTGATTGTGCTCATCGTGGTGCTTCTGCGCGGCTGCGCATCTTCGACGCCCGAGACCACGCCCGAGACGCCCGCTGCCACCAAGACGACGACTAAGAAGTCTTCTATGAAGACCGAAACGGTCGACGAGGACGAAGACACCGATGAGGCGACGGATGAGTCGACTGATTCGGACGCTACCAAGACGACGGCCAAGAAGGAAGAGAGCGAGGTCACGAAGGTCAAGGTCTCCGTTGCCAAGGGAAAGACCGCGTGGATTGAGGTCAAGGTCGACGGCAAGTCGGTCTATGGCGCCCAGGCGACTGGCCCCTTTGAGCAGGAGTATACGCCCGAGTCCTCGATCGAGATCACCACGTCCAAGCCTTCCGATGTCACCGTTACCAAGAACGGTGAAAAGGTCCGTTACGATACCAAGACCTCGGGCGTGGCGCGCGTGACGATCACCGTTCCCAAGAAGGAGACGTCTGATTCCGAGAATGGTGAAAGTTCTGATGGTACCGACACCACCGATGGTACCGATACCACCGACGGTCCCGATGCCAAGTCCACGGATGGCGCCGATACCGCAACTGACGGTCAGACACCCACCGATTCTACCGACAATTCGTACGATAGCTACTAGGCCGCTCGTACGCGAAAGGAAACATCATGGCTAAAGATTCAAGCTTCGACGTCGTGTCCGAGGTCAATATGCAGGAGGTCGACAATGCCTTCCAGCAGACCACGCGCGAGATTTCCCAGCGCTATGACCTCAAGGACTCCGGCGCCACCATCGAGCTTTCGAAGGGCGACAAACTCTTTACGATCAACGCCCCGGCCGACTTTGTCTCCAAGCAGATCATCGATGTCCTGAGCTCCAAGCTCATCAAGCGTGGCATCGATCTTAAGGCTGTGTCCTGGGATGCGCCTCAGGCTGCCTCGGGCGGCACCGTGCGCGTGCTCGGTCACATCGTCGAGGGTATCGACCAGACGACTGCCAAGAAGATCAATAAGGACATTAAGGATCAGAAGCTCAAGGTCAAGGTGACGATTGAGGCCGACAAACTGCGTGTTTCCTCTGCTTCCAAGGATGCGCTGCAGGCCGTGATCCAGTTCCTGCGCGACCAGGACTACGGTCAGCCGCTGCAGTTCACCAACTACCGCTAATTCATTCGAAAGGACTGCTCTCCAACATGGATACACCGTTGGGCTCCGTGCTCTACATCACCCTCGGGTGCGCTAAGAACGAGGTTGACACCGACCGCATGCGTTCTCTTTTGACCGCCGCGGGCTACGAGGAGGCATTCGACCCGCAGGATGCCGATATCGCCATCGTCAATACATGCTCGTTCCTCGCCTCCGCAACGTCCGAGAGCATCGAGACCACGCTCGAGCTCGCCAACGAGGTTCAGGACGGCGTTCGTTCTTGCCCCATCGTCATGTGCGGCTGTGTGCCGTCGCGCTATGGCGACGATCTGCCCGATGAGCTGCCCGAGGTCGCTGCCTTTGTGAAGGCCGACGAGGAGGATGGCATCGTGGCGGTCATCGATGGCGTGCTGGGCGTCGAGCGCGAGATTGCCGTCTATATTCCGCAGGTCAAGCGCACCGTCGAGGGCGCTGTCGCCTACGTCAAGATCTCCGATGGCTGCAACCGCTTCTGTAGCTTCTGCATGATCCCGTATATTCGCGGTCGCTATCATTCGCGCAATGCCGAGAGCATTATCTCCGAGGTGCGCGACCTGGTTGCCGGCGGTGTGCGCGAGATCGTGCTGATCGGCCAGGACACGGGTATTTGGGGCACCGACTTTGCTGACGAGGATGTCGCCGAGGGCTCGCCGCGCAATCTGGCGCAGCTGCTGCGTGCCGTCGCCGAGGCCGTGCGTCCGCACAACGTCTGGGTCCGTGTGCTCTACCTGCAGCCCGAGGGCATGACTGACGAGCTCATTGAGACCATTCGTGATACGCCCGAGGTGCTGCCCTATATCGATATCCCCGTGCAGCACTGCGACGCGCGCATCCTCAAGGCTATGCGCCGTTCTGGTTCGCGCCAGGAGCTCGAGGACCTGTTCCGCGATCTGCGTGAGCGCATCCCCGGCATCGTGATCCGTTCCACGGCCATGGTCGGCTTCCCGACCGAGACCGACGACGAGTTCCGCGACCTTATCGACTTTATGGACACCGTCGGCTTCGACTACACGAGCGTCTTTGCCTACTCGCAGGAGGAGGGCAGCCTGGCCGCCAAGATGGAGGGCCAGGTCGACGAAGAGGTCAAGCTCGAGCGCGCCCAGGAGGCCATGGACCTGGCCGAGTCGCTCGGTTTTGCTGCAACTGCCGCACATGTGGGCGAGCGCGCCCAGGTGATTGTCGACGGTATCGAAGAGACCGAAGACGGCGCCGAGCTGATCGGACATGCCTGGTTCCAGGCGCCTGATTCCGATGGCGCGGTGCATCTGGATGCCAGCGAGGCATCTGTGGGCGATATTCTGACGGTCGAGTTTACCGATAGCTTCTGCTATGAGCTTATCGGCCATGTTGTGGAGTAGGAGAGCGTCGTGGCAAACGAGAGCAATAAGGAACTGACGAGTGTTTGGACGCCCGCCAACATCGTGACGTGCGTTCGCATCGTCTTTATCCCGGTGTTCATGATCGTGTCGGCGCTTTCTCACACGAGTGTTGCCGGTACAGATTGGAGCATCTTCGACGGCCCGCTCGCCGCCGCTGCCTTCATTCTGTACGTCATCCTGTCGTGCACCGATAAGGTTGACGGCTACCTGGCGCGCTCGCGCAACGAGATTACCGACTTCGGTAAATTCTTGGACCCCATCGCCGACAAGCTGCTCGTATTCTCGGCCCTGCTGCTATTCTTGGACTTTGGTGCCGTGTCGGTTTGGTCCGTGTTCATCATCTTGTTCCGCGAGCTGCTGGTAAGCGCCCTGCGCATGGTCGCTAGTGCCGCCGGCGTTGTCGTTGCCGCCGATAAGCTTGGCAAGTACAAGACGGCGACCACGATGGTCTCCATCTGCGGTTACCTGTGCGTCTTTGCGATGGCCGGCTTGCACCTTGGCCCGCTGGCGCTGACGCTCGGCATCTACTCGGTGTCGCGTTTCCTGTACGCCGTTGCCGTTGTCCTGACCGTTATCTCGGGCGCCCAGTACTTCTGGAACTGCCGCAAGATCGTCTTTTCGGTCTAGGTCCTAGTGGGTATGACGGACTCTTTTGAGCAGATTTCCGCACATAACGAGGGGCTGGCGCGCGATATTGTCGAGCGCGCGAGCGCTCGGGGCGTGACGGTTTCGACGGCTGAGTCGCTGACAGCAGGTATGATCTCCTCGACGATTGCCGATATCCCGGGCGCCTCGGCGGTGCTGCGTGGCGGTGCGGTGACCTACTGCGATGAGATCAAGCATCGCGTTTTGGGTGTTGATCAGGAGACGCTCGACCGCTATACCGCGGTGTCGCATCAGACCGCGCGCGAGATGGCGGCGGGTTCGCTGGAGCTGTACCAGAGCGATATTGCAGTGAGCGCAACGGGTTATGCCGGCCCCGGCGGCGGCACTGAGGACGATCCGGCTGGCACTTTCTATATTGGCTGGGCGTATCGCGCGGCTGATGGGGAAGTGCCGGTCGTGGACTCTGTGCGCTGCCACTATGAGGGCGACCGTTCGTGTGTTCGTGCCCATGCGGTCGCGGAGGCATTGGGACGCATTGCCCTTGTGCTCAACTCTATGGAATAGACGTGTTTTAAGGGGCCTTAGGGCCCCTTAATTGTGGAGATAGGGACCTCTGACAAATTCAGCGTTTTTGCTGGTCATAGGTTTATTTTCGCCTTCCTTGCTTATATTTGGCCCTATGTGGTCAAGCATTTGGTCAGTATTTGGTCGGCGTTTGGTTGGGTTTTGGAAAGACTGCCTGCATATGATTTATCTGAACGGTTGACCACGAACAGCCGTTCGTTTATTATCGATGCAGGTTGTTAAGAGGAGGGCTTTTCATGGCCAAGAATTCAGGTCCCGTACGTACCGTTCATGCTCGCACGACGGGTAAAGAGCGCGATGAGATGATCGCCACCACCAAGGCCGAGATCGAGAAGAAGTTCGGTCAAGGCTCCATCATGAGGTACGGCGACGGTGGCCCCGAGCTCGAGGTCGAGGCCATCCCTACGGGCGCTCTGGCACTCGATGCCGCTCTGGGTATCGGCGGTGTGCCGCGCGGCCGCATCGTCGAGATTTACGGCCCTGAGTCCTCCGGTAAGACGACGCTTTCGCTTGAGATCCTGGCCGAGGCCCAGGCAATGGGTGGCGTGGTGGCATTTATCGATGCCGAGCACGCGCTCGATCCCACGTATGCCGCGCGCATTGGCGTGGATATCGACGAGGTACTGATTTCCCAGCCTGATACGGGTGAGCAGGCGCTCGAGATTGTTGACATGCTCGTGCGTTCCGGCGCCATCGATGCCATCGTCGTCGACTCCGTCGCCGCGCTGACCCCGCGTGCCGAGATCGAGGGAGAGATCGGCGATACCACGGTCGGTTTGCAAGCTCGCCTGATGAGTCAGGCGCTCCGCAAGCTCGCCGGCTCGCTGTCCAAGTCCAACACGACATGCATCTTCATTAACCAGCTGCGAGAGAAGATCGGCGTCATGTTCGGCAACCCCGAGACCACGACGGGCGGCCGCGCCCTTAAGTTCTTCTCTTCGGTGCGTATCGACATTCGCCGCATCGACAGCATTAAGCTTAAGGATGAGGTTATCGGTAACCGCGTGCGCGCCAAGGTCGTTAAGAACAAGGTGGCAGCTCCGTTCCGTTCTGCTGAGTTCGACATCATGTACGGTACGGGCATCTCTAAGGAGGGCTCGATTCTGGACATGGCTGTCGAGTGCGGCATCTGCAAGAAGATGGGCTCCTGGTTTGCCTATGGCGAGGACAAGCTCGGCAACGGTCGCGAGGCCGCCAAGGCGTTCCTGCGCGAACACCCTGATTGCGCCGACGAGATTGAGCATAAGGTCCGCCTTGCCTGCGGGCTTGAGTTTGACGACGATGCTCCATCCGAGGTCGAGCTGACCGATCAGCCTGCGCCTGAGGAGTTTGACGAGCTTTACGCCATCGATGGTTCCGCCATGCTCGATGATGACGACGAGTAGCGGTTACGCTCATGTCGTATACGGTGACCGAGGCCACGGTCGTCTTTCCCGATAAGAAGGCGGCCTCCTCGTTCTCGAACGGGTATGCGTCCAAAAAGCCTTGCGCACATATCGATTGTGAGCTTGAGGGCGGTTTTGAGCGGTCCATTTGGATTCCCGTGCGGGTCGCGCGCCTGTATGTCAAAAACCGCCCCGATCTTCCCTGTGATTGGGACAACTTTCGTGAGGCGGTGCAGCTCGTCGAGCGTAAATGTGCACTTACCATGGTGACCGAGATGTTATCGCGCCGCGACCATGCGACGGGCGAGGTCCGTGACAAGCTGGCTCGCTACGGCTTTCACCAGACCGCGATCGATTTCGCCGTCGAGCGCGCCACCGAGTATCGCTTTTTAGACGAGAACCGCTTTTGCTCGTACTTTATCGAGGAGCGCAAGCGGCGCGGTTGGGGACAGCGCAAAATCGAGACCGAGCTCAAGCGCCGTCATGTCGTGCTCGATGACATTCCCGGTTATCCCGAGGATTATTTTGCCGTCGAAGACGATTTGGCGCGTGCGTCAGCCCTGCTCGCCAAGCGGCGTGTCCCAGAGACGCGCGGATTCGAAAAACTGGTTCGGTTTTTGATGGGCAAGGGCTTCTCGTATCATATCGCCGCCGATGCCGTTAAGGCACGTCTCGATGCCGAACGTGAGGAATGTGCGGTTTAGGCGTATGCGTTTTGTGGCCCTGCCGTTCACCGCGTTTTAGCCGCCGTGCTGGGGCCATTTATTTGACAGTTGTTGTGGTTCAACGTACGATAAACAATGTCATTTGCTTTGTGATATGTGCTCATCTGTAATGAGTTTGTTTATATGTTTATCTGTATCCGACCCGCATAAGCTGCGCCCATATTACTCAAATGTCGCGAGCCGTTCGTAAGGACGGTTCGCTTTGTTGTGTAACGAATCCATAAAAAGGAGTGAGCATGCCTATCATCGCAGCGCTCGTTGGCATCATTTTGGGTGCCATCGCCGCCATTGCCTACATGCGCACCGCCAAGCAGGGTAGTCTTCACGAGGCCGACGAAAAAATCCAGTCGGCACACGCACAGGCTGAGTCCCTGATCGGTGATGCTAAGCGTCAGGCCGAGACCCTCAAAAAAGAGGCTCTGCTCGAGGCTAAAGAGGAGATCATCAAGAACAAGCAGGCCGCTGAGGCCGAGGACAAGCAGCGTAAGAACGAGATTCGTACGCTCGAGAACCGCGTGATGCAGCGCGAGGAATCCCTCGATCGCCGCAACGACGCTCTCGACAAGCGCGAGCATCAGCTGTCCAGCCAGGCCGGTCAGGTCGAGAAGCGCTCCCGTGAGCTCGAGGAGCTCTGCGCAAAGCAGACCTCCGAGCTCGAGCGTATCGCCGACCTTACCCGCGAGGACGCCCACAAGGAGCTCCTCGATAAGGTTCGCGGCGAGGTCACCCACGAGGCCGCCACGATCATTCGCGAGTCCGAGCAGCAGGTTCGCGCCGAGTGCCACAAGACCGCCCAGGAGATTCTGTCTCTGGCGATTCAGCGCTGCGCTGCCGATCACACTGCCGAGGTCACCGTTACCTCCGTGCACATTCCCTCTGATGACCTCAAGGGCCGTATCATCGGTCGCGAGGGTCGCAACATCCGGACCTTCGAGCAGGTTTCCGGCGTCAACCTCGTGATCGACGACACGCCCGAGACCGTCGTTCTTTCGAGCTTCGACCCGGTCCGTCGTGAGACCGCCCGTGTCGCCCTCGAGAACCTCATCGCCGACGGCCGCATTCACCCTGCCCGTATCGAGGAGATGTATCACAAGGCTGCCGACCTGGTTCAGCAGCGCGTGCGCGAGGCTGGCGAGCAGGCTGCCTTCGATACCGGCATCCACGATCTGCACCCCGAGATCGTCAAGACCCTTGGTGCCCTGCGCTACCGTACCTCGTTTGGTCAGAACGTGCTTCAGCATTCCCTCGAGGTCTCTGATCTGTGCGGCGTGATGGCTTCCGAGCTTGGCCTGGACGTTGTGACCGCCAAGCGCGCCGGCCTGCTTCATGACCTGGGCAAGGCAATCGACCACGACGTCGAGGGCCCGCATGCCGTCATCGGCGCCGAGCTTGCCCGCCGTTATGGCGAGAAGCCCGTTATCGTCCACGCTATTGAGGCTCACCATGCCGATGTCGACCCCAACACGGTGCTCGATGTCCTGGTGCAGGCCGCCGATGCTGTCTCTGCCTCTCGCCCCGGTGCCCGTCGCGAGTCTGCCGAGAACTACATCAAGCGTCTCGAGAAGCTCGAGGAGATCGCCAACTCCCATGACGGCGTCGAACGTACCTATGCCATGCAGGCCGGTCGCGAGGTCCACGTCATGGTCCAGCCGGACAAGATCTCCGATGCCCAGTCCACGGTCCTGGCTCACGATATCGCCCATCAGATCGAGGAAGAGATGGAGTATCCCGGTCAGGTGCGCGTCGTCGTGATTCGCGAGAGCCGCGCTGTCGATATCGCTAAATAACATGAGCGACGCGAACGAGCTCATCTCATTTATCGCGTCGATGTCGGGGGAGGGCAACCTTCGCGTCGAGGAGAACCTTGGCGAGGGGTATGTCCGCCTCCGCGTTTCGGAGGCCGAGCGGCGCCAGGCTAAGCACGACATTCAGCATGTCGAGGACATCGTCATCGAAATGCTCCGTAATGCTCGCGATGCCGGCGCCGACAAGGTCTATCTCGCCACGACCAAGGAAGATGGCGTCCGCACGCTTGTCTTTCTGGATAACGGTTCTGGCGTTCCGCAGGATATGCAAGAGCGAATCTTTGATGCCCGCGTTACCTCCAAGCTCGAGAGCATGAAGATGGACCGTTGGGGCGTTCACGGTCGTGGCATGGCATTGTTTTCGATCAAGCAGAACACCGACGAGGCCCGTGTGGTCACGTCCGGCGTCGATCTTGGTTCAGCCTTCAAGGTGAGCGTTGCGGCCGACCGCCTCAGTGAGCGTGCCGATCAGTCCAGCTGGCCCCAGGCCGTCAAGGATGAGGACGGACGTTATGTCTGCGCTCGCGGTCCACATAATATTATTCGCGCTGCTTGTGAGTTTGCGCTCGAGGAGTTGCGTGGTTGCGATGTCTATCTCGGTTCTCCGTCTGAGATTGCCGCGACCCTTTATGCTCAAGCGTCAAGTCGGCTCGATACGTCTCGTCTCCTGTTCATTGATGACGAGAGCGAGCTTCCGGTTGTCGATCGTTTAGGCCTTGCTTCTGATGCCGAGGACTTTATCCGTATTTGTTCGGGTTTGGGTCTTGAGATGTCCGAGCGCACGGCCCATCGCATTTTGGCAGGGCAGATTAAGCCCGTTCGCGGTGTGACCGCGCGTCTGCTGCGCGAGCGTGATTCGTCCTCGCATGCGCCGGCTCCTGTCGATCTCGCGAAGGATCGTCGCGGGCTACGTATTGCCAAGGATGACATGGCACAGTTTTCGCGCGCTGTGGAACGCGACTTTAATGACCTTGCCACCCGGTACTATCTCAACCTTTGCGGCGACCCAAAGATCCGTGTTTCGCGTGATCGAATCACCGTGACCTTTGATCTTGCCAAAGAGGAATAGTGCCTTTACCGAGTCCACTCGGTACGATACAGTTATTGCAGTTAAAACGTACTTTTAAATGCAGGAGTTTCTTCATGGATTGCCTGAAGGTATCAAGCAAATCATCGCCCGCGTCCGTTGCCGGCGCCATCGCCGGCATGGTCAAGGATGGTGTACCCGTCAACATCCAGTGTGTCGGCGCCGGTGCCGTCAACCAGGCTATTAAGGCCGTTGCTATCGCGCGCGGTTTTTTGATTCCAACCGGTTTTGATATTTCCTGCGCGCCCGTGTTCTCCGACATCCTCATTAACGGGGAGTCGCGCACGGCCATCCGCCTTTCTATCTACGTTCACCAGATCAATCGAGCTGCTATGGATAACGTCGTCATGGATGATGTTAAGCCTGTGGCATAGCTTCTGCTTGCCTTGTTTCGCTCCCCATCGTTAGGACTTATGCACATGGACCAGCGTTCCGTACGCGATATTCTTGCCGGTAAAACCTACTTTATCCGCACCTTTGGCTGCCAGATGAATCAGCACGACTCCGAGCGTGTGAGCGGTCTGCTTGATTCGTATGGCTGCCTCATGGCGTTCGATCCCGCGCATGCCGATATCGTTGTCTTCATGACGTGCTGCGTGCGCGAGGCCGCCGATACTCGCCTGTACGGTCAGTGCAATTCCTGCAAAAGCCTGCCGCCTTCGCCTTCGGGCAAGCGCGTGGTTGCCGTTGGCGGTTGCATCGCGCAGCGCGATGGCGAGGGCCTGCTCACCAACGTCGATAACGTCAATGTCATCTTTGGCACGCATTCCATTGCACATGTGGCCGAGCTCATTGCCGAGGCGTTCCTTGATGGTAAGCGTCATATCCGCACCAATGAGCATGAGGATACGGACGCCATGAGCATGCCGTGGCATCGCGAGACCCAGTATCACGCCTGGGTGCCCATCATGACAGGCTGCAATAATTTCTGCACCTATTGCATCGTGCCGTACGTACGCGGTCGCGAAAAGAGCCGCCCCTTCGAGGAGATTGTCGACGAGGTGACCGGTCTGGTGCGCCAGGGCGTGCGTGAGATTACGCTGCTGGGCCAAAACGTTAACTCATATGGTCGCGATCTGTTTGGCAAGCCGCGTTTTGCCGATTTGCTGCGTGCCGTGGGCGATACGGGCGTGGAGCGCATCTTCTTTACGTCTTCGCATCCTAAGGACCTGCTGCCCGAGACCATCGACGCCATGGCCGAGACACCTGCCGTAATGCCGCAACTGCACCTGGCCGTCCAGTCAGGTTCGACGCGGATCCTCAAAGAGATGAATCGCCGTTATACACGCGAGGACTATCTGGGCCTGGTCGATCGCATTCGCAACCGCATGCCCGATATCGCGCTCTCGACCGACATTATCGTTGGCTTCCCGGGCGAGACTGAAGAAGACTTTGAGCAGACGCTCTCACTTGCCGAGACGGTCCGCTATGCTCAGGCCTATACCTTCATCTATTCCAAGCGCGCCGGTACCCCGGCCGCCGAGATTGACGATCCTACGCCGCATGAGGTTATTCTCGAGCGTTTCAATCGCCTGGTTAAGGTTATCGAGACCACGGCACACCAGTATAACCAGGGTGAGCTTCATACTGTGGTTCCCGCGCTCATTGAGGGAACGAGTAAAAAGAACGATGCGGTCCTGCTGGGCAAGAGTCCCAAGAATCAGACCGTGCATGCGCCTATCCCCGAGGGTTACAGCATCGATCAGCTTGTTGGCAAGATCGTTGATGTTAACGTTGACGTTGCCAAGACCTGGTATTTGTCCGGTTCCGTTGTGGGCGAGCCGCGCTAATGGTTTCTCCCGGGGCAGGCCTTTCCGCCGTTGCGATCGTCGGTCCGACAGCGGTTGGTAAGAGTGATGTTGCCGACCGTTTGGCAGCTCGTCTTTCGTCCGAAGTGCTGTCGTGCGATGCGATGCAAATCTATCGCGGCATGGACATCGGTACCGCAAAGATGGCGCCCGATGAGTGTACGGCGCCGCTGCGTCTCGTCGACATTGTAGAGCCGGGTGTAGCATATTCTGCTGCGCTTTATCAGGCTGACGCTCGCGCGCATGTTGAACGTCTCCTTGGTTCGGGTTGCCTGCCGGTTTTTTGCGGAGGTACGGGGCTGTATCTCAAGGCTGCCCTTGATGAGATGGACTTTCCCTCGGGTGAACTTGAGGACGATCGCCGTGCGGGCTATCAGGAGCTTGCCGAGCGTATTGGCGAGGAAGAACTGCATGCCCTGCTTGCCGAGCGCGATCCAGAATCGGCTGCTGTTATTCATCCCCATAACGTGCGCCGTGTGATTCGTGCGCTCGAGATGCATGATGATGGTATCTCCTATGCACAACAAAAAAGTCAGTTTAGTGTTCCGCGCGAGCATTATCATGCCCTATGGTTTGGTCTGACGCGTAATCGCGAGGTGCTCTACGAGCGCATTAATCTGCGTGTCGATCTTATGTTTGAACAGGGTCTTGTCGATGAGGTCCGCGGTCTTATGGCCCAGGGTCTGGGAGATGCCCTGACGTCGATGCAGGCAATTGGCTATAAAGAGATCATTGATGCTTTCAATGGCGTGATGAGCATGGATGAGGCCCGCGAACTCATTAAGATGCGTTCGCGTCGTTATGCCAAGCGTCAGCTTTCGTGGTTTAAGCGCGATGACCGTATCGTGTGGTTTGATATGGATGAATGTACGATCGATGAGGTCGTTGAGGATATCCTGCATCGTATTGAGGCTGCCTAATGGCCCGTTTCCCCCTTGTTCCCACGGCACCCGAGCCCGAGCGTGCCATTTTAGTTGGTGTTGAGTGGCGCGACAATGCATGGCCGCTCGATCGCTCGCTTGATGAGCTGGAGCGTCTTGCTCACACAGCTGGTGCCCGGTGCGTGGCACGCTTGTCGCAGCGTTTGGTAAAGCCGTATCCTAAATCGTTTATCGGTTCCGGTAAGGTTGAAGAGCTGTGCGGCCTGGTGCATCGCATGGATGCCGATGTCGTTATTTTTGACGACGACCTGACCCCCTCGCAGCAATCCTATTTGGAGAAAGCCGTGGGCGAGCCGGTAAAGATTATCGATCGTACAGCACTGATCCTGGATATCTTTGGCCTGCATGCTCAGACGCGTGAGGGACGCCTGCAGGTACAGCTGGCACAGCTTCAATATTTGTTGCCTCGCCTGCGTGGCATGTGGAGCCATCTCGCCAAGGAGCAGACGCGCGGCGGCATCGGCTCACGTTTTGGTCAGGGCGAAAGTCAGCTCGAGGTCGACCGTCGCCTCATTCGTAATAAGATCACTGCGCTTCGTCGTGAGCTCAAGCAGGTTGAACAGCGTCGCGATGTCCAATCCAAGAGTCGCATTGAGTCACCGGCGTTTCGCGTCGCGTTAGCCGGTTATACCAATGCCGGTAAATCGACGTTACTCAATCGTCTGACCGGCTCTACGGTACTTTCGCAGGACAAGCTGTTTGCTACGCTCGACCCGACGACGCGTTCGTATCGTCTGCCCGGCGGTCGCGGCATGACGATTACCGATACCGTCGGCTTTATTCAAAAGCTGCCCCATGGTCTGGTCGATGCCTTTAAATCGACGCTGTCCGAGGTTTTGGGTGCCGATCTAATTCTCAAAGTCGTAGATGCGTCTGACGAGGACTATGAGCGGCAGCTGGAGGCTGTCGACCGCGTGCTTGATGAGATCGGCGCCGGAGAGCGTTTAACGCTGACCGTATTCAATAAAATCGATCTTCTCGATAGCGTTGATCGATTGAGTTTCCGTCGTCGCTATCCGGAAGCCGTTCTGTTCTCGGCCCAAACGGGCGAGGGGCTCGACGATCTCGTTGATCGCATTGCTCGCGAGGCAGCTGCCACCGATGTGTTGCTTTCCGCTGATATTCCGTATCGCGAGGGCGCTCTCATCACGCTGGTGCATGAGCAGGGAACCCTTCTGCATGAGGAATATCTCGAGGACGGTGTTCGCATTGTGGCGAAGTTGCCGGCTCGTATTGCACCGCGGCTCGAGCGTTATCGCACCGAGTAGACGAGCTCTAAAATGCCCAGAATGATGGGCTGATGCAGCAGATAAAAGGGGAGTGCGTGACGTCCAAGGCCGGCGAGCACCGGCAGGGGGTTGGCGTAGGCCCAGCTGGGGACGGTCTTATCGATTCCCTGCGCTATGTGTGCGGCGAAGTATCCTGCAAGATACATAAAGATAAACGGGATGATGGGGTAGTAATCACCTGAGACAAACCCAGGGCTCGGAAATCCCAGCCACGCCAGGTAGGGGACAGGGTAGATCGTTTTGGGGATGCTCCAGGTGAGGGCGAACAACACAAGGCATAGGGGCATGCCCCATCTCGCCGTTATCTTCTTAAGGACGGGATCGGTCAACGCCACGATGCCGGTGCATGCGGCCATGCAGTAGATGATGCCAAAATTAACCGAATCGTCGAATGAGACAAGTGTTGTTGCCAACCAGACAACGAGTGCTGCTAAGGCGTATTTGGCGGCACGTTTGATATTGTTGCGCGAAAGAGTGCACATCCAACCCGCGATAAACAAAAATACCCAGCTGATGCTGGCGCGCCAGACGTCTTGAAAGACAGTCTGGGTAAACCAAGGCATATCCCAGCCGTACAGGTAGGCGAGATCATAGCAAGCGTGAAAACCTGCCATAGAAATCATCGTAAACCCGCGGACGGTATCAAAGATGGTTATGCGTTTTTGCATTACGAGAACCGGCGCATCAAGCCGACGACTTTGCCCAGGATAACGGGATTCGTTGCATAGATAGGTTCCATGGTGTCGTTCTCGGGCTGCAAGCGCACACGCCCCTGCTCCTTGTAGAACGTCTTGACGGTCGCCGAACCATCAATCATGGCCACGACAATTTCGCCGTTCATGGCACTCTTTTGTTCACGGACGATGATGTAATCGCCATTGAAGATGCCGACATTGATCATTGAGCTCCCATGCACCTCAAGGATAAAGGAACCCTGATCAGTGGCGATTTCGGTCGGGATAGTAAACGTGTCTTCGATATTCTGCTCGGCCAGAATGGGAATCCCAGCCGCGACGCGACCAACGAGCGGTAGCGAGACCGTTCCGCGAGGTGCGGTGGGCTCGTCAGATTTGGAAATTGAGACAGAGGAACCATCCTCGTTAAAGAGTTCCAGGGCGCGCGGCTTGGTGGCATCGCGCTTGAGTAGCCCGCGCGCCTCCAGGGCAGAGAGATGGGCGTGCACGGTGCTGGGGGAGGAAAGGCCCACGGCAGAAGCCATCTCGCGCACGCTGGGCGGATAACCCTTCTCCTGCTGATATTCCTTGATGAAGTCGTAAATTTGCTGCTGACGCTTGGTAATTTTGCGAGCCATCAGGGCATCCTCTCTACCCATGTCAAACAAATGTTCGAATTTTGCTTGACAGGAACAACTGTTCGAAGATAATAATAACCGAACATTCGTTCTCGCGCTAGACATTTTTGTCCGCGCGGCTTGATAAAACTGTTCTCAGCAAAACACGCGAGAGGAGAACATGATGAACGCAACGAATATGGTCCAGGGAAACCTCGCCCTTAAGCTCGAGACGCCTGCAGAACCCACTTTTACGGTTGTTCAGGGTGGCCGCTCCGGCTTTCAGCCTTTGACCGTAAAGCCTGCGCGCAATCAGCAGGCTGTAGTCGCGCCGGCCCGCGTTGCCCTGAAGGTTCCGACGATTGTCGCCGTCGCCGTTGCGCTTACGCTCTTCTTTGTCCTCGCTACGTCGGTCTTTAGCGCTCGTCATGCCGCGTATGCCGAGTCCGTTTCCAACGTTACATACGAGACCATTCGCGTTCAGCCTGGCGATTCTCTTTGGTCGCTTGCCGAGGAATATCCAATCGAAGGCCTTTCCACGCAAGAGACTTCCGACATGATCCGTAACGTCAATCATCTGGAGCATGGTTCGCTCGCCGCCGGTGCGCATCTTAAGGTTCCTGCTCGTTCGTAATCATTATCGCGCTGCGCATGGTACCCTTGTTATCGTTTAAGAGGAGGTACCATGCGCTGTCCCAAATGCGGCAAGGCACATACCCGCGTCGTTGATTCCCGTATGCAGGAGTCAAATAACACCATTAAGCGCCGCCGCGAATGTTGCTCGTGTAACTATCGTTTTACAACGTTCGAGCGATGCGAAGACCCAATCGAGGTCATTAAGTCAGACGGAATCAAGCAGCGGTTCGATCGCAATAAGCTGCTCGTCGGCTTGATGCGCGCCACCATCAAGCGCGATATCGACACTAAGAAGCTCAATGAGATTATCGATGACATCGAGGTCGAGCTTCGCTCTCGCACGCTGACGGCCGTCACGTCCCATGAGTTGGGTGACATGGTGCTTAAGCGCTTGGCCAAGATCGACAAGGTTGCGTACATCCGTTTTGCCTCGGTCTACCGTGATTTCAAAGACGTCGATGAGTTTCTGCAAGAGCTCGACAAGCTAAGGTGATTCCATGCCCAACATTACCGTCAACATAAAGCGTCTCGATCCCACCGTCGAGCTTCCCAAATACGCCCATCCCACCGATGCCGGCTTGGATTTGCGCTCCAACGAGGACTGCGTCCTGAAGCCCTTCGAACGCCGTCTGGTCTCTACGGGGCTGGCCATCGCCCTGCCCGATGGCTACGCCGGCTTCGTCCAGCCCCGCAGCGGCTTGGCCATCAAGCAGGGCTTGTCTATAGTCAACACGCCGGGCCTCATCGACGCTCACTACCGAGGAGAACTCAAGGTTATCCTCATCAACCTGGATCCCACCAACGACATCCAAATCAACAAAGGCGACCGCATAGCCCAACTCGTCATCCAAGAAGTCCCCACGGTCAATCTCATAGAAGTAGAAGAACTAGACGAAACCGATCGAGGCAAAGGAGGCTTCGGCTCCAGCGGCGTCGCTTAAACTCAATCGTCCGCTCACCAGTGGGAGGGGCCTATATATCATCCCGTGCTCAAACATTCTCGCGGGGGCGCTCGTATCCCTCCCGCCCGTCTCTCACACATATCATTCCATGCTCAAACATTCTCGCTTCGCTTCGCTCGCTGCGAAACTGCGCGTGGAACGATATGTGTGAGAGACGGGCGGGCGGCTACTCGCTTGAAAAAAATATTTACTCTTCTAATGAGCCGATGCGATAAAGGGACACCTCCTTTGTCG
>CAUDZT010000007.1 GCA_958453935.1 uncultured Collinsella sp. | reverse complement strand
TCAGGGAATTGTAATTGATGGTGAAGGTTCAAAGGTTATTTGCAAAGACTAATTTAAAATTCCAGTTTGCTGTACTCGTTCCTAGCAGGGTTTGGGGCAGACACGCCCCAACAAGAAGCCGTCCCAAAGGGGCAAGAATGGGGACTGCGGACGATTTCTTGGACCGTTACGCGGCCCTTCCCAGCGCGGAGCGGAGCTCGGCCGGCGTGCGGCCACCGAGCGCATCGCTGCACCTCTCCGTATTGTATCGGCCGATCCAGCCCCCGAGCTCCTCGATGAAGCGGGCGGGGGTCCAGTCCGACCAGTCCCTGCCGTGCCAGAACTCCTTCTTGAGCAGGCCGAAGAAGCCCTCCATCGCCGCGTTGTCCGAGCTGCAGCCCTTGGCGGACTGGATTGGCTACACTGATGTGGACAGTTCCGGGAGGGGCGCAAGAGACGGGAGGGCCGTGTACGCGTTCCTGCGCGAGAGCCGCGGGGAGGGGCTGCCTGGGTACGTGCCTGTCAACTCGGTCTACGTCTTTGATGACCGGGTCGTACTCAATATAAACTTCACGGATGATGCCAAAACGGTCACCCGTGAGGAAGTGTTGGGTTCGAGTGCTATGGACAATGTTCCAGTATGCTGGGGTCGAACTCACTTGCGGGAATCACACGATACCCGTGGTGCAGCAGTAGGTCGACAAAAACACCGTTGCCCGCAGTGAGCGTACCGCTGAACGTTCCGTCGTAGATGCGACCCGCGCCGCACGAGGGACTACGATCTTGAAGGATGCACGCAGCAATTTCGGACGGGCCGCCCGCCTGCTCGCACATATCGAGTGCGCGCTCTGCGCCCAGGCGAAACTCGCGATCGATCGAGACGCCCTCGCAGGTACGGACCTCGCCGTTCACAATCTCGGATGGCTTGCGCGGCGTGGGAAGGCCGCCAAAGACCTCGGGGCACACCAGCAGGACCTCGGCCCCCGTGCGCTTGCAAGCCTCGATCAGCTCGCGATGGTAGTTGTCGAGCCCGTTATACTTACAGCTCTCGCCCATCAAGCAGGCACTTACCACGATCTTCATATAACAACTCTCCTCACGCAAAATCGCCCCATTTGAGATGAACACTCAAATGGGGCGATCGACACTGCGCAACCAGTATTACTGCTGCTTTGGCATCAGCGGATTCTCGCGCGTGAGGAGATTCATGAACTCCTCGCCCGTGATCGTCTCCTTCTTGTACAGATAACGAGCCAGCTCATGGAGCTTAAACTTGTTCTCCTTGAGGATCTGCAGAGCGCGGTCGTGCGCATCCTCGATCAGCTTGGCGACGATCGCGTCCACGCGTTCGGCCGTACCGGGGGCGCAGGTGAGCGACGTATCCTGGTTGAGGTACGCATTCTGAACGGTACCAAGCGCCATCATGCCAAACTCATCGGACATGCCAAAGCGCGTCACCATGTTGCGGGCGAGCTTGGTGGCCTGCTCGATATCGTTGGCGGCACCGGTCGTCATCTCGCCAAAGATAAGCTCCTCGGCTGCACGGCCACCGCAATAGACAGCGAGCTTGTCCAGGACTTCCTGGCGCGTGGTCAGGAAGCGCTCATCCTCCTCGACCTGCATGGTGTAGCCCAGAGCACCGCTCGTACGCGGCACGATGGTGATCTTGGTAACCGGCGCAGAACCCTTCTGGCGGGCGGCAACGATGGCATGGCCGATCTCGTGATAGGACACGACCTGTTTCTCGTGGTCGGACAGAACCGTGGACTTACGCTGCTGGCCGGCGATGACGACCTCCACCGACTCCTCAAAGTCATCCTGAGTCGCGCGCTTGCGACCCTCGCGGACGGCACGCAGCGCGCCCTCGTTGATGATGTTGGCCAGGTCGGCGCCCGAGGCACCGGGCGTGGCGCGGGCAATCGCGGTCAGGTCGATCGGCGGCTCCGTCTTCACGCTCTTTGCATGCAGCTCGAGGATGTTCTTACGTCCGGTCAGGTCGGGCAGCTCAACGGGGATGCGACGGTCAAAACGACCGGGGCGCAGCAGGGCCGGGTCAAGGCTGTCGGGACGGTTGGTAGCAGCAAGAACGACGATACCCTTGTGGTTATCGAAGCCGTCCATCTCGGTCAACAGCTGGTTGAGCGTCTGTTCGCGCTCGTCGTTGCCACTAAAGCCGCCGCCATCGCGCTTCTTACCGATGGTATCGATCTCGTCGATAAACACGATGCACGGGGCCTTTTCCTTGGCCTGCTTAAACAGATCGCGAACCTTAGCGGCGCCGCGGCCAACGAACATCTCAACAAACTCAGAACCAGAAATACTAAAGAACGGCACGCCCGCCTCACCGGCCACAGCCTTGGCGAGCAGGGTTTTACCGGTACCCGGAGGGCCGACAAGGAGAGCGCCGCGTGGCAGTTTGGCGCCGATCTCCTCGTAGCGCTGCGGCTTCTCCAGAAAGTCGACGACCTCCTTGAGGGACTCCTTGGCCTCTTCCTGGCCGGCGACATCCTTAAAGGTCACGCCCACGTCCTTGGAGGCGATCACGCGCGCGCCGGACTTGCCCAGTCCACCGCCGCCCAAACCACCGCCGCCAAAGTTCATCGACGGACCGTCATCACCCATGGCCTTCTTCATGCGGCGGTTGAGCCACCAGCCAATCAGGAAGAAAATCGCCATGGGAAGAATGAGGGTGAGCAGGTAGTAGGTCATCAAACCCGAGTTCTTGTCGGGAACGACCGATTCCAGGGACGCACCGGATTCAAGCACGCGATCGGTAAAACCCGCATCATTCGGCACACCGGTCGTCTTGTAGGCGATGTTCTCGTCCTCGCCCTTCTTGGTGTAATAAATCGTGTAATCGTCCGTGTTGTACTCGACCTTGTTGACGCTCTTCTTATCGAGCGCTTTGACAAACGTCGAGTAATCGGTCTTCGTAATCTGCTGCGTGTGACCGATGTTGGGGAACAGAACGGTCGAGAGCACGAGGTAGACGACGAAGGCGATGAGCACGTAGAGGATCATATTCCGTCTACGTTTGTTGTCATCCATCTCCATCTGCTTGAACTCCATCTACTGGGGTTGATAATGGTTTCTAGAATACCCAACCCGAGCGACGATAAACCGACGCCGGGCACGAAAGGACAGAGATGGCATCACTGGAAGTCGGCAAGGTTCAGATCTACACGGGCGACGGAAAGGGCAAAACCACGGCCGCCTTGGGGCTGGCTTTGCGTGCCACAGGTTATGGTCTCAACGTACTCATGCTGCAGTTTGCCAAGAAGCTGCACTGCGCCGAACACGATGCCGCGCCGCGCCTGGGACTGCGCATTGTGCAGGCCGATCGCGACACGCCCGAGGCTTGCGCCGCGCAGATCATGGAGCTCGCACGCGAGCAGATTAGCCAGGTAGACATGCTGATCTTGGATGAGCTGGGAGAAGCCATGCGCCGAGGCTTTGTGACGCGCGAAGATGTCGAAGCGTTGATCGCAATGAAACCGACCACCACAGAGCTCGTGCTCACCGGCCGCGGCTTGCTGCCACTGGCCGATCTCGCGGACCTAGTAACAGAAATGCGCCCCGTCAAACACTACTTCGACGAAGGCCTCCTAGCCCGCCAAGGCATCGAATACTAAATGATCCGAAGGGGACGGAGGAAAACGGATCATTTTGCCTTATCGCCAGGTCAATGATCCGTTTTCCTCCGTCCCCTACGGATCATTAGGCGGTGGCGCGGCCGAGCCAGTTGCCGCTGTGGTGGTAGATGGTAAACATCGTGGCCGTGATGAGCCAGGTTACGGGGTAAACCAGCAGCAGGTGCTCAAGCGACGGATCGAACGGCATAATCGCAAACACCCAGATCACCCTGAGCACGACGGTGCCAAAAATCGTGAGCATCATAGGCTGGAAGCTCACGCCAGCGCCGCGGATGGAGCCGGACGCGTTTTCGATAATCGAGAAGATCGCGTAGAACGGCGCGATGAAATGAAGAATCGTCGTGGTGTAGGCCGAAATCGAAGCATCGTCGACAAACAGACGCGACAACGGACCCGAGAACACCAGTAGCACGGCAGACAGGCCACCAATGAGCATAAACGACAGCACAAGCGACGTATGGTAGCCCTTGCGCATGCGCTCGTAGTTGCGCGCGCCAAAGTTCTGCGCCGAGAACGTAGTAATCGACACACCAAGCGCCTCGGTAACCATCCAGACAATGCCATCCAAACGGCCCGAAAGACCCCACGCCGTGGTGACATCGGCACCAAACGAGTTGACCGACACCTGAATCAAAACGTTGGAAATCGAATACGCAGCAGACTGAAAGCCAAGCGGCAGACCACACGAGATCATGCTCTTACAAATGCCAGGATCAATGCAGAGTTTGGACAGTGAAAGCCGCCACGCACCCGGAGCGTGCATCATACGAATCACGATCATCGTGGCGTTGGAGCAAATGGTCAGCGCCACCGCGATGCCGCAGCCCAGAGCCTCCATATGAAGCACGGCAACGAAGATGACATCCAGCACCGCATTAACAAGGCAGCCGGAAGCAATGATCACAGCAGGACCGCGTGTGTCGCCCACGGCGCGCAGCAGCGCCGTTCCCATATTGAGCAGCAGCGCCGCAACCATGGCGGCAAAATAGCAACGAGCATAGGCCACGCCCTCGGCCAATAGTTCATGCGGCGTGTTCATAAGTACCAGCATGGGCTCAACGAACACTATGCCAAGAATCGAGAAAACGATACCGCCCACCAGCGCGAGCGTCATGGCCGTATGGACCGAACGACTCAATCGCTCATCATCGTGCTGACCAAAATACTGACCGGTAATGACCGCGCAGCCAGCGCCAACGCCAACGCAAAAGCCAATGCAGAGCTCGGTGAGCACCATCGTGGCTTGAATGCCACCCAGCGCGAGCTTGCCGCCAAACTGGCCGACGATATACGTACCAATAAGCGTGTAAGCCTGCTGAAAAAACGAGCTAAAGAAGATAGGGACGCACAGCGACAGCAGCTGTTGCCAAATGACACCCTGCGTTACATCGATAGCCGTAGATTTCTTAGCCACACGCCCTCCCCACCAGCGTACGTCAAACAACAAAACGGCAATTTAAGACCAAAGCCAATACCAGCTTAGCACCGACCGACGTCGGCCGAAACGCCCCGAACCAGAGCCCGGTGCTAACTATCTGCCTAGTGATACAGCCCCGGCTGGTAGTGGTACTCGTTGCTCACATGCGGGCACAGCTGCCAAAAGGCAACAGCGCTTGCCGCGGCCACGTTGAGTGAATCGACCCCATGCGCCATCGGAATACGCACGGCGCGGTCGCAGCCTGCAATGGTCTTGGCGCCCAAGCCAGCACCCTCGGTGCCCATAAAGATTGCCAGGCGGTCAATCTCCTGGAGCGCGGGATCGTCCAGCGACACCGAATCATCCGTCAGCGCCATGGCGGCACACGAAAAGCCGGCATCGTGCAGCGCCGCCAGCCCATCATGCGGCCATACGCGCGCCTCGCTGCCAATGCGCGTCCAGGGCACCTGAAACACCGTGCCCATGCTCACGCGGGCCGAGCGACGGTACAGCGGATCGCAGCACGTAGGGCTCACCAAAATGCCATCGACGTTCAGCGCAGCCGCCGAGCGGAAAATCGCGCCGACGTTGGTGTGGTCGACAATGCCCTCGAGCACGCACACGCGCACCGGGCGCTCCCCCGCCGCATCGACGACGCCACCCAAGAACTCGGCTACCGGAATCTGACGTGGACGACGGAATGCCGCGAGCGCACCGCGCGTCACATTGAAGCCCGTCAGCTGCTCCATAAGCTCCATGGAGGCAACGAACACAGGAACCGGACCCGCGCCCTCGCGCACAATCAGGCGCTCAAACAGCGGCATCATCTGGTCGAGCCAGCGCTCGCCCAAAAGAAAGCTCACCGGCTGGTATCCGGCGCGCACCGCGCGCTCGATAACCTTGGCACTCTCGGCGATAAAGATGCCCTTTTGCGGCTCCAGCACGCAGCGCAACTCGCGCTCGGTCAGTCGCACGTAGGCATCGAGCCGCTCGTCCTCGAGCGAATCAATTCGCAGCACCTCAACGGCATCAGTCATAGCAGCCAGCCCGCACCCTTCTTACAGCAGCATCTATATCAAACGAGGCGACGCCAAGCGCCGCCCCTCAATCATTCCAACCCGATAATACCGTGGGCAAATAGGAGATTTACGCCTCAACGCGACGATACGTCACGAACTCATAATCGAGGCCTTCGTCACCCTCGCCCGCGGCAATCGTGGCAACCCCTTCGCGCCGCGCAACTTCCCACGCGGGATCGGCGTCCAAGTCGGGAAAGTACGTGTCCACGGGATGGACGCAGTGGTTATGCGTGACCTCGGCCTCCACGCAGTACGGCAAAAACTGCCGATAGACATCGCCGCCGCCGATCACCCAGGCAACGGGCTCATCGGCAACCGCGGCGAGCGCCTCGCCGATACTATGCACCACGTCGACACCTTCGGGCGAAAAATCCTCGTCGCGCGTGAGCACGATATTGCGACGATTCTTGAGCGGCCGTGCGCCGGGAAAACTCAGCAGGGTCTTGCGCCCCATAATAACCGGGCAACCTTTGGTGCACGCCACAAAATGACGCATGTCGGCACGGTTGGACACCACCATGTCGCCCTCGCACCCAATACCCCAGTCATCGCACACGGCGACAATGGCAGAAAGCTTACACGTCATGCACGTCACCTACACCGCAATGGGGATGTTCTTGACCTGCGGGCCGTGCTCATAGCCCTCGACAATCAGGTCGTCGGTCGTAAACGCATAGAAGTCATGCACATCGGGGTTAAGCGTTACCTTAGGCGCGGCAAACTGCGGACGCTCGATAAGCTCGCGGACGATATCGACATGACGGTCGTAAATGTGGGCATCGGCAATCACATGCAGCAACTCTCCGGGAATCATATCGACCGACTGCGCGACCATCATCAGCAAAATGGCGTACTGGCACACATTCCAGTTGTTCGCAGCCAAAATGTCCTGGCTGCGCTGGTTGAGAATCATGTTGAGCGTCGGTTTATCATCCTGCGGGCGCTGCGTCACGTTATACGTCACGCTGTAGGCGCACGGATACAGGTGCATCTCGGACAGGTCGCTAAACACGTAGGTATTCGTCATAATGCGGCGGCTGTACGGCGTGTTCTTAAGGTCGTACAGCACGCGATCCATCTGATCAAAGTCACCCTCGGCATAATGGCTCTTCTGCCCAATCTGATACCCGTAGGCCTTGCCGATGGAGCCAGTCTCGTCGGCCCACTCATCCCAAATATGGCTGTTGAGGTCATGCACGTTATTGGACTTCTTTTGATAGATCCACAGGATCTCATCCATGGCAGATTTGAGGGCCGTACGACGCAGGGTAAGCGCCGGAAACTCCTCACGCAGGTCGTAGCGTGCCGTGACGCCAAAGTTTTTAATGGTATAGGCAGGGGTGCCGTCCTCCCACACCGGGCGGACCTTTTGGCCCTCGGTGGTGGTGCCATGGTCCAGAATATCGCGGCACATGGCTACAAACTGTTGATCAGCCTTGCTCATTGACCCTCCTGTCAGTCGCCTATAAGCGAGATTCATTGTAGCCCAGGCGCAAGCGGCCCCACAGCCCTAACATAAGCCCTCATTTTCTGACATATGCCAGAAATTCCTTGCGTAAATCCGCACGGTCGTTATTCTATTGTTGACATATGTCAGATATGGAGAGTGTATGGCAGGAAGACGTGAAAAATTGCGCCGCGTCGGGATCATCCCCGAATATCGCGGTTTTACCCCCGATGGCCTTGCCAGCGGAGAGGCCATCGACATGACGGTCGACGAACTCGAGGTCCTGCGGCTATGCGACCTGGAAGGCCTCAATCAGGAGGCCGTCGCAAAGCACATGGGCATCGCGCGCGCCACGGTGGCGGCAATTTGCAGCCGAGCGCATCGCAAGGTGGCAAATGCGCTGGTCAATGGTCGGGCGCTCATCATCGAGGGCGGCAATATCGCGTACTCCCCCATCACCACAACGACGGCCGTATGGCCAGCAAAGGAGATCGGCACCATGAGGGTGGCAACCACGTATGACAACGGCAACATCTTTATGCACTTTGGCCGCAGCGAGCAGTTCAAGATCTACGACATTCAGGACGGCAAGGTGCTCAGCGAGCAGGTCGTGGGCACCGGCGGCACCGGCCACGGTGCCCTTGCGGGCCTGCTCGCCAACGGCGGCGTGGACACGCTCATCTGCGGCGGCATCGGCGGTGGCGCTATCAACGCGCTTGCCCAAGCCGGCATCACGGTATACGCGGGTGCCCAAGGCAGCTGCGACGCTTGCGTCGAGGCCCTTATCGCCGGCACGCTCGCACAGAACGGCGAGGCCACGTGCGGCTGCCACGGCCACGACCACGAGCACACTCACGAGCATGGCGATTCCTGCGGCTGCCACGGCCATCACGAGCACGAGGGCGACGAGGGCTGCGGCTGCCACTAACGGCACGGCACCGCGAGCTCGGGGCGCGACGCCAAACGCAACCCAACAAACAAAGCCAACAGCAAAGGCCACCCGGTAGCTTCCGAGCGGCCTTTGCCATATCAAGCTGGAATTACAGCTCTATTTCTTATTGCGCATCTGCGCTTCCATCTGGCGCAGCAGCTCCATATCGGACTTGGGACCGCCCATTCCCAAGCCGCCCATGCCGCCCAGACCCATAGCATCCAGGCCGGGGATATTGGGCATGCGCATCTTCTTGCCCTTCTTACCCTTTTTGCCCTTTTTGCCGCCGGCCTGTGCCTGATTGGCCATCGTGCGCATGCGGCCCATCATCTTATTCATCTCGCCCCACTGCTTCATAAGGCCGTTGACCTCGGTGGGGGTTACGCCGGCTCCCTTGGCAATGCGGGCGCGGCGCTGGCCGTTGATGATGGAGGGGCGCAGGCGTTCCTCCTTGGTCATCGACATAATGATGGCCTCGTTCTTGTCGAAGATGCCCTCGTCCAGGTTGCCGCCCATCTGGTTGAGCGCGCGCTGGCCACCGGGGAGCATGCCGAGAATGCCCTTCATGCCGCCCATCTTCTTAACGGCTTTCATCTGGTCGAGCATGTCGTTCATGGTAAAGCCCTCGCGCAGCATGCGCTCGGCGGCCTCGAGCTGCTCGGCATCGGCGGCCTCCTGGGCCTTCTCGATGATGCCGACGACGTCGCCCATGCCCAAGATTCGCTTGGCCATACGGTCGGGGTAGAACGGCTCCAGCGAATCGGGCTTCTCGCCCATGCTCACGAACTTGATGGGCTTGCCGGTCACCTGGCGCACGGAAAGCGCGCCGCCACCACGGGCATCGCCGTCGAGCTTGGAGATGATCACGCCGTCAAAGTCGGTGCGCTCGGCGAAGGTCGAGACGACGTTGACGATATCCTGGCCGGTCATGGCATCGACGACCATCAGCACCTGATCGGGCTTGACGGCCTTCTTGATGTCCACGGCTTCCTGCATCATCTGCTCGTCGATCTGCAAACGACCGGCGGTATCGACGATGACCACGTCACGCAGGTGGTCGACGGCCTCCTGAATAGCGCCCTTGGCGATGTCGACCGGGTGTGCACCGTCGCCACGGAAGACCGGCACGCCGATCTCTCCGCCAAGCGTGGCTAGCTGGTCGGCTGCAGCGGGACGGTAGACGTCGCACGCGGCGAGCAGCGGCGAGCGGCCCTGCTTCTTGAGCAGGTAGGCCAGCTTTACGGCCGCCGTGGTCTTACCGGAGCCCTGCAGGCCCACGAGCATGATGACGTTGGGGATACGGTTGCTAAAGACGAGCTTACTCTCGGTGGAGCCGAGCATCTCGGTGAGCTCGTCGAGCACGATCTTGACGACGTTTTGCGCCGGCGACAGCGACTCCATGACCTCTGCGGTCATGCAGCGCTCCTTGGTCTTGGCGACGAACTCCTTGACAACCTTAAAGTTGACGTCGGCTTCGAGCAGCGCCATGCGAATATCGCGCATGGCCGAGGTGATGTCGGCCTCGGTCAGCTTACCCTTGCCGCGCAGGCGGTCAAATGTGTCATTGAGGCGATCGCTCAGAGAATCAAACACTAGTCACTCCTTAATTGGACTCGCCCACCAGGGCGCGGCAGAAATCTTTGGCATTGAACTCCTGTAGGTCATCGACCTGCTCGCCCACGCCCACGCGCAGAATCGGGAGCTTGAGCTTCTCGGCCACGGCCATGGCGATGCCGCCCTTTGCCGTACCGTCGAGCTTCGTCATGATGATACCGTCCAGACCCAGCGCCTCGTTAAACTCGAGCGCCTGGTTCAGACCGTTCTGGCCGGTGGCGGCATCGATCACGAGCACGACCGAGACGGGCATGGGGCCGGCGGCCATATTGGCGGCGCGCTTACGCGTCACGTTAACCACCTTGGCAAGCTCGCGCATGAGCTCGGGGCTCGTGTGCAGGCGGCCGGCGGTGTCGATCAGCACCAGGTCGCTGCCGCGCTTATCGGCCTCATCGAGCACGTCGTAGCAAACACTTGCCGGGTCGGAGCCGCGATCGCGCTTGATGACGGGGACGCCGGCGCGCTGACCCCACACATCGAGCTGCTCGATGGCGGCGGCGCGGAAGGTATCGGCAGAACCGATCACGACATTCTTACCGCGGGCGGCCATGGCGCTCGCGATCTTGCCGACCGTCGTGGTCTTGCCGGCGCCGTTAATGCCTACAAACAGCACGCAGCTCGGCGTGTCGGAGAACGGATCGCGCTCGGCGGGCACAAAATGCTGCTCGAGCTGCTCAGCCAGGGCGCGACGGAGCTGCGAGGCGGTCTTGAGGTTCTTCTTGGCGGCCGTCTCGCGCAGATCATCGGAGACCTGAATGGCGACCTCGGCGCCCATGTCACCCATAACGAGGGTATCCTCAAGGTCCTCCCAAAAGTCCTCGTCGACCTCGCCGCCAAAGTAGAAGACCTCGTTGAGGGCCTCGCGGCTGCGCTCAAGTCCGCGCGAGAGAGCGTCAAAGAATCCCATTATGCATTCACGACCTTTCCGGTTTCGCGATCGAGTTTTTGCGAGACGACGCGGCTGACGCCGTCGGCTTGCATCGAGACGCCATAGAGAACGTCAGCGTCCTCCATAGTACGGCGCTGATGCGAAATGACCAAGAGCTGCGTATCGGAACGCAACACGTCGAGCGCGCCGATGAGCTTGGACAGGTTGGCGTCGTCAAGTGCCGCCTCGACCTCGTCCAGCACATAGAACGGCACCGTGCGCGTGCGGTACACGGCAAAGAGCAGGGCGAGTGCCGTCAGACTCTTCTCGCCGCCCGACATGAGCATCATCTTGGTGATGCGCTTGCCGCGCGGCTGCGCCACGACCTCGATACCCGTCTCGGCCGGATGCTCAGGATCGGTCATCTCCAGATGAGCCTGGCCACCCGGGAACAGCATAGCGAAGATCTCGCGGAAGTTCGCGTCGACCTTCTCAAACGTCACAAGGAACGCCTTGCGCATCTTGCGATCAATAGCCACCGTGATCTTGGTGAGCGCCTTACGCGCGCTCACCAGATCGGCCAGCTGCTCCTCGATGTAATCGGCTCGGCGCTTGAGCTGCTCGTACTCCTCCATGGCAACTTGGTTCACGGGACCAAGGTTGTTGATCTGGCGCACAAGCTGGTTGAGCTCGCGCTCGGCGGCATCGCGGTCCGTGGGCGCGGGAAGCATGAGCGCTTCCTCGAGTACCGTGTTGCCATCGGCGGTAATGGCCTTAATGGCGGCCTCTACCTGCACCTCGAGCTTGCCACGCGCGACTTTAAACTCGTTTTGCGTGGCGGTGGCGGTATCGACCTTCTCCTTAGCGCGGGCAACCTCTGCCTTGGCATCCTCGATGGTCTTCTTGAGCGAAGCGGAGTCCGCCTCCTCCAGAGAGGCCTGGTCACGCAGACGCGCTGCCCAATCCGACGCGCGCTCCAGCAGGGCCGAATAGCGCTCGTGCATGGGATCGACGCGCAGGCGCAGCAGCTCGAGTGAGCGCGAGGCCTGGCGTGTTCCGCGGATACGGCGGTCGATGCCCTCCAGGCGATGCTCCAGATCGGGCACGCGGCCCTTCAGAGAACGAAGGCGCTCGCTCGTCTGGGCCAGGCGGACCTTGGCATCGGCGAGCTTGCCGGCGGCCTCGGAATCGTCACGGCGAACGCGGTCGAGTTCGTCGTTGGCTTCGGCAATCTGAAGGCCAAGATCGCTTGCCTGCGCTCGGGCCTCGTCACGCGAGCGGGTGAGCTCGTCCACGCGCGGGCGCGCAGCGCGAACGGCCTCGGCGGCCTGCTCGCGGCGCTTGGAGATGCGCACGCGCTCGACCTCGGCGTTGTTGGCGCTTTGCTCCAGGCGGCCAATCTCGGAGAGCAGCGAGCGGCGCTCGCCCTCAAGACGGGCGATCTCGCCGGCGGCATCGCCCTCAGCGGCACGCGCCTCTTCGACGGCCGCATTGGCCTCGACGACCTGATCCGACACATGCTCAAACACAGCAGCCAGATCGGGCTCCAGGCCCTCCAGCTCGCGAATGCGACGCTTGCGCTCCAAGGCACCCGACGCCTCGCCGGCGTCGAGGCCCACACGCACCAGGCCGCCGCAGGCGACGCGGGCGCCATCGGGGGTCACGTAAGTCACGCCGTCAACGACAGGCGCGGCCAGCGCAGCCGCCAAGTCGTCGACAACGTAATAGCCGCCGAGCAGCGCCTCGACAACCGGGCCATAGCCGGCGCGTACGGACAGGCGATCGACCAGGCGGGAACCGGCAGCGCCCTTAGCGGCAGCAGAGGCGCTCGCACCGCGCGCCACCAGCAGCGCCTCGCCCGAGGCCTTCTTCTGGTCCAGAGCGGCACGACCGGCACGCTCAAGCGCGGACGTATCGTCGAACAGCAGCGCATCGATATCGCCGGCAAGCAGCTGCTCCACCAGGCCCTCGAGCTCACGAGGGGCCTCGAGCACGTCGCCCAGACGACCCGAGACATCGTCGCCCAGTACACCCACCAGACAGCTCACGAGCGGCGAGCTGTCGGCCATGCGGGCATCGAGTTTCTTTTGGCTAGCAAGCTCCGAGCGCACCTCGGACAGTTTGTTGCGCGCCTCGCTCTCGCGGGCACGCAAATCCTTAAGGGCTGCACGGGCGACCTCGGTAGCCTCGCGCGCATCAATCTGGGCCTGACGAGCCGCCTCAAGGGCACTCTCAAGCTCCTCAGCACGGTCGCGACGGCTATCAAGCGATGCTGTAACCTCCTCGAGCTGTTCATCAATCTGCTCCAGGCGTGAGGCGTACATGTTGTCCTCGACCTCGGCGTTGCTCAGCGAGTCCTTCACCTTGGCGAGTTCGAGCGCCGCGTTATCGGCCACACGCTGCACATCGCGCTGCTCGCGCGTAAGCTGCGAAATCTGGTTGTCGAGCGCCACGCGACGCTCGTGGAGCTCAGCGGCGGCAGGACCGGCGGCGTCAACGTCGTCTTGAGCCTGCATGTGAGCGCCGGTCACTTCCTCAAGCTGCGCACGCGCGTCCTCGAGCTCCTCTACCACGCGACGACGCTGATACTCGGAGCTCGAGATCTGGCCGCGCATGTCGGACAGGCGCGACACCATGTTGTGGCCCTTTTCCTCGAGCAGGCGCATATCGGAGTTAATGCGACCGACCACGTCTTGCATATGGCGGCGCTGCTCGCCCAGATCGCCCACAAACAGGCCCTTTTCCTCGAGCATGACCTGGAGCTTCTCGAGCTCGCGTTCCTTTTCGCCCAAGCGGTACTGCGCAAGCTCCAGCTCGGCGGCACCTTCCTTGGAGCGGCTCTCCAAGTCGTTCCACTGCGACTGCAGCGAACGCAGCTCGTCGACGGCTAGCATCTGCGTAAGCTCGTTCGCGCGCGAGGACAGCTCTTTGTACTTGCGCGCACGATCGACCTGACGCTCCAGAGGTCGCAGCTGACGGGCGATTTCCTTATTGATGTCGCGGGCACGCGTCAGGTGCTCGTCCATCGACTTAATCTTTTTGAGCGCACGCTCCTTGCGGCGTTTGTGCTTGGAAATGCCGGCGGCCTCCTCGATGAGGGCGCGGCGCTCCTCGGGGCGGCTCTGCAAAATGGCGTCGAGCTTGCCCTGGCTGATGATGGAATGCGTATCCTTGCCCAAGCCCGAATCGTGCAGGATGTCCTGAATGTCCATCAGGCGGCACGGACTCGAGTTGATGAGGTACTCGCTTTCGCCCGAGCGATACATACGACGGGTGATGGCGACCTCGTCAAAGTCGACGGGCAGCATATGGTCCGAGTTATCGAGCACCAGCGTGACCTCGGCGACACCCACCGGCTTGCGCGCTGACGAGCCCGAGAAGATGACATCCTCCATGGCCTGGCCGCGCAGCTGCTTGGCGCTCTGCTCGCCCAGGACCCACAGAATCGAGTCAGAGATGTTCGATTTTCCCGAGCCGTTGGGACCGACGATGACGGTCAGGCCCGGCTCAAACGTCATATGGGCGCGGTCGGCAAACGACTTGAACCCTTTGAGCGTGAGGGACTTGAGATACACGGTTCCTCGCTTAAACAGGCTTCTTGTTGAGAATCACGCCGTTGGTGGTGTAGCCCATGCGGTCAAGTGCCTCGAGTGCAGCGGCTCCCTCGGCTTCCTTCTTTGAGGAGCCGGAGCCGCGACCCTGGCGAATACCATCGATCAACACCACGGCGGTAAAGGTGGGCGCATGCGCAGGGCCCTCGGAGCCGACCAGCTTGTACGCGGGAGGCTCGTGGCCGTCGGCCTGCACGCACTCCTGCAAATACGACTTGGGGTTCGCAGGGTGCTCGGCACGCTCGGATGCCAAATGTGGCTTAAGCGTACGGTGGATAAACTCCGCCGCGGCATCCCAGCCGGCGTCCAGATACAGCGCGCCCACGAGCGACTCGTAGACGTTCTCGAGCGCCGAGTGCAGGCCGCGCGCGCCGGTACCGGTCTCGGAGGCACCAAAGATGATGATGTCATCGATACCCAGCTCGTGCGACACCTCGGACAGCGTGGCGCCCGAGACAAGGGACACCTTCAGGCGCGTGAGCTTGCCCTCGTCAAACTCCGGATAGGACACAAACAGGGAGCGTGCGACAACGGCGCCCAAGATGGAATCACCCAAGAACTCAAGGCGCTCGTAGCTTGCCGAGACTGGCTGGCCTTCGACGGCCGAAGGATGCGTAAGGGCCGCGCGCAGCAGCACCTTGTCATTGAACTCGTGGCCCAGAATCTCCTGGGCGCGCGTAAGTCGTTCGGATAAAGCCAAGACCTAAGCCTCCCTGGCGTTTTCGATCGCGTCGACGGCGTCGGCGACAGAGTTGAGCGAGAGCAGGGTCTCGTCATCGATCTCGAGATTGAACTCGTCCTCGATAGCCGTAACCAGTTGCAGGCGCTCGAGCGAGTTGGCATCGAGGTCGTCAAAGGTGGTCTCATCGCTAATTTCGGCAACATCGACGCCCAGAACGTCAGCAGCGACCTCGGCGATCTTGTCGAAGATTTCGGAGCGGTCCATAGCGCTTCCTCTCATAGTGCATGAATACCAAAAGAATGGTACCGCCCGGGCGGTACCAAGACACGGTTCTGATTCTACCCCACGAAGCAGGCCGCGAGGCACATAACAGCGCTCTAACTCGCTCTTACAAAACGATGCCGTCCATGGAGTTGGCGACGTTCTCGACCAGCCCCGCGCGCACGGCTTCGGCCGCCGCAAGCGTACCGTTTTTAACAGCCTCGACCGAGGTGGCGCCATGGCCGATCAGGACCACGCCACGCAGGCCCAAAAGAATCGCGCCGCCCTTGGCATCACCAGAGAGCTTGGCCTTAATCTCGCGCATCTGCTTTTTGATGAGCAGCGCGGCGATCTTGGTGCCGAGCGAGGCCATAAAGGCGCCCTTGAGCTCCTGCAGCAAAAACTTGGCAGCGCCCTCGGTAGCCTTGAGAGCGATATTGCCCGACATGCCGTCGGCAACAACGACATCGAAATTGCCCGAGGTGAGGTCGGTGCCTTCGCAGTTGCCTACAAAGCCCGGAACTGCGGCCTTCATAGCAGGGAAGCAGGCCTTGGTAAAGTTAGAACCCTTCTCGTCCTCGGTGCCGTTACCAAGCAGGCCCACGCGAGGATGTTCGATGCCCAGGACGACGCGGGCATAGGCGCTACCCATCTGGGCAAAACGCACCATGTCATCGACCTCGACATCGGGGTTGGCGCCCATATCGCACAGCACCGTCAGACCGCCGGCGCGATTGGGCAACGCATTGGTCAGACAGGGGCGCACCGGCTGCTTCTTGCCTTCGGCCTGATACCTAAACGGCGTCACGTATGCGGTAGCAGCGGCGGTCATGGCGCCGGTGGAGCCGGCGGAGAAGAACGCGTCCGCGTTGCCCTTTTTGATGGCGCGGCAGGCAAGCACGATCGAGGACTTGCGCTTGGTCATCACGGCGCGAATAGGATCGTCATCCATGGCGATGACGTCAGGGGCTTCCAGAGCCTCCACACGTGCATGGGCCGCGGCAAAGGGATTGACGATTTCGGCGGGGCCAACTGCCAAGACCTCGATATCGGGATCGGCGGCAAGTGCGGCCTCGATACCATCGAGAACAACCTGAGGCTTCTCGTCTCCGCCCACAACGTCTACACAAACGCGAACGTTACTCATATACATGCTCCTTATACAAAAATGGCCGACTCATTGAGCCGGCCATTGTGGTTCCATTTGGAACGGCATCGCATCCAGAGTATACCGTTACTCGGTAACGATAACCTCGCGGTCCTTGTAGAAACCGCAGCTGGGGCACACGTGGTGCGGAAGCTTGACAGCGCCGCAACGGGGGCACGTGGACTGAGCCGCAGCCGAGATCTTCATGTTGGCGGAACGACGGGTGTGAGTGCGGATACGACCCTGCTTTTGTTTAGGTACGGGCATAGTGACCTTCCTTATGAACTATCCAGTGTGGCGATTACGCGCAAGTAGCGATACTACCACAGTTTTACTCATCGAGCTTGAGATTCTTCAATGCTGCAAATGGATTTTCCGTGGCAGCGGCCCATTCCGCCTCTGCCTGGGCGGCGCAATCGCATTGCTCGACGTTGAGATTGCAACCGCAAGTGGGGCACAGACCGCGGCAATCGGGCTTGCACAGAACGACAAACGGCGTGTCCATAACGACCGCGTCGTTGATGGGCTCACCCAGATCGACGATGCGGTCCTCACCCAGGAGCTCGTAGCCGTCCTCGTAGGCCTCGGGATCCTCGGGCTCCTCAAAGAGGTAGAACTCCTCGATCTCGCCGGCGATATCAAACGAAGCGGGCTCCAGGCAACGGTCGCACTCGCCGGTGGCGTGCGCGCGGACCATGCCCGTGAGCAAGACACCGGTACCGGCATTGGTAAAGACAACGTCGTAGTCGATGCCGTCCTGTAGCTGGTACTCCTTCTCGCCCACCGTGTAGGTGGCGACATCGACCTTGCCGGTCAGCGGATACGAATCTCCGGGAAACTCAAGCTGCTCGGAAAGATCGACGGTAACGCTCGGGAACTCAGCCATTACCACTGACCATTCTGTTGGGCGGCACCCTCGTTGAGCTGCTGACGGCAACGGGTAACGGTGCCGGTCAGGCTCTTGAGGTTCTCCTCCAGGTGCGTAAAGACCTGCTCTGCGTAGTCCTCGGCAGCATAACGCGTCTCGCGCTCGTACTGCTGGGCACGATCGCGGATGTCGTCGGCCTGCTGCTGGGCTAAGCGGACGATCTCCTGCTCACCGGCAATGGTGAGGGCCTGCTGCTGAGCGTCGGCGATGATGGAATCGGCCTGGGCGGCGGCGGAAGCCATAAGCTCCTCGCGCTCCTTAAGGATACGGCGGGACTTCTGCCACTCCTCGGGATAGCTCATGCGGATCTCGTCGAGGATGTTGAAGAACACGTCGGCGTCGATGACCTTGAACTGAGCGTTCTTGCCGAAAGGCGGCTTGGCTTCCTCGATCAGCCCTTCGAGCTCATCGACCAAGCTGACGATCCTATCGCCAGGAAAATTCTCGCCCGGCATCCGGTCTCCTTTCATAGGTAACATATCATCGTGCTAGTTTACCACATGCCACCAGGCAATAAAAAACGTCACGAAAAGCGATGTCTGAGCGCTTCGACCACGTTGGGCGGGACAAACGTCGATACATCGCTGCCGAGTGAGGCGATCTGGCGAACGACCGAGCTCGAGATATAGCCGTACTGCGGCGCACTCATGACAAAGATGGACTCCAGCTCGTTATCCAAGCGATAGTTGAGATCTGCCTGCTGCAGCTCGTACTCAAAGTCGGTCATGGCGCGCAGGCCCTTGACCACGGCCCCCGCCCCCTGCTCGCGAGCGAAGTCGACCAAGAGGCCGGTAAAGGGCAGGACCTCGACGCCGTCGATATCACCGAGCGCCTCGCGGGCCAGCGCCACGCGCTCATCGAGCATAAACGTGGTACCCACACCGTTTTTACCCTGCGACTCGGCAACAGCGACGATCACACTGGGAAAGATGCGGCGGGCGCGGCGGATGACGTCGATATGGCCAAACGTGATGGGATCGAAGGTGCCCGGGACGATCACGCGGTTGATGGTGTCATTCATGGTCGTCCTCCTGAAACGTCGTGGCATCGTTGTTGTGAGCATCGGTGCCAGCGCAATCTTCCTCACCATCGTCATCGCCGACCCAACGAAGCAGGTCGACCGAGGTAATGCCGTAGCGCTTCTCGCGCACGATCTCAAAGCCTGCCGGATGCGCGCCCGCATCGGCGGCGGCATGCTCAAACAGGGCATAAGCGCCAGGTGCAAGCAGACCCTGCTGAGCCAGCTTCTGCAGCAGCTCCTCGACCGGCTCGGCACCAAAAGCATAGGGCGGGTCGAGCAGGACCAGATCAAAGGGGCCGCCCGGCACACGACCGCGCGAGGCACTCGCCAGCATGTCGCCCGCTATCACGCGCCAACGCGCACGGTCACGGCAGAGTGACTCGATATTCTTGGTAATGAGCCGCGCGGCATTCCGATCGATCTCGAACGTCGTGAGCGAGCGGGCACCACGTGAGAGCATCTCTAACCCTAAGGCACCGGAGCCGCCAAAGGCGTCCAGCACGCGGACCTCGTCCAGATCGAAGTCGAATGCCGACATGACCATAGATGCGCATGCCTCGCGCACGCGATCGGTCGTGGGGCGGGTGACATCGCGACCACGGGGCTCCTCGATCTTACGACCGCGCCATTCGCCGCCGATGATTCTCATCCTCCGCTGACCTCCTTAAAAATGTGTCGATATCGCATGGCGACCGCATCGCGCAGGGGGCGCGTCGCCACGGAGTCAAGGTTGCAAGCATACCGCAAGAGCTCAACCGCGTCCAAATGGGCCCACTCGATCAGCTCCTCGTCGGCATCCAGGTCGACAAAGCGCAGGGTCACTCCGCCATGCTGGCGGTACCCCAGGATTTCGCCCTCGTGGCGCAGACGCAGGTCCATCTGGGCGAGCGTAAAGCCATCCGAGGTTTTTTCGAGCGATTGCAGGCGATCTTGTGCTGCCGAAGCGCCGCCGTTGCCCTTGGAGTGCGTCATGACCAGGCACGTGCCCGACACGCTGCCACGGCCCACGCGACCGCGCAGCTGGTGCAGCGCCGCCAAACCAAAGCGCTCGCCGTTCTCGATGACCATGACGGTGGCGTTAGGCACGTCGACGCCCACCTCGACCACCGTAGTCGAGACGAGCACGTCAATCTCGCCACGCTTAAAGGCATCGATAACCTGGTCCTTCTCCCCCGCTGGCATGCGGCCGTGAAGGCGCTCGATGGCAAGACCCGGCAACGCCAGACGCAGGCGATCGAGCTCGGTCGCCGTATCGTGCAGCGGCACGGGGACCGTCACGCGGCCCTCGTCGTCGCGGACGATACCGGGCACGTCCTCCAGATCATCGGCCGAGTCACTCGGCTCCACGAGCGGGCAAATCACGTAGGCCTGCTGACCCTTTTCATGCGCCTCGCGGATGGCGCCATAGGCAAGGTCGCGACTCGACTCGGTAAGCACGCGTGTCGTCACGCCAGCGCCAGGGACGGGCCGATGGCGGATGATACTCGTGTCCAGATCGCCGTAGACCGAAAGCGCCAGCGTACGCGGGATGGGCGTTGCCGTCATAACGAGCAGATCGGCACCGGGGCCCTTCGCGCGCAAGGCATTGCGTTGGCCGACGCCAAACCGGTGCTGCTCATCGATGACTACGAGCGACAGATACTTAAACGCCACGTTATCCGAAAGGACCGCATGGGTTCCAAAGAGGACGTCGAGCTCTCCGGATTCCAGCTGTGCATGGATGCGCTCGCGCTCTGCGGCCGGCGTGGCACCCGTCAGAAGCGCCCAAGACATGCCGGCCTGCGAGAGCAGAGGGCCGGTCTTATCGGCATATTGACGCGCCAGCACGCCCGTGGGCGCCATAACGCAGGCCTGTGTGCCGCTATCGGCAGCCACAGCCAGCGCGCAGGCGGCAACGGCGGTCTTACCGGTACCGACATCGCCCAGCAGCAGGCGGTTCATCACGCGCCCGCCATCGCACATATCGCGCAGGATGTCTTGGAACGCGGCCTCCTGCTCGTCGCTCAGCGAAAACGGCAGGGCCTGCTTGAGCGCGGCCAGGTGCTCGCCCGCGGCGTGGGCGTAGGGAGCGACTTCGACCAAGCCACCGTCGTTGCGCAGGCGCAGCGCCAGCTGCAGGTAGAGGCACTCCTCGTAGGCAAGCCGTGCGCGCGCGATATCGCGCTCAGCCATGCTCGAGGGAAAGTGGATCGATCGAAGGGCACGGGCATGGCTCATCAGGCGACGTTTAACGCGTAAGCGTGCCGGAATGGGATCAAAGGGATTGCCGACGACCTCGAGCGCGCCACTTACGATACGGCGCATCCATGCCTGACTCACGCCGTCACTCACGTAATGGACCGGCAGGATAGTGCCCGCGGCGCGCCCTTCCTCAAGCTTTTCAAAGTGCGGCGAGGCCATCTGCTTAAAGCCGTAGGCAAACTCGACCTTACCCATTACGGCCAGGCGGTCGCCCTGCTTAAGCTGCTGGGCAATCCAGGGCTGGCGGAAAAAGGCGACCTGCAGCACGCCCGTCTCGTCAACGAGTGAGACCTCGGTCACCTGCATGTGCGGACGAGGCTGCTTTTGGACGATACGGTCGACCGTGGCGATGATGGTACACACGGTACCGATGGGCGCCATCTCGATGGACCAGGAGCGCGTAAAGTCCAGGTATCGATGAGGGATATGGAGAAGGAGGTCCCCCACCGTCCGAATTCCCAGACGGCGAAGGGCCTCCTCACGTTTACCCGAAACATATTTGAGTCGCGCGATATCCTCGTCGAGCGCATTGCTCTGGGCAAAGCGCTCCGAGACGCGCGGCACGGAGCACAGTTCGGACATGGGCAGTTGCCTACTCGATCGAGAAGATCACGGGATAGAGCGGCTGCTCGCCACGATGGGCGTCAATCTCCAGATCGGGCTGAGCCTCCTCAATGGCATCGACAATCTCCTGGAAGGCCTCATTGGACAGTTCCTCGCCTGCCAGAATCGTCAGCGCGTCGCCCTCCTCTTCCTCCTGCATACGGTTAATGCAATCGAGCGTGACCTGCTTCACGTCGGAGCCGACCACATCAATGGAGCCGGCAATGATACCCATGACGTCACCGGAGTGAATCGGCGAGCCGTCGGAGGCGCTGGAATCGCGCACGGCACGGGTGACCTCGCCATCGCGAACCTCACTGATGGCGTCGACCATAGCGGCGACGGCATCCTCAAGCTCGGAATCGGGTAGGACCGCGAACAGCGCGGAGAAGGCCTGCGGAACGGTCTTGGTGGGAACGACGGCGACCTTCTTGTCGGTGCAGGCTGAAGCAGCGGCCTCGGCGGCCATGCGGATGTTGCCGTTGTTGGGCAGGATGATGACCGAGGTCGCGTTGACCTGGTCGACGGCGCCCAGCAGGTCTGCAGTCGAAGGGTTCATGGTCTGGCCACCCGAGACGATCACGTCAACGCCGAGAGACTTGAGGATGTCTGCCTCGCCGGAACCGGCGGCAACGGCGACAAAGCCCAGGGCCTTCGCGGGCTCGGCGGCCTTTTCCTGGTCCTCGTGGATCTTGGCAGTACGGTCGTGGGCCTCCATCTCCATGTTATGGATAAAGACTTCGTAGATCTGACCAAGCTGCAGCATGTGCTCGAGCACCAAGTTGGGGGTGTTGGAGTGCACGTGAATCTTGTAATCGGGGTAAGCACCCACGAGCAGCTCGCAGTCGCCCATGGAACCCAGGAACTTGAGGCACTCGTCCTCGTCAAAGGGAGCGTCGGCCTTAAAGAGGAACTCGTTGCAGTAGCGGAATTCCGAGCCCTCCCAGTCGTCGTTGGCCTCGATCTCAACACGACCAAGGGCCGCGTCGCGGGCAGAGCAGGCGGAATCAAACGTGGCGGAGAAATCCTCGACAACGGTGCTGCGGCCAAGAGCGGCGGCAACAAAGTTCTCAAGGAAAATAGCAAAGCCAAAGGCGCCGGAGTCGACCACGCCGTTCTCCTTCAGAACGGGCAGCAGGTCGGGCGTGCGGGCGACGGACTGGTAGGCCTCGACGACGATGGCGTCGAGCGCGTCCTCGGCCGAGAACTTCTTCTTTTCGCACTCGTCGGCCTTGGTCGAGACATCGCGCAACACCGTGAGGATCGTACCCTCGATGGGCTTACGGACGGCCTGGAAGGCAACCTTGACGGCACGACGGAAGGCGAAGGCGATGTTGGCGGACGTAATGGGCTCGTCGGCGGAGACAAGGCCCTCGGCCACGCCGCGCAAGATCTGCGAGGTGATGACGCCGGAGTTGCCGCGGGCGCCCATCAGGGAGCCGTGGGTGATGGCGCCGGCGATGGCCTCCATGTCGGCGTCGGCGGGAAGGGCAGAAAGCTCCTTGGTCACCGAGGCGAGCGTGAGCGACATGTTGGTGCCGGTGTCACCGTCGGGCACGGGAAAGACGTTGAGCTTGTTGATCTCCTCGGCCTTGTCGGAAACGGCAGCCGCAGCGATCGGAAAACAGGTGCGAATGGTCTTTGCAATCATGGGTATTTAAATCTCCGTTTTCGGATGCTAGTTCAGACGGCTCTTGAGCGCGTCGATATGGATGCCGATCTTAAGGCTGGCGGGATCGATCTGGGCGATCTCCTGCAGGGTGAAGGCAACGGAGCTCGAAAGATTGTGGCAGACGGATTTCATGTTGACGCCGTTCTCGAGCACGACGTGAAGATCGACCGTAAGGCCGTTCTCGTCGGCGGAGACAAGCACGCCCTTGCGGAGGCGCTGACCGGCAAGCAGGCGCACGCTCTCGGCGCCTTGGAGCTGCTCAGCCATACCGACGACGCCATAGCACGTCATCGCGGCATAACCGGCAATATCGGCAATAACGTCGTTCGAGACGCTCAGGCTGCCGTTAATGGTCTCAGACACAAGAATCTCCTTATCTGGTGCTCGCGGCACCATGTCGTGGGAGCAATCATTGCAATATTTTACAACGACCGCGCCATGTTGAGGTGGTGGGTCGCGGGATTACATCCTCGACACGAAATGTTGATATGGCAACGTTCACGTCAGGCGATCGCGGTATGAAAAAACCCGCCGCATAAGCGACGGGTTTTACAACCTGGCTCCCCGGGTAGGACTCGAACCTACAACAGCGCGGTTAACAGCCGCGTGCTCTACCATTGAGCTACCGAGGAATTAAAAAGCCCAGCGGATTGGGCTGAGAAATTCTGGCTCCCCGGGTAGGACTCGAACCTACAACAGCGCGGTTAACAGCCGCGTGCTCTACCATTGAGCTACCGAGGAATAGGTGCGTGCTCTCAAGCAACGAAGTTTATTATACGGACGAATCAGCTCAGGGCAAGAACTTTTTTAAGAAATTTTCCGCCCTAGTCATTGGGGACGTCCCCAATGACCACATGAAAGCGCCCCCAGGCGGATGTGCTTGAGGGCGCTTCTTGCTTGACTAGCTTTCGATATAGTCCTTCAGCTTGCTCGAACGGCTGGGGTGGCGGAGCTTGGCCAAGGTCTTGGACTCGATCTGGCGGATACGCTCGCGCGTGACACCAAACTCGCGACCGACCTCCTCGAGCGTGCGGGGATGCCCGTCGACAAGGCCAAAGCGCAGCTCGATAACCTTGCGCTCACGATCGGCAAGCGAGTCGAGCACCTGGGTGAGCTGCTCCTGCAGCATGGAGAAGCTGGCGGCATCGGGCGGAACGATAGCCTGGGAGTCCTCGATGAAGTCGCCCAGCTGGGAATCCTCTTCCTCGCCGATGGGGGTCTCGAGCGACACGGGCTCCTGCGAAATCTTCTGGATCTCGCGGACGCGGTCGGCGCTCATGTCCATCTCGGCACCGATCTCCTCAGGGGTCGGGTCGCGACCCAGGTCCTGAAGGAGCTGGCGCTGCACGCGGACGAGCTTGTTGATGGTCTCGACCATATGCACGGGAATACGGATGGTACGGGCCTGATCGGCAATGGCGCGCGTAATGGCCTGACGGATCCACCACGTGGCGTACGTGGAGAACTTAAAGCCCTTCTGGTAGTCGAACTTCTCAACAGCGCGGATCAGACCGAGGTTGCCCTCCTGGATCAGGTCCAGGAACAGCATACCGCGGCCGACGTAGCGCTTGGCGATGGAGACTACCAGACGCAGGTTTGCGCTGATGAGCGCCTGCTTGGCTTCGAGGCCAACGTTCTCAATGCGCGTAAGACGACGCATCTCGGCACGCGTGAGCTCGAGCTCACCGGCATCGGCAGCCTCGAGCTTCTCGGTGGCCTCAAGACCGGCCTCGATCTTCATGGCCAGATCGACCTCTTCGGAGGCGGTCAGCAGGTCGACCTTGCCGATCTCCTTGAGGTACATACGAACAGGATCGCCGGTCAGCATCACCGTGGAGGCATCGATGCCACGCACGCGCGAACGTGAACGGGACGTGCGCACGGTGCGCTTCTTCTTGCTCTTGGAAGAACCCATCTCGGCGTCGGCCTGACGGGCCATCTTGAGCTCGTGATCGTCGAGCGAGCCGGAATCGTGCTCGTCGTCGTCATCGAAATCGTCGGTATCGGTATCGTTATCGTCATCGTCGACGTCCATGGGGGCGTCGTCGTTACCGCTCGCGGAGATAATCTGGATGCCGCTGTTGCGCAGCGCGGAATACACCGCGGTGAGCTGCTCATCAGAAACATCGATATCCTTCAGGGCGACCTGAATCTCGTCCTCGGTTACCGAAGTCCTGTTTGAGCCGTTGCCCATGAGCTTTGCAACGTAGGATTCCAGCCCAGTACCCGTGCTCTCAGTCTTTTTTGGCACAGATTCTCCCTTCATAGTCCACAGGACTCAATACTTTAGCACACACATTGACGTCTATACCCAAAAAGAGGACTGGATATAGGCGAGAATACGCTGGTTGACCACAACATCTAGGCTTGCTCGGTGCCCGCGGCCTCCAGGCCGATCAAACGGAACGGGTCCGCCACGCCGCCGATCGACTTTTGCAGCTCGCGTTGACGCTGCGAATCCTGCGCGGCCTGCACGGTCAGCGCGCGACGGGCCTCATCGTCGAGCGAACGGTCCTGGCGCAGCTTGGCCTGTGCGGCACGCATGCGGCGCTTGATGGTGTAGAGCTCGAGCGTATCGAGCATAAACACGATGTTCGTCTCGGTGGGGTGCTTGCTCGTCGCCGAGATGCGCCCGGCACTCACAAGCGTTGCCGCCTCGGGACACACCGAACGCGCCGCATCCATGCAGGCTGCAGGATCGGTTCCCGGCGGCGTTGCCAGAACGGCCCATGCGATGGACTCGTGACGTGGGTCAACCCACTCGATAGAGCAGATGCGGTCGGCATACGTGCGGAACAGGTCGGGGTAGCTCGTGAGCATGGTCAGCAGCTCACGCTCCCCTGCCAAGGACTTACGCTCAAGATCAGTAAGAACCATCGGCGCCGCCGCAGCCGGAGCACCCGAACCATCAGTCACAGGTACAGCGCCCATACCATCAGGCGCGTCGATCGGCGGCAGGTCGTCGACGACCTCCACGGGCGCGGCGCCGTAGGCATCGAGCGGGACGTAGTCATACGGCTCTTCTTCGACCGGTGCGGACACCGGTGGCGTCGCACCCGCGGCCCAGGCACCGCGACCGGCACTGCGTGCACCAGCCGCACCGCCGCCCGAGCTTCGTCCCTGCGAACCGCCCGCGCGCTCAGCTTGCGCGCGTTGACGCTCGTAGCTCTGCTCACGCCGGCGCTCGGCATCCTCACGCTTGGCGACATCGCGAAACACACGGCCCGAGCTCGCGCGCACTGTCTCCAGGTCCAAACCCAACAGATCGGCAATCTGGATAAAGTACGTGTCGATCATATAACTGTCGCGTAGCGGATAGATGAGCGTCAGCGCGTCCTCGAGCGCTTTGGCACGACCGCCCGGCGTGGTAATGTCGCTCGACTCCTGCAGCGAGCGGTACACAAAGTCCATGAGGGGCTCGGCGGCATCGATACGCGCCTGCAGTGCCTCGCCACCATGCGCGGTGATGAACTCCATGGGGTCATTGCCGTCGGGAAGCACCACGCAGCGCAGGTCCATCGAATCCTGCTCGATAAACTGAATCGCGCGGCGAGCGGCCTTTTGACCGGCGGCGTCGCCATCGAACATATATACAATGCGCTTGGCAAAACGGGTGAGCGTCTTAACGTGATGTTCCGTGAGCGCCGTGCCCAGCGTGGCGACGACATTTTTGATCCCCGCCTCCCAGCAGGCGATGCAATCGGTATAGCCCTCCACCACGATGGCAGTATCCTGAGCAACGATAAACTCCTTGGCCCAGTTAAAGCCATAGAGGTTTCGCTTTTTATGAAACACGCTCGTCTCGGCGGTGTTGAGGTACTTGGGCTGACCATCGCCCATGATGCGCCCGCCAAAGGCGATATTGTGACCCTGTTCATCAAAGATGGGAAACATCACACGGTCGTAAAAGCGGTCTGCGAGCTGTCCGCGCCCACGGCTTACGGCCACGTTGGCGTCGATCATCTCCTGCGGGGTAAAGCCCGCCTGAGACAGGTGCGAAACCAGCGCGTTGCGACCCGGCGCAAAACCCAGGCAGTAGCGGCGACAGACATCTCCGCCCATGCCACGGCTGGCAAAGTACTCGCGCGGACGGCTGTCCCTACCACGCATAAGCATGGTGTGGTAGAACTGAGCCGTTTCGGCGCACAGGTCATAGATGCGGGCACGCTTGGTGCCGCGATCGCGCTGCGCACCGGTATCGTGCAGTTCAATGCCCGCACGATCAGCCAAATAGCGGATCGACTCGGGAAAACTCAGGTTCTCGCGCTTCATGATGTAGGTAAAGACGTCGCCGCCCTCGCCGCAGCCAAAGCAATGCCACACCTGCGTAGCAGGGATAATGTGAAACGATGGGGTCTTTTCGCCATGAAACGGGCAGCAGCCCCAAAACTCATGGCCGCGGGGCTTGAGCTCAACCGTTTCTTGCACGATGGCAACCAGGTCCGACGCTGCGCGTACCTGATCTTTTTCCTCATCGCTAATCACGGATACTCACCCCCTGCTCACCCAAGTTATGACGGATATCGTCGATATTACCCTCGACGGTCGTAATCAACTCGTCCAGGGAATCGAACACGCGAGACGGACGCAGCCAGCGCGTAAACGCCAGCGACACGGAAGCGCCATACAGGTCGCCCGCATAGCCGATCAAGTTGGCCTCGAGATGCGCCGAGGCGGCATCATCGGCATAGGTCGGCGGCAGGCCGACGTTAACGGCAGCAGGCCATACGGTATCGTCGACCAGCACCAGACCCTCATAGACGCCATCGGCAGGCACTTGGATGCCGTCGGGCACCTGGATGTTTGCCGTGGGAAAGCCCATGTCGGAGCCCTCGTGACGGCCAGCCGCCACAACGCCGCGCAGCATATAGGGACGGCCAAGAAGCTCGGCAGCCAGCTCCACATGACCCTGACCCAGCTCATGGCGGACGCGCGTGGCGCAGACGGTCTGCCCGTTAACGCAGAGCAGGTCGTGACCGTAAACGTCAACCCCACGCTCAGTGCCCCAGGCGCGCATTTCGGCAACGCCCGAAGCACCGCCGCGGCCGAGCCTAAAGTCGCTGCCTACACGAATGGAGCGAATATCGACAACGCGCGACAACAGCGCCAGAAACCCGACATGGTCGAGTGCCGCCACGGCGGGCGTAAAGGGAACGGCCACCACCGCATCGACCCCGGTTTGAGCCAGGGCATGCAGGCGGTCGGCCGTCGTCATCAATTTTTGGGCGGGCGACGGACTCACCACGACGTCCGGATCAGGATCGAAGGTGACCACGACCGCTTTGCTGCCGTGGGAACGTGCATCGCGAACAACCGCGTCAATCAGCTCTTGGTGCCCACGATGCACGCCATCAAACACGCCAATAGCGATCGACGCGGCACCCAAGAACTCGCACCCATCAAATGCATCGGCAGAAACGATACGGGCCTCATCCAACTCACCCGCGAAAAAGATACGCGCGAGCTCGTGGGGCGTCAGCATCATCGAACACCGCCGATCGCCTGCGGAAAGACGTGCTCCATCACAAAGCGGCCGCCCTCGATACGAGCAAGCGCCTTCAATCCCCCATCGAGTACGAGCGCGAACGGCGCCTTCGCCGTATCGAAGTCCGCAAGCGCGCGTTCAACGGGAATGCGGCGGCCACAAAGCAGGTCGTCTGCAAGATTACCCGGCAAATCGACTCGCGTGGCACCTAGGGCGGCGATGGGATCCAGAGCGAAACCGGCAGCGGTCTCGGCAGAGAGCTCCTCTACCGCATGACAGGCGCCAATGGAAACCACGCCGGAGGCCGTGCGGCGCAGCGCGGAAATATGCGCAGCACTATCGCAGGCGCGACCCAGATCGCGAGCGAGCGCGCGAATGTAGGTGCCCTTGCTTACCGAAAACGCCACGGTCCAGACGCACGTATCGCCCTCGCCGCCCACGGCGATCAGGTCGGCGGCATAGACCTCGACGGGGCGCGGGGGCAACTCAACCGCATTGCCCTCGCGAGCACTCTTATAGGCGCGAACGCCATTGACCGAGATGGCCGAAAACGCTGGCGGCACCTGCAACTGCGGGCCAAGCATAGCGGCCAGCTGCTCACGGGCGTAAGCGAGATCGCGCAGCTCGGGGGCAACGGGCACCGTGCGGACGGCCTCGCCCTCCGCGTCATCGGTATTGGTCTCGACGCCAAACGAAATATCGGCGACATAACTTTTGGTATCGAGGGTTAGCATGCCCAGCAGACGGGTCGCCTGGCCCACGCCCACCACCATGACACCCGAGGCCATGGGGTCGAGCGTACCGGCATGGCCGACGCGTCGCTCATGAAGGGTGCGTCGGCACTGCGATACCACGTCGTGGGACGTACAGCCCACCGGCTTATCGACGGCGAGCAGCATATTCAATTGAGAAGGCGTACGACGAGCCATGTACCATCCAAAATGTTAGAGCTCGACGGTCACCGAAGCGGGATCCTCCCCTACCAGCTCGGCCAGCATGGGAAGTGCCACGGTGAGCGTCTCGAGAATCGTTCCGTTGTTGGAAAAGCCGGCGGCGGCATGATGCCCGCCACCGCCAAAGTTGGCAGCAATCTCGGACACATCGAGGTCACCCTTGGAGCGCAGGTTGCCGCGTACCTTGGTATCGCCCTCAATGCCCTTCAGAAACAGGCAGACCTCCACGCCCATAACCGAACGCACCACATCGACCAGGCCGTCGCACTCATCCGAAGTGACGCCGCAAGCCTCGAGGTCGCTCTGGTACGCATAACTATATGCCACGCGACCGTGCGCCACTGTTTTGATGCGGCCCATAACGATGGACTTGAGATGCAAGAACTCCACGCGCATGCTCTGGTAGACCTCGAGCGCGACGCGCGCCGGATCGGCACCGTGCGCGACCAGGCGCGAGGCAGCATGGAACGCGGCGGCATCGGCGTTTTGGTACTGAAAACGACCGGTATCGGTCACCAAGCCGCACAGCAGGCAGGTCGCGACACCATTGCGAGCCACAATGCCGCAATTGTCCAAAAAGCGGTCGATGATCATGGCGCAGGCCGCGGCGCCGACGCACCTCAGGCTCAGCTCGGCAAATTCCTCACGCGCCGGATGATGATCGAAGCACACCACATGCGACGAGCGGCGGAGTACCTCGGCTGAGTTGTTCAGACGCTCGACGACCGGCACGTCCACCGAGATGAACAGGTCCGGATTGCCGGTATACGCAGATGCCGGCACCAGACGGTCGGCGCCCTCCATAAAGCGGTAAATGCGCGGAACCGGGTCATCGTCTGCCAGCAGCAGGGCAATGTCCTTGTTGGGAAAAAACTTCATAAGCGAGAGGCCCAGACCCAGCACGGAGCCCAGGGCATCACCATCGGGAGACGTATGTCCCGAAATCGCAATGGAGGACGCATCCTCGATGAGCTCGAGGATGCGTCGCTGAATATCTGCAGACTCGCACGATGCAAGGTCGGCGGAATTACTCATCTAAAGCTGCCTCCTGGGCGGCATCCGCTATGGGATAGCCGTCCTCGTCCTTTTCGACCGCAAGCGTGGCGGGAACGTTTTCCAGCGCGCGCGTGATGCGCTCGGCCTCATCGGTCGAGCGATCGATGCGAAAATCGAGCTCGGGCGTGACGCGCCAATCGAGCGAGCGGGCCAACAGGCTACGGATGCGGCCCTTGGCGCTGGCAAGCGCCTCCATGACCTCGTCGTAGCGGCTCGCGTCGCACGACACGTACACGCGCGCGAACGAACGGTCCACCGCGACCTCGACCGCGGTCAGGGTGACCAGGTCGAGACGCGGATCGGAAACCTCAAAGAGCAGGATATAACCGAGCTTCTCGCGAAGCTGCTCGCCCAGACGGCGGGTTGCCTGCGTTTGCTTCATAGCGCTACCCCCTACTCGGTACGGGCAACCTGGTCGATGCGGTAACCCTCAATGGTGTCGCCAGGCTTGATGTCCTGGAAGTTCTCCAGGCCAATACCGCCCTCGGAGCCGCTCTTGAGGCTCTTGGCCTCGTCCTTGTAGTGGCGCATCGAGGCGATTTTACCGTTGAAGACCACGATGCCGTCACGCACCAGGCGCACAGAATCGGTCGCGGCGATCTCGCCCTCTTCGACGCGGACACCGGCGGCGATACCAACCTTGGGCACCTTGAAGGTATCCAGGACGGTCGCGGTACCCGTGGAGACCTCGACCTCGGTGGGCTTGAGCATGCCGATACGGGCAGCGTCAAGTTCCTCGAGGCACTTGTAGATAACGTCGTAGCAACGGATCTCGACGCCCTCGCGCTCGGCAGCGGAGCGAGCCTTGCCGTCGGGACGCACACCAAAGCCGATGATGATGGCGTTGGAGGCGTCGGCCAGGACGACGTCGGTCTCGTTGATGGCGCCAACGGCGGAGTGGATCGTGTTGATGCGGACCTCGGACTGATCCATCTTGTCGAGCGAGTCCTGAAGGGCCTCGATGGAACCCTGGACGTCGGCCTTGATGATCAGGTTGAGCTCCTTGACCTCGGCGTCGGCAATGGTCTCGAAGAGGTTATCGAGCGTAACGTGCTTGACGCGGCTCTGCTCCTCGATACGGGCCTTGAGCGAACGCTCGTCGGCAAGGGCGCGAGCCTCGCGCTCGTCCTCGAACACACGGAACTCGTCACCGGCGTTGGGCACGGACTGCAGGCCCAGGATCTCAACGGCGTCGGAGGGACCGGCCTCGGTGACGGCGCGGCCCTTGGGGTCGAGCATGGCGCGGACGCGGCCGTAGGTGAGGCCGGCGACAAGCGTATCGCCCACGTGCAGGGTACCGCGGGTCACGAGCACGGTAGCGACCGAGCCGCGGCCCTTGTCGAGCTTGGCCTCGAGGACGTTGCCGGAGGCAAAGGTGTCCGGGTTGGCCTTGAGCTCGAGCACATCTGCCTGGAGCAGCACGGTCTCGAGCAGATCGTCGATACCGATCTTCTGCTTGGCCGAGATGTTGACGAACATGTTCTGTCCGCCCCACTCCTCGGGGATGACGCCGTACTCGGTGAGCTCCTGACGCACACGGTCGGGGTTGGCGCCGGGCTTATCGATCTTGTTGACGGCGACAACGATGGGTACGCCGGCGGCCTTGGCGTGGTTGATCGACTCGACCGTCTGGGGCATGACACCGTCGTCGGCAGCCACGATCAGAATGACGATGTCGGTCACCTTGGCGCCACGGGCACGCATAGCCGTAAAGGTGGCGTGACCGGGGGTATCGATGAAGGTGATCTTGCGGTCGTTGATCATGACCTGCGAAGCACCGATGGCCTGCGTAATGCCGCCCGCCTCGCCGGCAGCAACGCCGGTGTGACGGATGGCGTCGAGCAGCGACGTCTTGCCGTGGTCGACGTGGCCCATGACGGTGACGACCGGTGCGCGCGGCTTAAGGTCGGCGGGATCGTCGTAGAACGAGAAGGTGTTCTCCTCCTCGGGGGTGATAATCTTGATCTGACGACCCAAGTCGTCGGCAACGAGCTCGACGAGGTCGTCGGACATGGACTGCGTCATGGTGAGCGGCGTACCCAGCAGGAACAGGCGCTTGATGATGTCGTTGGCCGGAACGTCGAGCGCCTCGGCGAGCTCCTGGACGGTAACGCCCTGGGAAACCTTGATGGCGTCGAGCTCCTCGGGGTTCACGCCCTGGGCCAATGCCTCCTCAATCTTGCGCTCCTCCTGAGCCTTGGCAGCCTCGCGCTCGCGCTTCTCCTTGCGCTTCTTGCGGCGACCGGTGGACTCACGAGAGGCCTCCTCGACGGCAGCGCGGGCCTCCTCGAGGACCTTCTCGCGGCTGTACTCCTCGGCCTCGCGAGCCATGCGGCTGTAGTGGTCCTCTTCGTTGTTGTGACCGCCCTTGCGCTTCTTGCCCTTGCCCTGCTTATCGGGGTTGGGGAAGTCCATGCCGGCAGCGACGTTGTTGCTGGCGTTGGTGCGATGGCTGTGCGGACGGCTCTCGGAGGCGTTGCGCTCGGAGTTGTTGTCGGAAGCGTTGCGATCGTTACGACGGCCACCGCGGCGGTCGTTGTTGCCGCCACGACGGTTACCGCGCTCGGCGGCGCGCTCGGCCTTGGCCTTGTCCTCGGCGTCCTTCTTCTCCTTGAGCACGGTCTCCTGTGCGGCGATCTGGTCGAGCAGCGAACGGAAGCGCGAACCGGAGTCGGAAGCGGGAACGGCGCGGCGCTGGGCCTCGCGGGCAGCCTCCTCCTTCTCGCGGGCAAGGCGCTCCTGCTCGGCCTTCTTCTTGGCCTCGGCCTCGGCGCGGGCAGCCTCCTCGGCAGCCTGGGCTACGGCAAACTGGCGGCGCTCCTCCTCACGTGCCTTCTCGGCAGCGATGCGCTCGCGCTCGGCCTCGGCGGCGCGAGCGGCCTCCTCGGCGGCAGCTGCCTGCTCCTCGGCCTGCTTGGCGGCCTCGACTTCCTGAGCGCGGGCCTCAATCACCGAGGCGAGCTGCTTGCGGACCATGGCGACATAGGCGTCCTCCAAGGTGGAGGAAGCGGACTTAGCGGGAATCTTCATATCGGCGAGATGACCCATCAGTTCCTTGGAGGTCATGCCGAACTCTTTGGCCAGGGTGGACACACGGACTTTTGCCATATGACTTCACCTACCCTTTCTGGCACCTTGGGTGCCTAGAGACTGAACGAGCGTGGGAGATGCGCCGGGACCTGCCCGGCGCGACCGCGCGCTAGATCAGGTCCTCCGCATCATCGAAGGCGTCGGTGTCGTGGACACCGCAGAAACGGGAGCCGGGACGAGCCTGGTTGCGGCACTGGATGCCGTCCTCGGACACATACTCGCAGCGACGGACGTCCTCGTCCTCCTCGTCACCGATCAGGTCGGCGGCGGGCTCCTCGTGAACGGGAACGTTCTTGAGGATGTCGGCGGCAAGCGTCTCGGACTTGATGTCGATGTGCCAGCCGGTCAGGCGCGCGGCGAGGCGGGCGTTCTGGCCCTCCTTGCCGATGGCGAGGGACAGCTGGTCGTCGGGCACGATGACGCCGGCGTAGGCCTTCTCCTCGTCGATGAGGACGCGGGTGACCTTAGCGGGCGAAAGGGCGTTGGCGACGTAGACGGCAGGATCGGCATCCCACAGGATGACGTCGACGCGCTCGCCACGGAGCTCGCCCACGACGGCGCGAACACGGCTGCCCTTGGGGCCGACGCAGGCACCCACGGGATCCAGACGGTCGTCAAGCGAGTGGACGGCGACCTTGGAGCGCTGGCCGGGCTCGCGGGCGATCGACTTGATCTGGACGGTGCCCTCATAGATCTCGGGCACCTCCTGCTCAAACAGACGACGCATGAGCTCGGGGTGGGTACGGGAGATGACAATCGGCGGACGGCTGTGCTCGCCACGAACCGGCTGCAGGTTGGAGTTGGGGTCGCGAACGTCGATGATCACGGCCTTGATGTGCTGGTTGTGCAGGTAGCGCTCGCCCATCGGGCGCTCGTTGCGCTCGTTCTCGTAACGGCGCTGATCGAAGTGCGGCAGCTCGGCCTCGACGCCCTCGCGAATCTTGACGATCGTGAAGTCGGGCGTGGATTGCAGCACGGTACCGCTGATGAGGTCACCGATGCGGCCGGAGAACTCCTCGTAGATCTGCTCGCGGGCGGAGTTGCGCACGATGGCGTTGATCTCTGCCTTGGCGTGCTGGGCGGCGATGCGGCTCGTGTTCTTGGGGGTGACGTCGATCTCCTCGAACTCGGTGAAGTTGCCCTCCTCGTCCATGGAATCGTCGATCGGCTCCAGGCGGTAGACATAGATCTTGCCGGTGGTGCGGTCGATGGTCACCTTGGCGCCCCACTCAAGATGCAGGATCTCGGCATAGCTCTTGGCGAGCGACTGCTCCAGGCGGTCGATCAGGTAGAGCTGGTCGATGTGCTTCTCCTGGCAAAGCTCCATCAGGGCGGACATCATGTCGGATGCTGCCATCTTACTTTCCTTCCTTCGCGGGCTTGAAGTCGTAGGTGGGCTTCAACTTGCACTTTTTAACATCAGAGAAATCGAGGGTGACGGACTCGCCGTCCTCGAGCTCGAGGGTCACGTCGGTCTCGGTCGCAGCGGCAATCTTGCCGGCGTACTTGCGACGGCCCTCGGTGGCGGTGGAGGTGAGCTCACAATTCTCGCCCACAAAGCGGGCAAAGTCGCGCGGACGGCGCAGCGGGCGCGCCATGCCCGGGCTCGACACCTCGAGCGTATAGCTCGAAGAGATGGGGTCGAGCTCCTCGATTACATCGCCGACCCATTTGGTGTTGGCCGTGACGTCGTTGAGCGACAGGCTCTGACCCTCAGCACCCTCGATACGCACGCGCACGCAGGGGGCCTTGGTGGCGCCCACGAGCTCGACGTCGACGATGTCGACATCGTGCTGGGGAGCGACGGCCTCGAGCGCGTCGATGATCGCCTGCTCGGTCTTGGTCTTGACCATTGCGGCACCTCCATCCATACAAAAAAGAAGCGGGGCCGAAACCCCACTTCTTTCAATTACAACTTCATTTGCAAGCAAACTATACCAATAGCTGCGGAAACGCGCAAGCACAGTACGAATCTGCAGGTCAGCGTGCGCACAGGTTCTCCACAAGAATAGGACAATTGACCGAGGAGCCCCATGCGGCGCACCCTCAACAGCCCCAAAACGGGCCATGCGTCCCAGAGCGCCGACCGAATCGGGCCCTATGGGCATTCCATCCCTGGGCGCACATCGGCCAGACTAAAGCTGAGAGGCATTCTGTAGCGAGAAAGCCTGCCGCACGCATTGACCACACAACCTTCCAGTATCTCCACGGCAAGGAGGATCCATGGAACGCCTAGGCACCCTCTGCGCGACCGCGCTCGTCGTAGCTGCCTGTTCGTTCGCTCTGACGGCCTGCAACAACATCGATGGCAAAACCGGACCATGCGAACCGGATCTCGGCAGCACAAAAGCCATCGAGAAAACGACGTCATCGGAGAGCTTCGACAAAATAAACGAAGACACCGTCGATCCCCAGGGCTTGGGTCCCGACCCCCAAGAACAGTTCCCCATCGACCTTGAGGCAGACGAAAACGTCCATGTTACCTGCGTGGGCAAGGACACCGACGGCTACGGAGACGCGGCGCTCGTCTTTACGGTGACCAACAATACCGATGTCGACATGATGTTTGGCGATGTGGACTCCTATGCCTACGTCAACGGCGTGGTCCGCGATGTGCGCATGCGCCAGCAGGTCGCAGCGGGCGAGGAAACGCGCGCCATGCTCGCCTTTGTAGGCACCTTCGACGACCCGGACTTTGATGTGAACAACGACCTCAACGACATCTACCTCAACATTTGGATGTTCGAAGAGGCAACGGGCAACGTTTACTTTAGGGACCTGGTACACATCCCGTAGAAGACGGTGCGACGCACTGACTAAGCAGGGCAGACAACACAAAACGAGGGACGACCCAACCGGACCGTCCCTCGTTTATTGCATGTCAGCTTTACGCGCAGCGCTTACTTGACCACCAGGTTGACCAGCTTGCCGGGCACGCAGATGGCCTTGACGACCGTCTTGCCCTCAAGCCACTTGGCAACGGCTTCCTCAGCGGCAGCTTGCATCTCCTCGTTGGAGGCGTCGCGGGCGACGTCGATGCGGCCACGGACCTTGCCGAGCACCTGGACGACGATCTGCACCGTATCCTCGATGGACTCGGCCAGGTCGAACTCGGGCCAGGCGGCGGTGTAGGCGTTGCCCTCGCAGCCGAGGGCCTCGTGCCACAGTTCGTCGGCCCAGAACGGGCAGATGGGGGCAAGGACGCTCACGATATCCTTAGCCACGCCGTAGCACAGCGCCTTGTCGCGGGCGGCACCCTCGGTGGCGTTGAGGTAGGCGCTCGCCGCGTTGACGAGCTCCATGACGGCCGAGATGGCGGTGTTGAACTGGCCACGATCGAAGTCCTCGGTGCACTTGGCGATGGTGCGGTGACGCTCGCGATAGAGCTTCATCGCGACCTCGTCGAGTGCGGACTTGTCGAAGGCCACGTTGGCGTCGCCGGACTGGACGAGCTGCCACACGATACGCCAGGCGCGCTTGATGAAGCGGTTGGCGCCCTCGACGGCCTTGGGATCCCAGTCGAAGTCCTTCTCGGGCGGGGCGATAAACAGGATCGCCAGACGCATGGTGTCGGCGCCGTAGGGCTCAATGACCGAGCTCGGGGGCACGACGTTGCCCTTGGACTTGGACATGGTTTCGCCGTTCTCGTCCTTGACCATGCCCTGGCACAGCAGGTTGGTGAAGGGCTCGTCCACACTCAGCAGGCCCAGGTCGCGCAGCGCCTTGGTAAAGAAGCGGCTGTAGAGCAGGTGCAAAATGGCGTGCTCGATGCCGCCGATGTAGTTATCGACGGGCATCCAACGGTCGGCGGCTTCGCGGGAGAAGGGCAGCTCGGTGTTGTGCGGGTCGGTATAGCGCAGGTAATACCAGCTGGAGCAGGTAAAGGTGTCCATGGTATCGGTCTCGCGCTTGGCCGGGCGGCCGCAGACCGGGCAGGTGGTCTCGTAGAAGTCCTTGCACTCGGCAAGCGTCTCGCCGGCGCCCAGGTCCAGGTTCTCGGGCAGCGTCACCGGCAGCTGATCCTCGGGCACGGGCACAATACCGCAGTGCTCGCAGTGAATGGCCGGGATGGGGTTGCCCCAATAACGCTGGCGGCTGATGAGCCAGTCGCGCAGGCGGAACTCGACCTTGCGACGACCGCAGCCCATGGCCTCGAGGTCGGCCACGATCGCAGCCTCGCCCTCGGAGTGCTTACCGCCGCGCATGCCGGTGTACTTGCCGGACTGGACGAGCGTGCCCTCGGCAGCGTGGGCGCAATCCCAGTCGACGGTCTCGGCATGGAAGGTATCGATGGTCTCACCGTTAGCCTCGACGGCTGCGCGGTCGTCATCGTCCAGGATGATCGGCACGATCGGCAGGTCGTACTTGCGGGCAAACTCAAAATCGCGCTGGTCGCCGCAGGGAACGGCCATGACGGCGCCGGTGCCGTAGTCGGCAACGACATAATCGGCAACCCACACGGGGACCTTCTCGCCGTTGACCGGGTTCACCACGTAGCGGCCGGTAAAGGCACCGTGCTTCTCGAGGGTGCCCTGGGCACGCTCGACGGCGGAGATATGCTTGGAGTCCTCGACGATCTTGGTCACGGCCTCCTCGTACTCCGTGCCCTCGACGAGCTCGTGCAGACGAGCGTACTCGGGAGCCAGGACAAAGAAGGAGACACCGAAGAGCGTGTCGGCTCGCGTGGTGAAGACGGTGATCTTACCCTCGTCGCCCTCAATGGGCTCGCCATCCTGGTCGCACAGGGTAAAGTCGACCTCGGCGCCCTCGGAACGACCGATCCAGTTGGCCTGCATCTGCTTGACGCGCTCGGGCCAGCCGGGGAGCTTCTCCAAATCGTCGAGCAGCTCCTGGGAGTACTCGGTAATCTTGAAGTACCACTGCTCCAGGTCGCGCTTCTCGGGCTCGGTGCTGCAGCGCCAGCACTTGCCCTCGGTGACCTGCTCGTTGGCCAGAACGGTCTTGCAGGTGGGGCACCAGTTGACCGGGTTCTTCTTACGGTAGACCAGACCCTTTTCCCACAACTTCTCAAAGATCCACTGACCCCAACGGTAGTAGTCGGGGCTGCAGGTCTTGACCATGCGATCCAGATCGTAGGAGAAACCCATGCGCTTCATCGTGGCGAGAGCCTGGTCCATGTTCTTATACGTCCAGGCGGCAGCCTGCGTGTTGTGCTTGATGGCGGCGTTCTCGGCAGGCAGGCCAAAGGCGTCAAAGCCGATGGGGTGCAGCACATCGTAGCCGCGCATGCGGGCCTGACGGGCCATGGCATCGCCGATGGTATAGTTGCGCGCGTGGCCCATGTGCAGATCGCCCGACGGATACGGGAACATCTCGAGCACGTACTTCTTGGGCTTGCTGGCGTCGGTGTCGACGGCAAAGAGGTTGGAGTCCTCCCAGGCCTTCATCCACTTGGACTCAATGGCCTGCGCGTCGTAGGCAGGGATCTCGTCCTTATGATCTGTGCAATCGCACATATCAGCTCCTTTAATCTTTAATGGGGTCGGTCGGCTTAGCTTTGTTCGCTACTGCGGACAGTCCTGCGCAAGACGAAGAGCACATTAAGTGCTCTTCTTTGCGTGCGGAACTTGTAGCGAACAAAGCTAAGCCGCCCGACCCTAAGGTTAACTTGACTGATGATAGCAAATACAACAAGCGAGATGCCTGCGACTTGTAGGCATCTCGCTTTATCTAAATAACGTGGTTGGGGCTCAACCTTTATGTGCAGGTCTTATCTTATCGATACGTTACGCTCTGTTGGGAGTCCTTGACTACGACGTCGTGGGCTCCGCCTTCGACGATCGAGGTCGAGGAGACCAGGGTCAGGCGTGCCTTTTCCTGGAGCTCGGGGATCGAGAGGGCACCGCAGTTGCACATCGTGGACTTGACCTTGTAGAGCGTGCCGCCCACGCCGTCCTTGAGGGAACCGGCATAGGGAACGTAGGAGTCGACGCCCTCGACGAAGCTGAGCTTCGCCGCGCCGCCCAGGTCGTAGCGCTGCCAGTTGCGGGCACGCGCAGAACCCTCGCCCCAGTACTCCTTCATGTACTGGCCGTTGACGTTGACGCGCTCGGTCGGGCTCTCGTCAAAGCGGGCGAAGTAACGGCCCAGCATCATAAAGTCGGCACCCATGGCAAGGGCGAGCGTCATGTGGTAGTCGTAGACGATGCCGCCGTCGGAGCACACGGGCACGTAGACGCCGGTCTCCTCGTAGTACTCGTCGCGAGCGCGGCAGACATCGATCAGCGCGGTGGCCTGGCCACGGCCGATGCCCTTGGTCTCGCGGGTAATGCAGATGGAACCGCCGCCGATACCGACCTTGATGAAGTCGGCACCGCAGTCTGCCAGGAAGCGGAAGCCCTCGGCGTCGACAACGTTACCGGCACCGACCTTGACGTCCTCGCCGTAGTTTGCGCGGATCCACTCGATGGTGCGCTTCTGCCACTCGCTGAAACCCTCGGAGGAGTCGATGCACAGGACATCGGCGCCAGCCTCGATAAGCAGCGGCACGCGCTCAGCATAGTCGCGGGTGTTGATACCGGCGCCGACCATGTAGCGCTTATCGCCGTCGAGTAGCTCGTTGGGGTTGGTCTTGTGGCTGTCGTAGTCCTTGCGGAAGACGATGCCCATAAGGTGATCGTTGTCGTCGACGATCGGCAGGGCGTTGAGTTTGTTGTCCCAGATGACGTCGTTGGCGACCTTGAGGCTGATGTTCTTGTCGCCCACGATGAGCTGCTCACGCGGGGTCATGAACTCAGAGACCTTCTTCTGGTGGTCATCACGGCTGGGACGATAGTCACGGCTGGTAACGATACCCAGGAGCTTACCCTTGGGGGTACCGTCGTCGGTGACCGGCATGGTGGAGTGACCGGTCTTCTCCTTGAGCTCGATGACCTGCTCCATGGTCATGTCGGGTGTCAGCGTGGAATCGGACTGAACGAAACCAGCCTTGTGATCCTTAACGGCCTTGACCATAGCAGCCTCGGACTCGGGGGTCTGAGAACCGTAAATGAAGGACAGGCCACCCTCGGTAGCGAGCGCGACACCCATGTCGACGCCCGAGACGGACTGCATGATGGCGGAAACCATGGGGATGTTCAGGGTGATTGCCGGCTTCTCACCGCGCTTGAAGCGGGTTAGCGGCGTCTTAAGAGAGACGTTGTTGGGGATGCACTGCGAGGACGAGTAACCAGGGACCAGCAGATACTCCGAAAACGTGTGGGACTCACCGGGAAAGAACGTAGCCATGTTTCTCCTTTTTCCATGCGACCGGTCGGCTGCAGGCCTCGTAGGACCCAGCCCAACCTTGGGCGCCCAATACTGGGGAAGTATCTTAACGCACTTTGACTGCTACAATGCATGATTTAAGAAGAGCACACGAGGGTTTGACGCAGGCTTTGCGTTTGCCCAGCAAACACTTTAGCGGGAAGACGTGGAGCACATGGAGTACAAGACGACGGCAAAGTTGGTCATTCAAGCGTGCGACAAGGATTTGCCGGGCGTGTTCGGCCATGGCTGCGTCTTGCTGCTGCAGGGTATTGCCCGGGAGCACTCGCTCAACCGTGCCGCCAAGAGCATGGGCATGGCGTATTCTAAGGCCTGGCGCATCGTGAACGAAGCCGAAGGTCAGCTGGGCTGCAAGCTCATCGAGCGCGATGGCGCCCGCGGATCCACGCTCACGCCGGCCGGCGAGCGAGCCATAGCGGTCTACGAGGAGCTGCAGGCCGACATCAACGACGTCATTGCCACCAAAGCAAACGACCTCATCGCCAGCATCAAAGAGTAGCCAATTTGGAACGGGGCTTTTAGCTGGTCGGTCACCATAGATGATTTTTCTGGGACGGGGATTAAAAAATCATTAGGTACACGATGATTTTTTAATCCCCGTCCCAGAAAAATCATCGGAGGGCGTTATCGAGGGTAACAGCCACCTGCAAGGGGTCGTCGGTACCGGCGAAGAGGCGGATGGTGCTCCCCTGCTTGCCGCGTGGGGCCGAAAGGCGCGTCGTTGCGCCACCGGCAGGCGATGTGCGAAACTCCCCCGGCAAAACGTCGAACAGCTCACCCGCGCTACGCTCGATAAGGTCAAATTCAACTGCTGGGCCAAAGCCGTGTTCGAGGATTCCCGTTGCAACTGCATGGTCGGGATGAGAGCTCAACCCGGGATAGCGAACGTTGCGCACCATCTCGTTGGCCGCCAGATACTCGGCCAGTGCACGGGCGCGGTCGAAGTGTGCCTGCATGCGGGCGTCGAGCGAGGAAAGCCCGCGCTCCAGCACGTCGGCATCCTCGGTAGAAAGGTCGAGCGCCAAAGCACCGCAGCCCACAAACAACGCATGCGCGCACTCTGCAGCAGCATCCACACGATGGCGCTTGAGCTGCGAGCGCGCCACCGAAGCGGCAACGATCTTGCGCGGAGCCTTACCGGCGCACACACGGTCGAGCGCCTCAAGCGACAGGACGGCACCCAGCCGCAGCGGATCGCAGCCAAAGACGCATGCCACGGTGTTGTCCACAACCAGCAGCGCATGGGCCTCGCGAGCCGCTCGACCCAGAGCGCGAAGGTCAGGCACACGCAAACCAAACCCGCCGATAGAGTTGACGAACCACCACAGATGCGGCCCCTCGGCATCAAACGAAGCATCAAAGCCCTCGGACGCAGCAGCAAACGCTAAAACCGAGGGCTCCCCCACCATAGCCACGTCGCAGGCATCAAAGCCGCGCGAAAACGTATCGGCAAAGTCATCGGCAAACGCAACCAGGCGGTCACCGGGGCTCACAATCCCCAATTGCGACAACGCTGCTGGCACATGCGAGGCCGCGAGTAACCGCGCTTCACGCGCGCCGGTCCTCAAAACCCAGGCCTCTTCTAGCTGCTGTACGCCCATGCGGTACCGTCCCTTCAAAACAAAAACCCACGATGCGGGTGTTCCCCGCATCGTGGGCAACGGCTGCAGTATAGCGCCGATATGCGACGAATCACCTAGATGATGAGCGAGTGATAGCTCACACTCGCACCCGGAGCGTCAACGGTCACGCCATAGGCCTCGGGATAGATGCGTGTCGAAAACACGAGCGCGCCATCGTTCACAAACACCTCGACCGACGAGACATCGCCGACAATGCGCACGTTGCACACCTCGTCGACGGGCTCCCAGCACACGGTACGACCGCAGCCGGCAGAAGCGCGGCCTTCATCGGCAAATCGCATCTCAAAGCGCGCGGGCAGCTCGCCCTCGGCGGGCACAAACGCCAGCTTCAGCTCGCCATCAACGGTCGCGGTAAACGCGCCGTCGACACCGTTGACAACAACGTCAAAGCAGGTATCGCCGGCAACCTCCAACGAGCCCTCTCCCACACGCACCGAGGCATAATGGCGCTCGATCTCGCGCGCCGGCTGCTGCAGCACCACGCCGCCAGCACCGGCTGTAAGCTCACGCGGCACCGTCATGCAGTGCTGCCAGCCACACGCCACGGTGGGTGCGTTACCATAGGTCGGCTCATCGGGCATGCCCATCCAGCCGATCAAAATGTGGCGACCGTCCTCGGCCGTGAACTCCTGCGGAGCATAGAAGTCAAAACCGGCGTCCCACAGGCGGAAATCGCCCAGCTCATAGGCACCGTCACCACCCGTAATGTCACCCGTGACGGGCATGTAGCCAGCGGCATACACATTGCCGCGGTCCCAACGACCACCCTCAAGACCCTGGGGCGAGAAGGAGAGGAACTTCGCCGGTACACCGCCATCGGCCTCAAGCTCAAGGTATCCCGGGCACTCCCACATAAAGCCAAAACGCTCGGGCGTAGACACACGGCTCTCGAGCTCCCAGCTCAACATGTCGGCCGAGCCATACACCAGAATCTCACCCACATCGCGCCCGGCGCCCTCGCCGTGCATCGCACAAAAACGGCTCTCGACATGCGGTCCATCCACGCGACGACGCGCGCCCAGCACCATGTGGTAACGCCCATCATCATCGCGCCACACCTTGGGGTCGCGCACGTGGCAGGTCAAATCCTCGGGATAATCATCGGACGCCAGCACCACGCGCTTTTGGCTGAACTCCCGACCGGCAAGGCCATCAACGCTCTCGACATAAACAGTATCGGCGCGGCGGCCGGTATTGACGTAGTCGTACGTGCCATCTGCATCGGAAAGCTTAACGTTGCCCGTGTACAGCACGCGAATGCGGCCGTCCTCGGCAAGCGCGGAGCCCGAATACACACCGTGGCAATCGAACGGCTCGTCGGGCAGCAGCGGGGCGCCAACGTAGTCCCACGTCATAAGATCGCGACTCGTCGCATGGCCCCAGACCTTAACGCCGCCCTCGACATCAAAGGGCGCATACTGAAAATAGGCATGGAACACGCCGCCCGCCTGGCAAAGACCGTTGGGGTCATTGAGCCAACCCGCCTGCGGCATAATATGGAAGTGCTGGCCATACGCGCCATGACCGCACTCAGAAGCGGCAGCGTCAACAGCGGCAACCAACTTTGCAAGGTCGCGACCAAGTGCATTAGACATATCAAAGTCCTAACGGATCGAAAGTTACAAGGCACCAGAGATCGGCACCAGATACGGGAAACGCCCGCGAGCAAACAACCCGCGGGCACCCCCTCAATCAAAAGCTCTTAGGCCTGCTCGGAAGCCTTGGGCTCGTCCTTGTACAGGACAAACGAGACGCCAAAGGAAACCAGCGCGGCGACCGCGAACATGATCGCGTACTGCACGGGCTGGGCCAGGCACAGCAGGATACCGAAGATACCGGTAACGCCCGTGCCGGAAGCGGCAAGCGAGGTGAGCGCGCAGACCAGGGCGCCGCAACCGCCGCCGATGCAGCCGGCGATGAAGGGCTTAAAGAAGCGCAGGTTCACACCAAAGATGGCAGGCTCGGTAATGCCCATGAAGGCGGACAGGGCCGAAGGAAGCGCCAAGCCCTTGATCCTGGCATCGCAGGTCTTAAAGGCAATGGCAAGCGCGGCACCACCCTGGGCGATATTGGCAGCGCTGGCGATAGGCAGCCAGTAGGTCACGCCGTACTGGGCGAGCTGGCCCAGGTCGATGGCGGTGTACATCTGGTGGATACCGGTAACGGCCGCCTCGGGATTGAGGCCCATAAGCTCGGTCAGCACGCCCTCGGAGGCAACCGTGCAGGCGCTCTGCAGCGAGGAGTTGATGAACGCACCGCCGACGACGGCGCCCAGATACGGGTTGGCGCCAAAGGCCTTAGCCGCGGAGTAGCCGATCAGGATCTGCAGAACGCCGAAGTACGTTCCCGAGACCAGGTCGGCGATCTTGTAGATAAAGTTATTAGTGTCGAGCGCGATAAAGCCGTTGGAGGCCATAAAGTTGAGGGCGCTCATGATTCCCAGCAGGAGGCCCGAAGCCACGATGGCGGGGATGATGGGAACAAAGACGTCGCCGAGCACCTTAATGGCGCGCATAAAGATGTTCTGCTGCTGCGCCGCGGCCTACTTGACCTCGGCCTTGGTGGCAGCTTCGACGCCGCTAAGCGCGATGAACTCCTCGTAGACCTTGTTGACGGTGCCGGTGCCAAAAAAATCTGGAGCTGGCCCTGAGCCTCAAAGACGCCCTTGGCGCCGTCGACGTTCTCGATGGTCTCCTTGTTAGCCCTGGAATTATCGGCAATCACCAGGCGCAGACGCGTGGCGCAGTGTCCAAGAATCAACGCCCAGGTCTAGATATTCATAAGCTGATGCCCAAGTTTGAGCGACCGCAGGCCGCGCTCCCCCTCCACGCCATCGAGCGTGTCGAGCAGCATGCTGGTGGCCTCAACGCCACTAGTCAGGTAGCCATAATGCACGGTGGGAATGCCGCCCGTCAGCGCGCGCAAAAACGCGTTGTCGCCAAAACCGCTCACGCGGTGTATGCCCTCGCCCATGCCGCGAACCTCATCGATAGCACGCAGCGCGCCCGCCGCCATGGTGTCGGTCGCGCAGGCGATAAACGAAACATCGGGAGCGACGGAAAGCAGTTCACGCGCCGCACCATAGCCCGAGTCGAGCGTAAACGAGCCGAGACGAATCAGGCTCGGATCAAGCGCCACGACCGCGGCGCGCAAGCCGGCCTCAAAACCGCGACGGCGGTCATAGCCAGCAGCGCGGTCCTCCTCGGTAACTCCAATGTAGGCAATCTTGCCATCCACGCGACCCGCAAGCGCATGACTCAGCTCAAAGGCGGCCTCGTAATCGTCGTGATAGACGCACGCCGCGCCCTCAACATTCTGACCGATCAGCACGATGGGCACGCGGCACGATTCAATCGCCCGACGGTGCTCGTCGGTAATCATAGTTGCCACCAGCACAATGCCATCAACTGGGTGGTTTTGGAATAAATCGAGGTATTCGAGCTCGCGATCGGCCGCATTGTCGGTATTGGCAAGCAGCATCTGGTAGCCACGGCGACCGAGCACCTGGCCAATGCCGGCGGTAATGCGGCTCACGGACTCCGAGTTGATCTTGGGCACGATGACGCCGATGAGCTTGGTGGAGCCGGTGCGCAGCGCGCGAGCCTGGCTGGACCGCACGTATCCGGTCAGCTCAATCGCCTGCTTAATGCGCTCGGCCTTGTCCGTCGATATGTAGCCACCGTTGAGGTAACGCGAGACGGCGGCGCTCGAAACGCCGGCCAGCTCGGCCACATCCTTCATCTTTACCACGAGTACCCCCTGTCATTGAAATCGCTTTCACCATGATACCTGTGCGAGCGACCGCATGACGCAGTGATTGCATGATAGAGAAACGCGTGGAAACTAATCCTTGATTGGCAACTTCATCCGAACACCTCCCATATTCATCCGTACATGTACGGATGAATATGGG
>CAUDZT010000006.1 GCA_958453935.1 uncultured Collinsella sp. | reverse complement strand
CTGTTCCATGTTCTCGCCCCCTCTTTTGGATTTGCGATGCACGCAAATGCAAGGGCGTTTAGAACAGGCTTCTCGCTCGCAGCTAGGCGCAGTCGCAAAAGTACAGGTTTTTGTATCTTTCGACGTTGCTCATTATACGAGCAAACTGCTCACGTTTTCCCAGATTACACAAATTGCAGCGCGAACGGACACATCTCCATACGCCTCTACAAAAACCTGTACCTTTTTGCACAACAAAAAAAGCCGCCCTAACCAGCGGCTTTTCTTCTATAGATAACAAAAAAGGCGACCGCCCGCGAGGACGATCACCTTTGTTAATTCTTGTATGGTTTGTGCTAGGCGCGAGTCTTGATCTCCTCAGTCACCTTCGCAACGAACTCGTCAACGCTCATCGGGACGGTCTCGTTGGAGCGATCGCGGACGGAAATGTTGCCGGCCTCGACCTCCTTCTCGCCCAGGATAAGCATGTAGGGCACGCGGTCGATGCTGCGGGCCTCGCGGATCTTGTAGCCGATCTTCTCGTCGCGGTCGTCGCAGACCACGCGAATGCCGGCCTCCTCCAGCTTGGCGCACACCTCGTGGGCGTAGTCGCGGCTCTTCTCAGAGACGGGAAGCGCCTTGACCTGCACGGGAGCCAGCCAGGTGGGGAACTTGCCCGCAAAGTGCTCAATCAGAATACCGATGAAGCGCTCGATGGAGCCAAAGCACACGCGATGCAGCATGATGGGGCGCTTCTTGGTGCCGTCGGCGTCCACGTACTCCAGATCAAAGTTGAGCGGCATCTGGAAGTCGAGCTGGACGGTACCGCACTGCCAGGTGCGGCCGAGCGAGTCCTCCAGATGGAAGTCGATCTTGGGGCCGTAGAAGGCGCCGTCGCCCTCGTTGACCTCGTAGTCCATGCCCAGCTTCTCCAGAGCGGTGCGCAGGCCCTCCTCGGCGCGAGCCCAGTCCTCGTCAGAACCCATGGAGTCCTCGGGGCGGGTGGAAAGCTCAACGTGATACTTAAAGCCAAACTTTTGGTACACGGAGTCGATGAGGTTAACCACGCCCACGATCTCGTCGGTCAGCTGGTCGGGACGCACAAACAGGTGGGCGTCGTCCTGGTTAAAGCAGCGCACGCGGAACAGGCCGTGCAGGGCGCCACGCAGCTCGTGGCGGTGCACCAGGCCAATCTCGCCGGCGCGGATGGGCAGCTCGCGATAGGAGTGCGGCTTGGAGGCGTACACCAGCACGCCGCCCGGGCAGTTCATGGGCTTAATGCAGTACTCTTCGTCGTCGATGACGGTGGAGTACATGTTGTCCTTGTAGTGGTCCCAGTGGCCCGAGGTCTTCCACAGCTGCTTGTTCATGATGAGCGGCGTGGAAATCTCCACGTAGCCCGCCTTGTGGTGAATCTCGCGCCAGTAGTCCAGCAGCGTGTTCTTAAGGATCATGCCGTTGGGCAGGAAGAACGGGAAGCCGGGGGCCTCGTCGCGCATCATAAAGAGGTCCATCTCGCGGCCGATCTTGCGGTGGTCGCGCTTCTTGGCCTCCTCCAACATGTGCATGTGCTCGTCGAGCTCTTCCTTGGTGGCAAAGGCGACGCCGTTGATGCGGGTGAGCATCTTGTTGTCCTTGTCGCCCTTCCAGTAGGCGCCCGAGACGCCGGTGAGCTTAAAGGCCTTGAGCGCCTTGGTGTAGCAGATGTGGGGGCCGACGCACATGTCGATGTAGTCGCCCTGCTGGTAGAAAGTGATGCGGGCGTCGTCGTCCAGGTCGCCGATGTGCTCGACCTTGTACTTCTCGCCGCGCTCCTTCATAAGGGCGATGGCCTCGGCGCGGGGCTTCTCGTACACGGAGAACTTAAGGTTCTCCTTGACGATCTTCTTCATCTCGGCCTCGATCGCGGGGAAGTCGTCCTCGCTAATCTTAACGCCCTCGGGCAGGTCGACGTCGTAGTAGAAGCCGTTGTCGGTCGCGGGGCCGTAGGCGAAGTCGGCCTCGGGGTACAGGCGCTTGATGGCCTGCGCCATGATGTGCGCGGCGGAGTGGCGGATGACGTGCGTGACCTCGTCCTGCGGGAGCTCGGCCACCGAACCGTCATTGTAGAGTGCCTTCATGGGTATGTTTTCTCCTCTCGGATGCCTGATGCAAGTGCGTGCGATGCGCTCGGCGTTTTTGACTTGCATCATTATAGGCAGGTTGCCTTGGTATACAAGCGCCCGCCGCACCTTAATGGCACGGCGGGCGATTTTCTACGCATGCTTCATCGTGTGGGGCGGGGCTGCGGAGCGCGCGTGCGGTTTGCGGCGTGCCCGTGGCTTGCGGCCGGCCCGGCGATGGATGCGCTACTGGATGCGAGTTCGGCAGTAGGGGCAGACCTTCCAATGCGCATCGAGCGGGCGATGGCAGCTGGGACACACGTTGCGAACCTGGGTATCGCACACCGGGCAGACGACGAAGTCCTTCTCGATGGGCGCCCCGCACTGCGGGCAGGTGCCGTACTGGGCAAGCTGGCGCTCGCGCAGGGCCATGTCCAGCTCCTGCTCCTCGCGGTCGGATGCGTAGGAGTGCGGGCGCAGGACCAGGTAGGCGATGAGGCCTACAAACGGGATGAGGGCGATGATGCCCCATGCCACGTAGGCGCTGGCGCCGCGGCGGCGAGCGTCGATGAACACATAGACGACCGACAGCACATACAGGGCGATGATGAAGCCGACGAAGGCATAGATGACGCCCATAAGCTGCGGCGACATGAGCTCGTTGATGTATTTGGACATTGAGGTGTACCTTTCGGAATATTTACAGTCCGGTCAAGTTTACCACGGGGTTTGTTTATATGGGACTACGGTTGCAAGCGGGGCTGGTGCGGACACAAACATCTCAATCTGTAACAGGTGGAGGCGAAATCCGGGCCTAGATGTTACAGATCGAGACACAGGGGTCCCTCCCCGACTTCAATCTCGATCTGTAACATCTAGGGTCCCAAAACCCCTCTTACTGTTACAGATCAAGACAAACGGAGGGGGCGTCTGGCAAACGTCTTTATCTGTAACATCTGGAACCCAAATCCTCGTCTAACTGTTACAGGTCGAGACAAACGGTTGCCGTAGCTGTCGGCAGACGAGCTTGTAGACGTTGCTGGGTCTCCCCTCGTCTGCCGTTGGCGGGTGTTGCGGGGCTGTTCGCCGCATTGCCGCCGCGCTGGGGGTGTGCAGACCGTAGGATAGTCGTATTGACAGCCTGTCAACTCGTCTGGGAGGCACTGTGACAGAAACGTTTGATATCGCGATTGTGGGCGCGGGCATTACCGGGTGCGCCATCGCGAGGCAGCTCGCGCGGTTTGACCTGTCCATTTGCGTGGTCGAGGCGGCTAACGATATTGCGCTGGGCGCGTCGAAGGCCAATGGCGGCCTGGTGCACGCCGGCTACGATCCGACACCGGGCACCGTAAAGGCGCAGGTCAACGCCCGTGGCTGCGAGTTGTACGGTACGTGGGCGCAGGAGCTGGGCTTTCTGTTCTGTCGCACCGGGTCGATGGTGCTGGGCTTTAGCGACGAGGACCGCACGCATCTGGAGAAGCTGCGCAGCAACGGCCTGGCGAACGGCGTGCCCGAGCTGTCGATTATCGGCCCCGACCGCATCCACGAACTTGAGCCGCGCGCCAGTGCCTCTGCAACGTGCGCGTTGTGGTGCCCCTCGACTGGGTTTGTCGACCCGTTTGAGGTTGCCATCGCCGCGCTGGAGAACGCCGTGGCCAACGGGGTGACGTTTATGCGCTCCGCACCCGTGGAGGCGATTGAAGTTGCGGGCTCGGGCGACGACGCGCGCTTTACGCTGGCGACGCCCGCTGGCAACGTGCGCTGCCGTTACCTGATCAACGCCGCGGGCAACGGCGCCGCCGACATCTCGCATATGGCGGGCGCCGAGGAGTTCCAGATGGTCTGGCGTCAGGGCAACATCGTGGTGCTGGACAAGGAGCCGCGCACGCTCATGCCGCTCTACCCCGTGCCGACGCCGGTGTCGAAGGGCGTTATCGTGACAGGCACCGTGCACGGCAACACCGTGATCACCGCGACGGCCGCCGTGCGCGAGCCGGGCGACACGCAGACCTATGCAAGCGATGTGAACGCGCTGCTGACGGGAGCGCGCAAGCTGGTGCCCGACTTGGACACGCGCCGCGTAGTCCGCGCGTTTGCCGGCGGTCGTCCGGTCATTAAGGGAACGAACGACTTCTTTATTGGGCAGTCGACCGTGGTGCCGGGGCTGTTCCAGGCCGCGGGCATTCAGTCGCCGGGCGTGGCGAGCGCGCCGGCCATCGCCGAGCGCATGGAGCAGGTGCTGCGCAATGCCGGCGTGACCCTGCGCGAGCGGGACGATTGGGACCCGATTCGCCGTGCACCGGACGACTTCGACCGTACGCCGCTTGTGCGCAAGGAGGAGCTCATCGAGTCCGACCCAGCATGGGGGCAGATCGTTTGCCGCTGCGAGACGGTGCCCGAGGCCGAGATTGTTGCCGCGATTCGACGCCGCCCGGGCGCGGTTTCGGTCGAGGGTGTCAAACGACGCTGCCGCGCGGGCATGGGCCGCTGTCAGAGCGGCTTTTGCCAGAGCCGCGTGGTGGCGATCCTAGCCCGCGAGCTGGGCTGCGACCCCAGCGAGGTGTTGTTGGAGGATGCCGGTTCTTGGCTGGTTGAGGGACCGCTGAAGGGGGTGCGCTAGGATGACGACGATCGATGTACGCGACGGACGCGTGGAGGCCGGAGCCGCAGATGCCGTACCAACGCAGGCGTTCGACGTGGTCGTTATCGGCGGCGGACCTGCCGGCATGGCGGCCGCACTTGCCGCGCACAAGGCAGGCGCGCACGTGGTCATCGTTGAACGTGAGCAGCACCTGGGCGGCATCCTACGCCAGTGCATCCACCCCGGTTTTGGCCTTTCGCACTTTAAGCAGGAGCTTACCGGTCCCGAGTACGCGCAGCGTTTTATCGACCAGGTGCGCGCGACCGACATCGCGCTTTTCTTGGACAGCATGGTGCTTGGGATTGATTCAGGCGAGTCCACGGAAGACGCCACACTCCACACCGTCACGCTCATGAATCCCTCCGGTATGCTGCAGCTCACCGGGCGCGCGGTCGTACTTGCCATGGGCTGCCGCGAGCGCACCCGCAGCGAGATCAAGATTCCCGGCAGCCGACCTGCCGGCGTGTTTACGGCGGGCTTGGCGCAGCGATACATCAATATCGAAAACCTCAAACCCGGCTCGCGCGCCGTCATTTTGGGCTCGGGCGACATCGGGCTTATTATGGCGCGCCGCTGCACGCTCGAGGGGATTTCGGTCGAGGGCGTGTACGAGCTCATGCCGTACGCCAACGGCCTGCGCCGCAATGTCAAGAACTGCCTGGACGATTTTGGCATTCCGCTGCACCTGTCCACCACGGTGACGAGCGTGATCGGGCACGACCGCGTGGAGGCCGTCGAGGTGAGTCAGGTCGACGAGCACCTGGCGCCCATTCCGGGAACCGAGCGCATCGTTTCGTGCGACACACTGCTGCTCTCGGTGGGCCTGATTCCCGAGAACGAGCTTTCGGTTGCCGCGGGCGTTGAGCTTGACCCGCACACGCGCGGCGCCGTGGTGGACCAGAGTCTGCAAACGGGCGTGCCGGGCATCTTTGCCTGTGGCAACGTGCTGCACGTGCACGACCTGGCCGACAACGTGACGACCGAGTCCGAACGCGCCGGTGCAGCCGCGGCGGCGTACGCGCTGGGGAACGGCGCGGATGACGAAGTGGGCGCTGCGGGCACGGGCTGCGAGCTCACAGTCTCCCCCGCCGGCATCGCAGGCTACGCACTGCCGGGCCGCATTACGACCGTCGGGCTCACTAAACTTAACTTCCGCGTGCGCCGACCCGTCGACGCCGCCCGCGTGCGCATTCTAGCAGGCGACGAGGAACTGTTCGCCGGCAAGGTCCGCCCGTTTAAACCGAGCGTCATGGAAAGCTTCCCGCTGCCGGCAAAGGTGATTCAGCATGCGCTCGACTTGGGTGTTAGCGAGATTGTCCTGTCCGTCGACCCCGTTGAGGAGGCGTAGAGTCATGAGCACAAACGCGATTGAAACGCTGCAGTTCAACTGCACCACCTGCCCATCCGAGTGCCTCCTGACCGTAGAGGTGGAGCGCGACACAGACGGCGCCGTGGCAGAGGTGCACTCCGTAACCGGCAACAGCTGCCCACGTGGCGATACTTTCGCGCATCAGGAGCTCACCTGTCCCATGCGCGTGCTTACCACCACCGTGGCCGTATCCGGCGGCGACGAGGCGCTGCTGCCCGTGCGCACGGCCGAAGCCATCCCGCTCGAACTCCATGCCCAGGCGATGGACCTCATCCGCGGCCTAGTCGTCGACGCCCCCATCCGCATGGGCGACGTCGTGCTAGAGAACCTCCTAGACACCAACATTAACCTTATCGCCAGCATGAACATCGACCGAGCCCAAGTAGCTAATTAGGGACGGGGCTCTTTTAGCTACTTTTGCCTGCACGCTTGCCAGGCTGGTCATGCTAAGGAGTGTCCCAAGGTGCCGGCATAAAAGGAACGTCCCTATCTGCCGGGCTTGGGATACCATGGTGGCAGCCTAGCGAAAGGATGTTTCATGGCACATGTCGATGACCAGCGTGTGGCGCGCGTGCTCGATGCGCTCGAGGCTCAGCACCCCGGCGCGCAGCTGCTTGTGAATGACCCGTGGTCGATCTACTATCTGACCGGCTTTTATGCCGATATGTTCGAGCGTTTTTGCGGCGTGCTGCTCGCGCGCGATGACGAGCCCGTGATCTTAGTCAACGCCCTGCATCAGCTGCCCGAGTACGACAATGCCCGCGTGGCCTACCACACCGACACCGACGTCGTGACCGACGCCATCGCGAGTGAGATCGACCCAGCCAAGCCGCTTGGCGTCGACACTGTCATGCGTTCCGGCTTTTTGATGCCGCTCATAGAGCACCACGCCGCAAGCGAGTTTTTCCTGGGTGACTTTGCCGTCACCGCCGCGCGCACCTACAAGGATGCCGCCGAGCAGGAGCTTATGCGCGTGTCCTCGGCCGCCAACGACGCCGTGATGGCCGATGCCATCAAACTCGTCCACGAGGGCGTGACGGAGCGCGAAATCGCCGACCAGATGCTCGGCCTGTACCGCAAGCACGGCTGCGAGGGCTTTAGCTTTCCGCCCATCGTGAGCTTTGGCGCCAACGCCGGCGACCCGCATCACGAACCCGACGATACCGTGCTCAAGCATGGCGACGTGGTGCTGTTCGACATTGGCGGACGCCGTCGCAACTACTGCTCGGACATGACACGCACGTTCTTTTGGGGCCAGCCGGACGAGGAGACCGCGCACGTCTACGACATCGTGCGCCGCGCCAACGAGGCCGCCGAGGCGCTCATCACGCCGGGCGTTCGTATGTGCGACTTGGACCGCGCCGCACGCGACGTGATTGAGGATGCGGGCTATGGGCAGTACTTTACGCACCGCCTGGGTCACTCAATCGGTCTGCAAGACCACGAGCCGGGCGATGTCTCGCTCGCCAACGAGCAGGTCGTAGAGCCGGGCATGACGTTCTCTATCGAACCGGGTATATACCTCCCCGGTCACACCGGCGTCCGCATCGAGGACCTAGCCCTGGTGACCGAGAACGGCGTCGAGATTCTCAACGCCTACCCCCACGATCCGGTCCGCTTAGACTAGGCAATGCGGCAAAGGGGCTGTCCCTTTGCCGCATCACATGAATGCCGCCACAAAAACGGCCTATCTACTACGTTTAGCCCGCGTGGGTCGACCATACCCGTGTTTTCGCAAAACTGGCAAGCCCTTTACCTGCGGTTTTGATTTCGCAATTCTCGGTGTGGTCGGGGATATTCGCTAAAACGTAGTAGATAGGCCCATTTCGTGGCAAGCAGCCCAAATTGGCTGCCCCGTTGGCGGGGTTAGCGGAGCAGGCCGGCTACTTCGCCGGCTAGGGTGATGGTGCCGGCTGCTACGAAAGGCTCGCCCGCGGCATCGAAGGCGGCGAGAGCCTCGGATACGCTGGGATATACGCCCGCGAGCTTGTCGGCATCTACCAGGGCAGCGAGCTCCTCTGCCGGCAGGGCGCGATCGGAATCAGTCTGCGTCACAACCACGCGTGGGAAGGCCGGGATCAGCACGTCGACGATGCCCGCCACGTCCTTGTCGGCCAGCGCAGCGCACAGCAGCGTGGGGCGATTCTCTACGCACGGATCGATCTCGTCCAGCGCGCTCACAAAGTTCTCGCAGCTCTGGGGGTTATGACAGGCGTCGATCAGCTTGAGCGGATCAGTCCCCAACACGTCAAAACGACCCGGTGTGGGGCAACCCATAAGCGAGGCATCAAGCGCATCGTGGTCGAGCTCGCGGCCCAAATAACCCTCGCAAAGCATAATCGCGCACGCGGCATTCTGCGGCTGATAGGCCGGCTTGACCATGCTCGACGTATAGATCGCACGCGGCGTAGTACAGCTAAACTCCACGGTATCGCCTACATGCGCCGGTACCTTGGTCGTGGAATGGCTCACCACCAGCGGCACCACGCCGCACTCGCGGCAGCGCGTATCCATTACGCGCTGAACGCTCGGCTCATGCGTGCCCTCGCCCAAAACAACCAATCGCCCAGGCTTAATAACCGCAGCCTTCTCCCCCGCAATGGCCTCGAGCGTATCGCCCAAAATACGTGTGTGATCGAGCCCAATACCCGTAATGGCGACGGCCACGGGATCAGTAGCACTCGTAGCATCCCAGCGTCCGCCCATGCCAACCTCAAGCACGGCAACATCCACGCGAGCCTCGGCAAACACCACAAGTGCAGCAGCCGTCAAAAGGTCAAACTGCGTGATGGTATAGGCGCGCTCCCCCGCCGCCACACGACGGGCATTCACTCGATGCCCCGCCTCAACAGCGGCCGAAACGCCACGCGCGAATGCCTCATCGCTCACGACGCGCCCATCGACCTCCATGCGCTCGGGATAGCGCACCAGCTGCGGCGACGTATACAGCGCGGTCTTTAACCCCTCACCACGAAGGATGGCAGTCGAAAAACGCGTGGTCGAAGTCTTGCCATTAGTACCGGCAACCTGAATGCAATCAAAGTACTCGTCCGGACGCCCCAGCTCATCGAGCATATCGACAACCGTCTCGAGCAGAGGACCAGCATCCCCAGAAATCCGCCCCGTATCAGCAGCCAGCCCAACAGCCTCATCAAACGAAAGCAACTCAAACGAGAAAGGAACGACATACGACCCAGAACGCTTAGCCATAACCCAAAGTCCCCCATAACAGAAAAAGAGGCCCACCAAAAAGAATGAGCCCCTCGCGTTGACAATATCAGCCTCTATCCGCTTGCAGCGAGATCAAGGCCACAACCAAGTGGCCCTAACACGCCAGATGCAAACAACCACGTAACCGCACTAGGAGCGGCCCGACGCTTTGCTCGCCGCAAGTTCCGCACGCAAAGGACAGCACTTAATGTGCTGTCCGTCTTGCGCAGGACTGTCCGCAGCGGAGAGCAAAGCGTCGGGACGCGCCCCCAGTACCGCCTACGAGAAGTCAGCAACCTGAGCAGTCAGCGCCGCCAGGATCTCCTTGAGCTCAGCTGCACGGTCCCTCTTCTTCTGGACCACCGCGGGCGCAGCCTTGGCCACAAAGCCCTCATTGGCCAGCGTCTTCTCGCAACCGGCGAGCTCCTTCTGCGCCGCGGCGATCTCCTTCTCCAGGCGTGCCTTCTCAGCCGAAAGGTCAACCTTGCCCTCGAGCACCACAAAGACCTCGACGCCGCTGTCGACCACGGCAATGCTCGCAGCCGGCTTCTCAACATCGGTACCCATGACCAGCGAGGCGGTGTTCGCCAGCGGCTCGATGGTCGAGCGCAGGCTCTCGAGCTTCTCGATATCCTCGGCACCGGCGCGCACGACAACGTCGAGCTCGGCCTTGGGGCTCAAGCGATAACGCGAACGCGTGGCGCGGGCGGCGGACACAACGGTGCGGCACAGCTCAAACGCGCGCTCGGCGGGCTCGTCAACGTACTTGGCGTAGTCGGCGGGCTCGGGCCACTTGGCGATCATGAGCGCCTCGGCGCGGTTCACGTTGCCCTCGGCATCCAGGTCGAGCACGCTCGCCGGCATGTTGTCCCATATTTCCTCGGTGACAAACGGCATAAGCGGGTGCATCAGTCGAATGGAGGTGTCGAGCACAAAGATCAGATTGCGCTGAGCTTGCAAACGGCCCTCGCCCTTCAGGCGGGACTTGGTGACCTCGACGTACCAGTCGCAGACCTCGTTCCAGAAGAACTGCTGCACGCCGCGAGCCATGTCGCCAAAGGTGTAGTTCTCAATACCCTCGGTGACCATCTTCACGGCCTTGGCCAGGCGGCTGAACATCCAGGCGTCGGCGGGCGTCTCCACGACGGGCTCGCCGGGCGTGTAGCCCTCCATGTTCATGAGCAGGAAGCGGCTGGCATTCCAGATCTTGGTCACAAACGACTTGGCCTGCTCGGTGCGCGGGCTGTCGATGAGCTGCTTGGTCTTCTTGTCGATGTTCGCGTCGAACTTGACATCCTGGTTGTTGGTGCACAGCGTCAGCAGGTTGTAGCGCATGGCGTCGGCGCCATACATGCCAATGAGGTCCATGGGGTCAACGCCGTTGCCCTTGGACTTGGACATGCGGCTGCCGTCCTTGGCCAAGATCGTCGGGTAAATGACGACATCCTTAAACGGCACCTCGTCCAGGAAGTACAGCGAGCTCATGACCATGCGGGCGACCCACAGCGCGATGATGTCGCGTGCGGTGACGAGCGCCGTCGTGGGATGATGGCCCTCGAGCAGCTCCGGCTTTTGCGGCCAGCCCTGCGTGGCGAAGGTCCACAGCTGCGAGCTGAACCAGGTGTCCAGCACGTTCTCGTCCTGATGCACGTGATGGCCGCCGCACTTGGGGCACACGTCGGTGTCCTCGGTAAGGGCGTCCTCCCAGCCGCAGTCCTCGCAGTAGAACACGGGGATGCGGTGGCCCCACCACAGCTGGCGGCTGATGCACCAGTCCTTGAGGTTCTCCATCCAGGTGGTGTAGGTCTGCGTCCAGCGCGCGGGGTGGAAGGTGACCTTACCGGAGTTAACGGCGTCGAGTGCCGGCCCCTTGAGCTTGTCGACGGCCACAAACCACTGCTCGGACAGCCACGGCTCCAGCGCGGAGTCGCAACGGTAGCAGTGCATGACGGAGTGGTCGAGCTCTTCGACGTGGTCGAGCAGGTCGTGCTCCTCGAACCACTTGATGACCGCCTCGCGGCACTCGTCGCGGTTCATGCCGGTGAACTCGCCATAGCCCTCGACGACCACCGCGTGCTCGTCGAAGATGTTGATCTGCGGCAGATCGTGGGCCTGACCCATGGCGTAATCGTTGGGGTCGTGGGCCGGGGTAACCTTGACAAAGCCGGAACCGAAGTTGGCGTCGACATGCCAATCCTCAAAGATGGGGATCTCGCGGTCGACGATGGGGAGCTTGACGGTCTTGCCCACGAAGGCGGCCTTCTCGGGGTCCTTCGGGGAGACGGCAACGCCCGTGTCGCCGAGCATGGTCTCGGGGCGCGTGGTGGCGACGACGATGTAGTCCTGGCCGTTGACCGGCTCGGTCAGCGGGTAGCGCAGGTGCCACAGGTGGCCCTTCTCGTCCTTATACTCGGCCTCGTCGTCCGAGATGGCGGTGGTGCAGTTGGGGCACCAGTTGACGATACGCTTGCCACGGTAGATCAGGCCGTCGTGGTACCAGTCGCAGAAGACCTTACGCACGGCCTGGGCGTAATCCTCGTCCATGGTGAAGCGCTCGTTGTCGAAGTCGACGGAGCAGCCCATGCGCTTGATCTGCTCGACGATGATGCCGCCGTACTCGTGGGTCCAGTCCCAGCAGGCGTCAACAAACTTGTCGCGACCGATCTCCAGGCGGCTGATACCCTCGCTCTTGAGCTTCTTGTCGACCTTGGTCTGCGTGGCGATACCGGCGTGATCGGTGCCCAGCACCCAGCGCGTGGACTTGCCGCGCATGCGGGCCATACGGATGATGGCGTCCTGAATGGAGTCGTCGGTGGCGTGACCCATGTGGAGCTTGCCGGTCACGTTGGGAGGCGGAATGGTGACGGTGCAGTCGCCCACGCCCTCACGGCGCTTGTAGTAGCCGCCGTCGAGCCACTTCTGCAGGATCGCCGGCTCGTTGGTCGACGGATCGTAGTTCTTGGGCATCTCTTCCATATATCTCTCTCCCTGTCCCGCCGGGGAGGAATGTAGGCCCGCTAGTGTCTGCATTCCTCCCCTTAGGTATCGATTACTTCAGTCTGATATGACTTCGCTGAGGCTTAAACAAACACACAGAATAACACAGGTAGTTGGGGTTATTGCGTATATATAAAATAGCCTCCGACCGCGGATGGTCGGAGGCTATTTGCAAGCACGTTTTTGGCTGGTTTACCCGTAGATGCGTTGGGGCTGTTCTTCGCCCTTAACCGCCGCTTCGGTTACGACGACCTTAGCGACGCCTTCCTCGCTGGGGAGGTCGAACATCGTCTGCTGCAGCACGTCCTCGCAGATGGCGCGCAGGCCGCGGGCGCCGGTCTTGCGGGCGAGCGCCATGCGGGCGATCTCGTGCAGGGCCGCGTCCTCAAACTCAAGATCGACATCCTCGAGCTGGAACATCTTGCGGTACTGGCGCACCACGGCGTTCTTGGGCTCGGTCAGGATCGACACCAGGTCGTCCTCATCGAGCGCCTGCGTCTGGGTGACGACGGGCGTACGGCCCACAAACTCGGGGATCATGCCAAAGGCGTTGAGGTCCTGCGGGAGCACCTGGCGCAGCAGGTCGTTCTCGTCGACCGAGGTGGGGCCGGCGATCTCGGAGTTAAAGCCCACGCCCTTGTTGCCCACGCGATCGGCAATGATCTTGTCCAGACCCACAAAGGCACCGCCGCAGATGAACAGGATGTTGGTCGTGTCGATCTGCAGCAGCTCCTGCTGGGGATGCTTGCGGCCGCCGGTGGGCGGAACGCTGGCCACCGTGCCCTCAAGAATCTTAAGCAGCGCCTGCTGAACACCCTCGCCCGAAACATCGCGGGTAATGGAGAGGTTCTCAGCCTTGCGGGCAATCTTGTCAATCTCGTCCACGTAGATAATGCCCACCTGAGCGCGCTCAATGTCGCCATCGGCAGCATTGATGAGCTTGAGCAGGATGTTCTCCACGTCCTCGCCAACGTAACCAGCCTCGGTGAGCGCGGTGGCATCGGCGATGGCAAACGGCACCTCGAGGATGCGCGCGAGCGTCTGGGCCAGCAGCGTCTTGCCGGTACCGGTGGGACCGAGCAGCAGGATGTTGGACTTGGCGAGCTCCACCTCGTCCATGTTATCGTCAAGCTGCGAGTCCAAACCGTCGTCAAAGGCCGAAAGCGCAGCACCGCCCTCGATGACGCGGCGGTAATGGTTGTACACGGCAACCGACATGGCGCGCTTGGCGTCCTCTTGGCCCATGACATAAGCCGAAAGCTCGTCATAGATCTCGTGCGGCGTCGGCACGTGCGTGATGACCTGGCGGTCGTCCTCGAGCTCAAAGCCCTCGGCCTCGGGGTCCACGGCGGGCTGCCCAGCAGCCTGGCCGTGATCGTTGAGGAAGCCCGGCAGCTTGCCGTTGCGGGCAGCGTCCATAAAGTCCGAAGCCAGCGACTCCTCCAAGATCTCAGAGCAAGCGGCGACGCACTCGTCACAGATAAAGATGTTGGTCGGACCCTTTACAAGGCGACGAACCTGGCCCTGCTCTTTTCCGCAGAAGGAGCAGCGGATGGGGTTGCCGTTCTCGTCAAAGTTGTCCTGCATGTTTCCTGCCATCCTAGGCGTCCTTCGCGGCGAGGTCGCGCGAGGTAACGATACGGTCGATCAGGCCGTAGTCGAGGGCCTCGGCAGCGGTCAGGTAGTTGTCGCGCTCGGTATCGGCCTGGACCTTCTCGATGGGCTGGCCCGAGGCGTCGGACAGGATCTGGTTGAGCTCGCGACGGGTCTTCTTGATCTCCTCGGCAACGATCTCGATCTCGGTCTGCTGGCCCTGGGCACCGCCGCTGGGCTGGTGAATCATGACCTTGGAGTGCGGCAGGCAGAAGCGCTTGCCCTTGGCGCCAGCCGAAAGCAGCACGGCGGCCATGGACGCAGCCATACCGACGCAGATGGTGGAGACCTGCGGCTTAATGAAGTTCATGGTGTCCAGAATCGCCAGGCCGGAGTAAACCTCGCCGCCGGGCGAATTGATGTAGAGCGAGATATCCTTCTCGGCATCCTGGCTCTCAAGATGCAGCAGCTGGGCAACGACCAGGTTGGCGCTGACGGAGTTGATCTCCTCGCCCAAGAAGATGATGCGGTCGTTGAGCAGGCGCGAATAGATATCGTAGCTGCGCTCGCCGCGCGGCGTCTGCTCGATAACGTATGGCACGAGGGCGGAATCGAACTTAGCGATCATACGCATCTCCATTTCTCTTACGGACCAATAGTGGCTCTAGACAAACGTACGGTGCCCGCATGCTATGCATTGGCTGGCACCGTACGAAGCAACCGGATAACCGGCTTATAACTTTACCCCATCACGGGCACATACATGCGCTCGCGTGCAAGGTGGCGAGAATTACTCGGCGTCCTTGGCGGTCTCGTCGACCTCAGTCACCTTGGCGTTCTCGACCAGGTGATCGACGGCCTTGGAGCGACGGATGGACTCGCGGACGGCAGGCATGCGGCCATCGGCGATGAACTCGGCCTTGGAAGCCTCGACGTCCTTGACGCCAGCCTTCTCGAACTCGGCGTTGATGTCGTCCTCGGTGACCTCAATCTTGAGCTCACGGGCGAGAGCGTCGAGCGCCAGGGACTCACGGGCAACGTCGTTGGCCTGCTTGTGCAGGTCGCCGATGAACTGCTCCATGGTCAGGCCGGAAGCGGGCAGCCAGGTGTCCAGCGTCATGCCGCGGGCAGCGAGGTTGGACAGGAAGTTCTGGCCAAGCTCCTCAAAGACGGACTGCTCGTAGTCGGCGTCCATCTCGTCGAGCTGCAGGCGCTCGGCGAGAGCGGAGACGCAACGGTTCTCCTTCTCGGCCGGGAGGCGGGAAGCCTTGTCCTGCTCGATCTCGATCTTGATGGCGTCGCGCATAGCGTCGATGCTGTCGAAGCCAAAGTCGGACTTGACGAGCTCGTCGGTGAGCTCGGGGGTGTTGCGGACCTTGATGCCCTTGACGGTGACCTCGACGGTGTGGGTCTCGGCCTCCTCGCCCTCCTCGGCCTCATCGGTCCAGGTGACGGACTTGACGTCGTCAACGTTGGTGCCGATCAGAGCCTCGTTGAACTCGGCGGGGTTGCTGTCGCTACCGGCGATGAGCATACGGCCCTCGGCGGCGAAGTTATCGGCGTTCTCGACGGCCTTGAGATCGACGGTGACGTAGTCCTCGGCCTCGACGGCGCGACCCTCGACGTCCTCGAAGGTGGCACGGTAGTTGAGAAGCATCTCGACCTGGTTGTTGATCTCGGACTCGGTGACCTCCGCGGGAGGCATCTCGATCTCGACGGCGTCGAAGGAGGAGAGCTCGGCGGCGGGACGCAGGGAGAACTCGACGGTGTAGGTGTAGTCCTCGTGATCCTTGGCGAGGTCGAGCTCCTTGTAGTCACCGTTCTTGGTGGGGACGATGTCCAGCTCGTTGAGGACGGCGGGCTCGTTGGCGGCGATCAGGTCGTTGGTGGCCTGAGCGAGGGTAGCCTCGGCGCCAAGAGCAGAGTCGATGACCGGACGGGGAGCCTTACCGGCACGGAAGCCCGGGAAGCGGTACTTCTTGGCGGTGTCCTTGTAGGCCTTCTTGATCGCGGCGTCGACGTCGGCGGCCGGGATGGTGACCGTAGCGGTGAGCTTGGCGTCCTTGACGTCAGAAGCGGTGATGTTCAACACGTTCCTCCTCATACTGCCCAGCTTATCTGAGGTGCTGGTACCTTTATGCAACAAAGAGTCGCGACGGCCGAAGCCGACGCAGATGCGTTGGTGCGGGCGAAAGGACTCGAACCTTCACGGGAATCCCACCAGAACCTAAATCTGGCGCGTCTACCAATTCCGCCACGCCCGCATGAGCGCACAGACTAGGAATGATAGCAGATACGAACGGCAAGCGCACGCATACCTTTTACAAGCTCACGACCTCACCACGAGTGCGAAAGGCGGGGCGAGTTGCCCCGCCCCGCCAATTACGACTTGTTCGCCGACCCGCTACTCCCCCAGCAGGGCCTTCTCGGGCGTGATGGGCAGTGAGCGAACCTGATGGCCGGTGGCGTGCGCCACGGCCGAGGCCACGGCGGCGAGCGGCGTGTTGATGACGACCTCGCCGATCGACTTGGCGCCAAACGGGCCCGTCGGCTCGTAGCTCGGCTCAAAGGCCACGCGAATGCTGCCGATATCCAAGCGCGTGGGCAGCTTGTAGCTCATAAAGTTGCCGGTGCGCAGACGGCCGCGTTCATCGTGCTCGACAATCTCGTAAAGTGCGTGACCGATACCCTGGGCAATGCCGCCCTCGGCCTGGACGCGTGCGAGCGCCTCGTTGATCACGGTGCCGCAGTCAACGGCGGCGGCGTAGTCCACCACAGTCACCTTACCGGTAGCCTTATCGACCTCGACCTCGGCAATGCCGGCCATAAACGGCGGAGGCGAAACGGGCAGGCAGGCAGAAGCATGCGAGGTGAGCGCGTCGCCGCCCGCGATGTTCTTGACGCATAGGTTGGCAAATTCGCGCAGCGTGAGGTAGCGGTTCTGCTCACGAGCGGCACGCTCGTCGGACAGGCGCACGTACTGGCCGTCGAAGACCACGTCGGCGGCGTCAACGTCCCACATCTGAGCGGCCTTGGCGCAAATCTTCTCGCGCAGCTCGGTCGCGGCGTTCTTGGCGGCAAGGCCCGTCACGTAGGTACCGGAGCTCGCGTACGAGCCGGCGTCGAACGGCGACACGTCGGTGTCCACGCCGCGCACCACGATCAGCGAGCTCTCCACGCCCAGCTCCTCGGCGGCAATCTGCGCCAGGATCGTATCGACGCCCATGCCGTTATCAGTGGCGCCGGTGCCGATGGTAATGAAGCCGTCCTCTTCCAGGCGCATGTCGATGCCGGCGATGTCCACGTTGGAGATGCCCGAGCCCTGCATGGTGAGCGCACAGCCCAGAGCACGCACACGGTCGCCCAGGTCGACGGCCAGCGGCTTGTCGCGCCAACCGATCATGTCCATCGCGCGCAGCAGGCAGCGGTCGAGCGCGCAGGCGTTGAGCTTCTCGTTGTAGTACTGCGGCATGATCTCGCCCTCGCGCACGATGTTCTTAAGGCGCAGATCGGCGGGGTCCATGTGCAGCATGTCGGCGAGCTCGTTGACGGCGCTCTCCACGGCAAACTGGCCCTGGGTGGCACCGTAGCCGCGATACGCGCCGCCGCGGTTGGTGTTGGTGTAGACGGCGTCCCAGCTAAATCGGCTCGCCTTCACATGGTTGTAAATCGGCAGGCTCTTGTGGCCCGAGAGGCCGATCGTCGTGGTGGCGTGCTCGCCATACGCGCCGGCGTTGGACAGCGTGTGCAGGTCGATGGCCGTGATGGTGCCGTCGTTCATGGCGCCCAACTTGACGGTCATCTGCATCTGGTGGCGCGAGTTGCCCGCAGTGATGGTCTCCTCACGGGTGTAGCAGCAGTAGCTCGGACGGCCGGTCTGCTGCGTCACAAACGCAACGAAGATCTCGCAGCAGCCCGTCTGCTTGGAGCCAAAGCCACCGCCGATGCGCGGCTTAATGACCTGCACCTGCGACTGCGGAATGTCGAGCGACTGCGCGACCATGCGGCGCACGTGGAAGGGCACCTGCGTAGAGGTGGTCACCGAGATGCGTCCGAATGCGTCAGTCGTCGCGAAGGCACGGAAGGTCTCCATGGGCGCGGTCTGCGTGGCCTGGCTGGTGTAAGTGCGCTCAAAGACGATGTCGCTCTGGGCGAAGGCCTCGTCAAGGTCACCAAAGTCGCTCGTGCCGCTGCACACCAGGTTGCGCGGAACGTCGCCGCCCTGCGGGAACATAAAGGTCACGTCGCCCTCGGGGTGGACCACGATATCGTTATCGAGTGCCTGGGTAAAGTCGAGCAGGGGCTCGAGCACCTCATAGTCGACCTTGATGAGCTTGAGCGCCTTGTCGGCGGCCTCCTCGGTTTCGGCGGCAACGATCGCCACCTCCTCGTTTTGGTAGCGCACAAGGTTCTCGAGAATCAGGCGGTCGTAGGGCGAAGGCTGTGGATAGCTCTGACCGGCGATGGTAAAGCGGCGCTTGGGCACGTCCTCGTAGGTGTAGACGCCCACCACGCCGGGGACCTTCAGGGCGCGCGACGTATCGATGGAGCGGATCTTGGCACGGGCATAGGGGCTGCGCTTGAGTTTGACGATGAGCGCGCCGGCGGGCACCAGGTCGCCCGTGTAGACGGGACGTCCCTCGAGCAGGGCCTTCGAGTCCTTCTTGGGCTGCTTGTGGGTGATCTGCTTGTAGGTGACGCCGTCGCAGCTGGTGTCGTTGACCGGCAGCTCGGGCATCTCGAAGCCCACCTGTACGCCAGACTCGTTGAGGAAGCGGACGATGGCGCGCAGCTGGCTCTCGTAGCCGCTGCAACGGCACAGGTTGCCGGCGAGCTGGCGCGAGAGCTCCTCGCGCGTGGCGACGAGGCTCGGGTCCTCCTTGGCGGCGCGGGCGAGTGCCAGCGCGTTCATGATGAGGCCGGGGGCGCAAAAACCGCACTGCTCGGCACCTTCGGCAGCCATCGCGCGGGCAAGCGCCTCGGACTCGGCCTTGAGACCCTCGAGCGTGGTAACCGAGCGGCCCTCGACACGCGCGGCGGGAACCGAGCAGCTCAGTACCGGGTCGCCGTCGAGCCACACCGTGCACAGGCCGCAGTTGGTGGTCTCGCAGGCGCAGCGCACCGACGCGCAACCCTGCTCGCGCAGCAGCGCAAAGAGCATGGTGTCGGGGGCAATCTGAACCTTGACCTTGCGGCCGTTGAGCGTAAAGGAAAGATCGATGAGTTTGGCAGCCATTAGCGCACCTCGCTAGAATCGACGCCGGGCACGCGGCGGCAGGAATACTCGTCCGTGGCATATTTGGGGACCTGAACGGTCTCGAGCTCGCGGGCAAGCGCGGCCGAAAGCTCGATGCCGGCGGCGCGGCGCACAGCCTGGACGGCAAGCGGGGCCGAGATGCGGCGGCGGTACTCGGCCGAGCCCCACATGTTGGTGCCATAGCTCAGCGCGCGCACGGACGCGGCCAGGGCGCGCAGCTCGTCCTCGGAAGGCTGCTCGCTCTCGAGGCCGCATGCCTCGCCCCGCAGCAGGGTCGCACGCAGCGGGCGGGCGCCCACGGTGACATGCCAGCTGTTATCCCACCAGGCGGCGGTAACGTTTAGGGAGGGGAAGTCGGTCGCGGCCTTGCGTACGGCCTCGTAGCTCGCGCGGTAGTCGTGCTTAACGACCACGACGTGCTCGATCACGTCGCGCACATAGCCCATATTCACAAACTCGGCAAGCGGCACGCGGCCGGCACCCGTCAGCTCAACGTACGAGTCGAGCGCCAAAAAGGCCGAGAGCACGTCCGAAAAACCAAAGCGGCCGTAGATGCTGCCACCCACCGTGGCGGTATTGCGCAGCTGCACGCCCACGATATCGTGGACGGCGAACTCAAAGACATGGTTGACAAGCGCGTTGAGCTCGACATGGCGCTCGAGCTGGCGCAGGGTGCACATGGCACCGATGCGAAACTCGGTCTCGGTCTCCTCGATCTGATCCAGTCCGCAGGCCGAAAGGTCAATCGCCGTCGCCACGCGACGCGAACCCAGGCGCATCCAGATGCCACCGCCCACAATCTTGTTGTTGTGGTTCTTCTGTAAGAGCTCATAGGCTTCGGCCGCGTTTCCAACACGGACGTAGGTACCGAACTTGAGCACGTTCTCCCCCATCTCTCCACTTGTCCAGTACTTTTAAGTGTACCAAACGAGGGGCCGCGACCTTCCACAGCACAAAAACCTCCCTCCCATCCATAAGTTGCGGTGAAATACGGACTATTTGTCGGGCTTAGGGCGCCCAACAGTCCGTATTTCACCGCAACTTAAGGGGCGATCGGCAGAGGGCCGAGGGAAATGATCCGTTTTCCTCCGTCCCATGCGGATCAAAAAAGGCTCCCAGCCAAGATGGCTGGGAGCCTTCTGCGATGCTATGTCGAGCGAAGATTTAGCAGACGCCCTGGGCGAGCATGGCGTCGGCGACCTTCAGGAAGCCGGCGATGTTGGCGCCCATGACAAAATTACCCTCCTGGCCATACTCCTTGGCGGTGTCGTCCACGTTGTGGAACATGCCGCGCATGAGCTGCTCGAGCTTGCCGTCGACCTCCTCGAAGGTCCAGGACAGGTGCTCGGCGTTCTGGCTCATCTCCAGGCCGGACACGAGCACGCCGCCGGCGTTGGCAGCTTTGCCGGGCATAAAGGCGACGCCATTCTCCTGGAAGTAGGTCGTGGCCTCGATGGTCGTGGGCATGTTTGCGCCCTCGCCGACCACCTTGCAGCCGTTGGCGACGAGCGCCTGGGCGTCCTCGAGCAGCAGCGTGTTCTCGCGAGCGCAGGGCAGCGCGATGTCGCAGGGCAGCTGCCACACGCCGCGGCCGTCGCCCTCGTGCCACACGGCGTTGGGCTTCTCGTCAACGTACATGGCGAGCGTGACGCCCTTGTCGTGGCCGGAACGCTTCTGGTTGTAGACGTGCTCGAGCACGGAGTAGTCGATGCCGTCGGGATCCTCGACCCAGCCGTGGGTATCGGAGCAGGCCAGCACCTTGCCGCCGAGCTGGGAAACCTTCTGGACGGCGTAGATAGCGACGTTGCCGGAACCGTGGACGACGACGTTCTTGCCCTCGAAGGAGTCGCCGCGGCTCTTGAGGTACTCGTCCACAAAGTAGACCAGGCCGTAGCCGGTGGCCTCGGTACGGGCGAGCGAGCCGCCAAAAGAGAGGCCCTTGCCGGTGAGAACGCCGGTCCACTCGTTGGTCAGGCGCTTGTACTGACCGAACATGTAGGCAACCTCGCGGCCGCCAACGCCCAGGTCGCCGGCGGGGACGTCGGTGTTGGGGCCGATGTGGCGATAGAGCTCGGTCATGAAGGACTGGCAGAAGTGCATGATCTCGTTGTTGGACTTGCCCTTGGGGTCAAAGTCGGAGCCGCCCTTGCCGCCGCCCATGGGAAGGGTGGTCAGGCTGTTCTTGAGGATCTGCTCCAAACCCAGGAACTTGAGCATGCCCAAGGTGACCGTGGGGTTAAAGCGCAGGCCGCCCTTGTAGGGTCCAATGGCAGAGTTGAACTCGACGCGGTAACCGCGGTTGACCTGGACCTTGCCCTGGTCGTCGACCCAGGGAACACGGAACATGACGATGCGCTCGGGCTCGACAAGGCGCTCCAGTAGGGCGGCCTCCTCGTACTCGGGGTGGGCGTCGAGCGCCGGCTGGATGGTGCCGAGGATCTCGGTCGCGGCCTGGATGAACTCAGGCTGCTCGGGATAGCGGGCCTTGAGCTCGTCGAGAACTTTCTGCGTGTAGCTCATGCTTCCTCCAATTGATGGAAAAGAAAGGTGTCGTTCGCGGCGCCCCATGCGCCGTGAGCTTTATCGAGTATGGATAATATCGCACTGTTGCTACAAAGTTACGAATAAGGCAACGAGCGGATGTTTCATTTTGATTACGATGCAGGTAGATAGCTTTTTGACCGCCTGACGAGCAAATCGCGTGTTTCGAAGCTGTTTCCCGCACGTTTCGAAACCACCACAAAGGTGCCTGTCCCCAATGTGGTGGTTTTGGCGAGATGCGTTGGCGGGAACGTATGTGAATCGAACACATCCAAGACGTTTTGCACGCCTCACAACGGTTTTGAGGACCGCGGGGCCCACCGGAGCCCATCCGCTCCCAAACGTGGCGGTATTTTACCAAACTAGCAGGGCGTCGTGGCGAACAGCGATACGGCAGCCCCTAACGAAGCGATCTTAGGCCGCCGGCTCCTTTGTCGAGCGTCGTAAAACGCACCGCATCCAGGTGCTCCAAGATGCTAATGGCTCGCTTGCGCGACACGCCCAGGGCCTCGCGCAGCACACTCGTGGTGACAGCGCCGCCGGCAGCCTCGATAGCCGCCGCAACGACCTCGCGCGCCTGAGCCTCGGCGGCGGCGGACAAGGCAACGTCGCGCTCGACCTTAACGATCGAGCGGTTGAGCGAAAGCTCGCGCAGGGCACGCGTCATGGTGTCGCGATCGAGTTGCAACTGCTGCCCCACCTCGGGAAGCGTCGGTGCATCGAGGCCCGCCTCGTCCAGCAGGGCCGCGATGCGCCGGCCTGCCTCGCGCACCACACGTATCGCCGCAGCGGCGGAATGTGGGTCGTAGACCTCAGACCCCTCCTGGGCGCAGATGCCGCGCGCACAGCCCTCGAGGATGAGCGCAGACGCGACGTCTTCGCCCGCTTTCGGCCAGGCGACATGCGCAACCTCGCCCGGGGTGAAGCCCGTTTGCTTGGGCGCGGCCTTATGCATGGCGACAAGCGTGTCGGCGAGGGCGGCAAGGGCGGCATCGAGCACAGCGGGGGCGGCATAGAGCTCCTCAGTCGAGCGCTCCGGATGGAGGGCGACCGCATCGCCCGACGCCACCGCGGCGTGCAGGAGCCTCGCGACTTCGACACCGGAAAGGTCGAGCGCACGGGCGGCAACGGCCGCCGGCACGGGCAGGCGCTGCAGCCCCAGCCATGCGGCAATGGCGGCGGCGCGGTCGCCGGCATCCAGAGCCCTGAGCAGCGAGACCTCTTCCGCGGAGAGGTCGCGCGAGCGGCGGCACCGCGAAAGAAGAACGCAACCGCCGCCGATAAGTACCACCGGGGAGAACGCAAGCACGATGAGACCGTCGCCCGAGCGCACGGGAAGGCGCTCCTTCAGGCGGATTTGCACGGTACGCGTCTCGCCCGGGGCAATCGGCCCCGCGCCCTCCATGAGCATGATACGGCCGAGGACCTCTGCCGTGCCCACCATCACGTGGACGCGCGTGCCGGACTCGAAGGGCACGGGCTTGGCGCCCTCGCGCCCCAGATAGGTGAAGCGCGCGATAAGCCTGAGCGTCGAGCCCTCGGCACCAGACCCGCAGAGGACCTCGCCGCGCGGAAGGTCGCCCGCGCCGTCGCCCACGATGTTGAGCGCCACGCGCTGTCCGGGCAACGCCCGAGGAGTATCGCCATGCACCTGAATCGCGCGAACGCGGCAGCGCACGCCCGCGGGACTCGAAACGAGCTCATCGCCCACCGCCACGGGGGCATCGTGAAGCGTGCCCGTGACGACCGTCCCGGATCCCTTGATGGTGAAGCAGCGGTCGATGGGCAGGCGCGGGGCCAGACAGGGGCGCACCGGGCGGGATGCGGCATCGGCCAGGAAAGAGTCGATAGCGGTATCGAGGGCAAGGCGAACGTCCTCGATACCCGCACCCGTGCGAGAGGAAACGGGCACCACGGGCGCATTGGCAAAGACGGTATCGCCGAGGAAATCCATCAAGTCGAGCTCGGCGAGCTCCGCCGTCTCGTCATCGGCCAGATCGCGCATCGTAAGCGCAACGACCATGTGCGTCACACCCAACAGCTCCAGTACGCGAACATGCTCGCGGGTCTGCGGCATCACGCCCTCAACGGCAGAAACCACCAGCAACGCAACATCCACGCCGGTAGCACCCTGCACCATGGCGCGTAGGTAGTGGGCATGACCGGGTACATCGACCAGGCCGACAAGCTTGCCGCTCGGCAGCACCAGCTCGCCAAAACCGAGCTCCGTGGTCATACCGCGGCGCCGCTCGACCTCCAGACGGTCGGGATTTTTTCCGGTCAGCGCCTCGATAAGGGCTGACTTTCCGTGGTCGACGTGCCCCGCCGTTCCAACGACAACGGGACATTCGACAAGCTCGCGCGCAGTCATCGGCGCAAACCCGCCCGCACGGCGTCGGCCAACGCAGACGCACACAAATCAAGGTCGGTATCGTGCACAAGCGTGCGAACGTCAAACAGCACCTGGTCGTGCTGTACGCGCGTCACAACCGGCGTATCGGGCTCCTGAACCATGGCGCGCTTCAGGCCATCGACGGACAGGCGCCCATCGACGGGGCAGACGGCAACGCAAAAGGTTGGGAGCTCGACGGTCGGCAGCGAGCCACCGCCCGGGGCAGAAGCGCCTTCGACAACCTGCAGCTCCACCGCCTCCTCGCACTGAGAGTCACGAAGCTTGCGCAGCATGCGGTCATGCAGGCGCTTGGCCTGACGCTCGAGCGGAGCCGGCGCGCCGGAAAGCATGTTGAGCACCGGGATCTCCCGATGCGCTGTATCGGGACCGGTCACATACAGACGCAGGGTAGCCTCGAGCGCCGCGAGCGTGAGCTTGCCGGGGCGAAGCGCGCGCATAAGCGGATGAGAGGCGCAGGCAGCGATAACCTGGGTACTGCCGAGGATAATGCCCGCCTGCGAAGCACCAAGCAACTTGTCGCCCGAACACGAGACAACGTCGACGCCAGCGCAAAGCGAAGCGGACGTGGGCTTCTCCCCCGCATCGGCAAGCACCCCGTCTGCCAGCAAAGCGCCCGAGCCTTGGTCCTCGTAAAGCAAAAGCCCGTGCTCGTGCGCCAGTGCAGAAAGCTCCGCCGCGGAAACCTCCTCGTGGAAGCCCTCGATACGGTAGTTGGAAGGATGAACTTTCAGGATCATCGCCGTGTTGGGCGTAATGGCGCTTTGATAATCGTCCAGATGCGTGCGGTTGGTGGAGCCCACCTCGACAAGCTTGGCACCCGAAGCCGCCATGATGTCGGGGATACGGAAACTGCCTCCCACCTCGACAAGCTCGCCGCGGCTCACGATTACCTCTTTGCCGCATGCATGCGCGGCAAGCACCAACAGCACCGCCGCGGCGTTATTGTTGACAACCAAGGCGTCCTGCGCCCCCGTGAGTGTGCGCAGCAGGCGCGCGGCATGCTCCTTGCGGCCCCCGCGAGCACAGGTCGCGACGTCGTACTCGAGCGTGCTGTAGCTGCGGGCGACGTCGGTCACCGCCTGCACCGCTGCGGGAGCGAGCGGAGCACGGCCCAGATTGGTGTGAATCACAACGCCTGTCGCGTTGACGGCGGGACGCAGGGTCGGCAGCGACAGACGGTGGCACCGCCGCTCAATGGCCAAGGCGAGCTCGCGCTTGTTCCTCGCGGGGACGCCGGAGCGAATCGCCGCGCGCTCGGCATCGAGCTCAACATCGATCGCCTCGCGCACGATCGTATCGCCCGCATCGCCGGCAGCCTTCATGACCGGCCACTCCGCCAGCAGCTCGTGGACAGCGGGAATGGAGCGCAGGCGGTCGCGCACCTCGGCGGGCATGGATTCGCAGTCGCTCATGGAAAGCCTTTCGACATATTCAATAAAAAGCAGGTCCCCCACGATCATCGTCGGCCACCAAATGGCGACGCGCATGCAAAAGGGACAGGTCCATTATGGCAGCTCATGGCAAGACGGCGCAGCGCCTCGTCCAAACCCGCCAAAATAAACCTGTCCCTCTTTGGTCGGTTATGCCGTGGGGCCTTTAGGCCTCCCTGTTGGCGTAGATAAACCAGTAGCCCAGCGCAACGATCAGGGCGCCGCTCACGATATTGCCGAGCGTGGCGACGGAAAGATTGAGCGCCAGGCCCGCCGCGTTGAGGGCGTCGGCGCCGGCGACATCAACTCCATAGCCGCAGGAGTGCATCAAAATACCCATGGGCAAAAAGTACATGTTGGCAACGCAGTGCTCAAAACCGCAGGCCACAAACGCAGCAATGGGCAGCAGAATGCCCGCGACCTTGTCGACCACGGTCCTGCCAGCGGTACCGATCCATACAGCCAGGCACACAAAGATGTTGCACAGAATGCCGCGGAAGAAGATGGTGACGGCGTCAATCGAAACCTTACCGGCGGCGACGCTCACCATGGTGTTGGCGACGGCCTCGCCGTTGAGCTTGTAAATAGCTGCCATGTAAACCAAAAAGACGACGGACAGCGCGCCGGCAAAGTTGCCGATCCACACAACGACCCAAGCCTTGAGCATCTGGGCGAGCGTGATCTTTTTGCTCTTGAGCGCGCAGACCATAAGCGAGTTGCCGGTAAACAGCTCCGCGCCGCAAATGAGCACGAGCACCAGACCCAGGCAAAAAGCAAGGCCACCCACAAAGCGCTGGGCGCCCCAGCCAAGCGTGGGATCGCTCAAAAAGACCGTGAAGAACAGGCCGCCAAAGGCGATGAACGCGCCGGCGAACATGGCAAGCATAAAGGCCTTCGAGGTCGGTAGGTTGGCCTTGGTAACACCGGCAGCCTCGGTCTTCGCCTCGATCGCGGCGGGCGCCAGGCAATCGGGGGTGGAATATTCTGCCTTGGAATCTGCCATGTCGATCACTTCTTTCTTACGTTGTGGGACAAGCATTGCCAAAGCACATGTCCCGCGCCGGATGGTCAAAACAAAACAGGCCAGAAGTAAACGTACCTCTGACCTGCAAATTACTTGGAGCGACGGGTTCGTCACCCGGTACTCTCACAAAAACGGCCTTGATCCCAAAAAGAATCAAAGCCGTTAACCAATCTTGTGGAGCGGGCGACGGGAATCGAACCCGCGTCATCAGCTTGGAAGGCTGGGGTTCTACCATTGAACTACGCCCGCAAGATATGGTCGGGACGACAGGATTTGAACCTGCGACATCCTGCTCCCAAAGCAGGCGCGCTACCAAACTGCGCCACGTCCCGAAGGTGTTGAGCAGCTAAGGTCTAAACCTTGCGTGTCCCAAAGCGAAGGAAATTATAGGTGAGACTCCCCGCCTGTGCAAGCGACGATACCCTAGCTCCTCGAATGTGCGACAAACCGGCTATGGAGCAGACCGATCACAAAGGCAACCACGGCAACCGGTGCCCACGCAGCGCCGATATCTGCCAGCGGCAACGCATCGAACGGTAGCCACGCGCCCGCAAAGAACGCATCGCGGACCGAAGTGATTACGCTCTGCACCGCGACAACGCCGCCGACCCAGACCCAAACCTGCGGATGTGCGTCGCAAAAGCCGTGCACCAGGCCCATCAGCACCAGCACAATGGCAACGGGATACAAGGCGTTGAGCATGGGCACCGAGAACATAAGGATCACGTCGAGGCCCACGTTGGAAAGCACGCACGAAAATGCGGCGAACACAAAGGCGAGAACCGCAAAAGGACGGCGCATGGCCTCCTCGGAAGCCTCCGCTCCCCCTTCGACCACATACGTCTCGCAGAAGTAACGCGAGCAGCAGCTGATAAGGCCGATGCACACGTTCATGCAGGCGAGGAAAAAGATCGCAAAGACCACGACCGTGCCGGCAAGACCAAAATGCATAGAGGCCGAACGCGCAAGGATAGCGGCGCCGTTGGTAGCGTCGGGCATCACGGTGCCGAGCTGCATACCGGCAAGGCCCAAGCCGCAGTAGATGATGGCCATGAGCACGCCGGCGATAACACCAGAGCGCGAAATCTCGAAGGCCACACGCTTGTCATCGGTAACACCCAGCTCATGAATGGTCTCGGCGATGATGATGCCAAAGGCGAGCGACGCGAGCAGGTCCATGGTCTGATAACCGGTCAAAAAGCCCTGCACGGCGGCACCGGCATCGTAAGGAGCCTGCGGCGCGGCAGCGGAACCCAGCGGCGAGACCACGGCAGCGCCCACGACCAATACGATAAGGGCGATGAGCGCGGGGCCCGTAATGCGGCCGAGCACGCGCGTAATGACACCCGGGCGCAGCGTGAGCACACAGGCGACGGCAAAGAAGGCGACGGCAAACACCAGGCGGGCCGTGCCGAGCGAGACACCCTCGGGCAGCAGCGGCACCAGCATCTCGAAGGCCGTGGAACTGGTACGCGGAATGGCCAGACACGGACCGATAGCCAGATACACCGCCGCGACAAAAAACTCGCCAAACTTGGGGTGCACACGACCGGCAAGCTCGCGCGCCGTTCCGGCAAGTGCCACGGCGATAAAGCCCATGACGGGAAGGCCGATGGCGGCAATCAGAAAGCCGAGCATGGCGAGCGGCGTGGCAGAGCCCGCCTGCAGCGCCAGCAGCGGCGGAATAATGAGGTTGCCGGCGCCAAAGAGCATCGAGAACAGGGCGATGCCGACGGTGAGGACATGGTCGGAGCGCAGACCGCGCGGGGCGGATGATGCCATAGGACCACCTTTCGGGTCGAAACAAAACGGGACGGGCAAAAGACCCGTCCCGCAAGTATATACGCTTTAGTAGGCTAAATCGTGCAGAGCGTCAATCGCGGTGTCGACTTCCTCGTCCGTGTTGAAATACCCAAACGAGAAGCGAACGACACCCTGGCGCTCGGTCCCCAGTGCGCGGTGCATGAGCGGAGCGCAGTGGGCGCCGGGGCGCGTCGCAATCCCCCACCCTTGCATGAGCGCGTCCGAGACCTCGGCCGAATCGATATCGCCCACGTTAAGCGAAACGATCGCCGAGCGCACGGGCTGGTCAAACGCACCGTAGAGCGCAATGCCGGGAATGTCGCGAACGCCGGCGAGGAAGCGCTCGGCAAGCGCACGTTCGCGTGCCGCAATCGCCTCTACCCCGCCCTGGGCCTCGATAACGTCGAGGCCGGCGGAAAGGCCGGCGATACCGTGACCGTTGAGCGTGCCCGCCTCAAGACGCGTGGGCCACTCTTGCGGCTGCAGCGCATCGAAGCTGCGCACGCCCGTGCCACCCATGGCCCAAGGAGCCACGTCAATGCCTTCCGCCACGGCTAGGCCACCGGTCCCCTGCGGGCCCATGAGCCCCTTGTGGCCGGTAAAGCACACCACGTCGAGCCCCATGACCTGCATATCGATATGCGCCGTGCCGGCAGACTGCGAGGCATCGACGATCACAAGCGCGCCGGCCGCATGGGCCATGGCAGCCACGCGTGCAATGTCGACCGCGTTGCCGGTCACATTGGAGGCGTGTGTCACCACCACGGCACGCGTGCCCGGCGTGACCAGCTGCTCGAGCTCGTCGTAGTCGAGCACGCCGTTCGCGTCGCAGCCCGCATGCTCAACAGTCACGCCCTGCTCTGCCGCCAGGCGGTTGAGCGGACGCAGCACGGAGTTGTGTTCGAGCACCGTCGTGACCACACGATCGCCGGGGCGCACCACGCCGTTGATGGCGGTGTTGAGCGCCGCCGTGGAGTTGGGCGTAAAACAAATATGGTCCACCCGCGGGCAGCCCAGCAAGCGCGCAAGCTTGGTGCGGCAGCTGTGGATGGTGCGCGCCGCGTCGAGCGCACCCGACGTGGCGCCTCGCCCAGCATTGCCGAGCGAGCACATCGCCTGCACCACGGCATCGATGACCGCCTGAGGTCTGTGCATGGTCGTCGCCGCGTTATCCAGGTAGATCATCGCACGACCTCCCACATATCGATCACAGTAAAGCCCTCGGTGGGAACGTCCGCCGCGGCAAGCTCGCTTCGCAGCAGTGGTTCATTTTCAGGCAGGGCTTTCCATGCCAGGCCGCAGCCGGCAGCAACCTCTCCGGGTACGGGAATCGTTCGCCCGGGAAGGCCACGCTCACGGCACAGAGACTCGCAGCCCATGGCGGCCGCCGTGGTGGGAAACGTGATGACAAGCGCCGGGCGCTTTTCTCTCATGGCAATCCCACCCAGGCGCTACGGACGCACGACGCGGCCGGCCTGCTCCATCTTTTCGACGATCACGTACATGTTCGTGACATCGCCCACGGCAAGCTGGTCCTTAATGCCAAAGTGGTCGAGGCAGGTGCCGCAGGTAAGGATCTCGACACCCTGCTCGGCCAGGCCCTTGAGGTCGTCAAGCACCGGCGACCCCTCGACGGTGAGTTTGGCGCCGCCGTTGTAGAAGAGCATCGTGGCGGGCAGCTCCTCCTGCTGCGTCACGGCAAAGATAAAGGCCTTCATGAGCTTGTGGCCCAGCTCATCGTCGCCGCGACCCATGCAATCGGTGTAGACGGCCACGACCAGCTTGCCCTTGCCGGCGCTGGCGTCGCAGAAAGCGGCGCCGTCCTGCTCAGGATCGGCCACGGCAACGGCGCCGGCGGTCGCCACGATCACGTGCCACTCGGCATCGGCGACCTTCTCGACCGAGGCCGTGCAGCCCTTTTCCTGTGCCATCTTGGAGATGTTCTTGACGGCCGTCTCGTTGTCGACCGAGGTCACGACAACACCCTCGCCATCAAGCTGCTTCAGAGCTTTGAGCGTCTTGACGACGGGCAGCGGGCAGGCATCGCCCATGGCATTGACTTCAATTTTGGTAGACATAGCAAATCCTTTCAAAAGGGACCGCCCAGAACAGTAGACGGTCGCATAAACGGTTTTCCTTAATGCACAACGTGAACGGCAGGACCACCCGGCACCGCCTCGCACACGCGGCCGATTGTGGCGGCAACGCGACCTTCGGCATGCAGGCGGCGGGCGAGCTCATCCACATCGGCAGCAGGCGCTGCGATGAGCAGGCCGCCCGAGGTCTGCGGATCGTACAGCGCATCCAGCATTCCCGGCTCCAGGTCATCGTCGGCCGCCACGCGCGGGCCAAAGAAATCCTGGTTGCGGTAGGCGCCGGCAGGGATAATGCCCAGACGCGCCATATTGAGCACCTGGTCAAAGAGCGGCACCGCCCCCGACGCGAGCTCAATCTGCACGCCCGAGCCCTCGGCCATCTCGCACGCATGCCCGATCAGGCCAAAGCCCGTGACATCGGTGCAGCCGTGAAGCTCGAGTCCCTCGGCCAGGCGAATCGGGGCCTCGTTGAGGGTGCGCATCGAGTCAAACATGGCTGCGGCCTCGTCCTGCTCGATGAGCACGCCCTTAATGGCCGTGGTGATAATGCCCGAGCCGATCGCCTTGGTCAGCAGTAGGACATCGCCCACGCGCGCACCGCTGTTGGCGAGCATGCGGTCGAGCGCGACAAAGCCACTCACGGACAGGCCGTACTTGGGCTCGTCGTCGTTGATGGTGTGGCCGCCCGCGATGGTGCAGCCAGCCTCGACGCACTTGTCGGCGCCACCCGCCAGAATCTCACCTGCGACCTCGACGCCCAGGCAACTGGGAATGCACAGCAGGTTCATGGCATGGCTCGGTCGTCCACCCATGGCATAAATGTCCGACAGCGAGTTGGCCGCCGCGATCTGACCAAACAGGAACGGGTCGTCGACCATCGGCGGGAAGAAGTCGACGGACTGCACGAGGCCCAGGTTTTCGCCAACACGAAAAACACTCGCATCGTCGGAGGTATCGAACCCCACGAGCAGGTTGTCGTTATGCACATTGGGTAAGTCGCCCAGGACCTGGGCGAGGGCTCCAGGAGCCAACTTAGCGGCTCAACCGCTCGCGGCAGTCATAGACGTGAGCCTCATGGTGTCCTTAGCCATACGAACCCCCTTCCAACAAATCAACGACTTTAAGTATACGCGCCAGGCACGCTTCCCAAGAGACCGCCGACGGCTCGAACGTCGAAAGCGGCGCCGCAAGCGCCTGCGCGATAGCATCTGCCAGTGCGCGCTCAAACAACGGAAGGTCGGCCGCCACGGGCGTGTCGACATCCGTCATACGCGGCGACGCCACCCACGTCACGGGAGCACCGGGAAGCATCGCCTCCATCCAGGGACGAACGCCGGGCAAATCGGTCGCCACAACTTTGCAGCCGCACGCGAGGGCTTCGATCGTCACGAGCGGCAGACCCTCGTAAAACGAAGGCAGTACAAAGACGTCGGAACTGCGGTAGGCACGCACGAGCCCATCGCTATCCAGGCGCCCCGCCAGCGTCACCGGCACATCCGAGGCCGCGGTCAAGCGCTCAATACGCGCGTACTCGGCATCGTCCCCGCGGCCGCCCACAAGTACCAAGCCAGATGGGCGGACGCCATCGTCAATCGGCAATGACACAGCTCGAACCAGCGACTCGACGCCCTTTTTAAAGCAAATCTTGCCCACGTACACAAGCGATCCCGGCTGCCTCGCCACGCTTGCATCGCGGCAGAAGACGCGATGGTCGTAGCCCGCCCCAATCACGTGGATGCGATCGGCATCGACGCCGCACACCAGGTCAATCTGCTCAGCCTGCTCAGCATGGAGCGCAAAGACGGCATCGAGCCGACGAACCGCACTTACGATGCGATCGCGTTCGAGCGTATGCGAACGCAGCTGGCGCAGGTCGGTCGAATGACACACGGCAACAACCGGCACGCCTCGGACGCACTCGCGCGCCAATGCGGTCACCAGATACAGGTGATGGCAGAGCACCAGATCGGGCCGAAACTCAGCCACCGCTCGATCGATTGCAGCAGCAAATGCCCGCTCAAATGCCTTGAGCATCGAAGGCGTCAGATCACGATAGCGTGTGGAGGGATAGGGCATGACATCGGACATGCCACAGATGGGAAACGGCAGCTCGGGCGACTCGAACGGTACGGCAAACACGGCAGCACGCCGGTCCAGCTCGCCTTGGGTATCACCCGGTGCCGCGCCGCAAAGCACGGCGGCGCGATGCCCCGTCTCGATCTGCTCGCGTACGAGCGCGGCAAGGTAGGTGCCGCTGCCAGTGCTATCTGGTTTTTGTGCCGAGATATTGAGGATGCGCATGTCGCGGTACACCCCTAGGCCAAGGCGGCGGCGCGGACAGCCGCGCCGATCGCTCCGGCAAAGCGGGCCTGGGGCGAGGTGGTCACCGGCGACCCCAGTAGCTCGCCCAACCGCTCCACCACGAAGGCGTTCTCGCACAGGCCACCGGTCAGGTAGTACGGGGCGCCAGCGGCCTGTCCGGCCATGGTCGCCACGCGCGAGACCACGCTGTCGATCACGCCACGTGCGATGTTCTCGCGCGGCTCACCGCGACCGATCAGGCTGATGACCTCGCTTTCGGCAAACACCGTGCACATGCTGCTGATCTTGGTAGGCTCGCCGGAATGCGCCAGGTCGGCCATCTGCTGCTGGGAAATGCCTAGGCGATCGGCCATGATCTCCAAAAAGCGCCCCGTGCCGGCAGCGCACTTGTCGTTCATGGCGAACTTGGCCACGCGACCGCCCTTGATCTGAATGACCTTGGTGTCCTGGCCCCCCACGTCGATCACGGTGCCGTGATCGCCAAACAGGCGCACGGCACCGGTGCCGTGGCAGGTAATCTCGGTCACGACCTTGTGCGCATAGGGCACGGCGACACGGCCGTAGCCAGTCGCGATCACGCGCACGTCGTCGGCAGCCACGTCATAGCCAGCCGCGGTAAGCTCGCAGCGCAGACGCTCGGCCGCATCAACCGACGAATATCCCGTCGGCATGACGCAGGTCCACGCAATGGCGCCATCCGTCTCCACCACCGCAGCCTTAGCGGCCGTCGAGCCTATGTCGATACCAATGCCAACCACGGCATCCTCCTTCTATGCGGCAAAGCGGCTGTCCCCTTGCCGCGTTCGTCCTACAGGGTCTCGATAAAGGCGGCGATGCGCGTCTCAATCTGGCCCATGTCGCCGTTGCTGTAGTCGGTCTCAATCTTCATGTACGGAATGCCCGCACCCTCGACAGCTTCCTGCATGCGTGCGCTCTCCACGTTAAAGGTATGGCACGCCTGGAGCACGCTCTCCACTACGCCATCGACGTGATACTTCTCGCACATGGCCAGCGTGTTTTCCATACGACCATCGTTGGGCGTCATGACCGAGCAGTTGATGTCCAGGTAGCGGTCGGCGATGGCACGCAGGATGTCGGGAGCCTCCGGATCGATCATCATGGCCGCCGTGCGCTCGCCCGAGCAATCGTCCATGCACACGACCACGCCGCCGTTGGACTCGATGGTGCGACCGATCTTGTTAATCACGCCGCCCACAGGGCAGCCGGTGATCAGGATGCGCTTGGCATCCGCCGCAACCGGGCGCTCGCCCGCGTCGTAGGCCTCGCGCAGCTTGGCGACCTTTTGCTCCAGCTGCTCCGTATAGGCCTCGATATCAAAGCTGAACGTACCGGCAAACATCGTGCTCATCAGGTCGACGCCGCTCATGGCCGCCGGCTGGTTAGCCTGCAACGCAAACATCTCGAGCTGGGCCGCACGCAAGCGGTTGCGACGACGGACGGCGGCGCGCAGGTCGTCGTCGGTAATCGTGATGCCGTAGAAGTTCTCGAGCTCCTCCTTGAGCAGGCGGCACTCCTCGTACCAGCCCTCACGCTCATAAGCGCGATCGCGGCCCTGCGGAAGATGCAGAATGTGCGTGCGCTTGAGCTCGTTGAGCAGCTCGTACATCTTCTTGCCGTCGCAGGTGGTCTCGCCGATGATCATGTCGCTAAAGTACGTAAACGGGCACTTTTGCGAGTAGGCAAAGCCGTACGTCGATTTGATGAGCGGACACAGATTTGCCGGCAGCACCTTCTCGGCCTCGGGAATCACCTCATCGGACGTACCGCACAAGGCCACACTTGCAGCGCCCGCGGCATCGATAATCTCGAGCGGCGTGTAGCTGCACAGAAAACCGATCAGGCGATTACCGGCCTGCTTGTAATCCTTGACGCGAATAAACGCCGCCTTGCGCTGCTCGTTGAACTCCTCAAACGTGCTGGGCAACGGCTGCTCAATATTTTCCGACATATAACTCCTAAACCTTTTAACCAACCAAGGAAGCGGCTTTCCCAGGTGCCCGAGGTTGCCGTGAAAGAGGCCCGCCGCGTACTTTCGCACGCAAGCGACGGTTTGAACGGCAAGATCGGGTGCCTGGAAAAGCCGCCGGGACGGATAGCCCTAAATGGTTTCCAAGAAGGCCTCGATCCTGGTTTGCAGTTGGCCTGCATCCTCACCGGCGTAGTCGGTCGTGATGTGCATAAACGGAATGCCTGCCTCCTCGGCAGCCTTCTCCACGGCAAACGACTCCATCTCGTAGAGCGTGCAGAACTGCAGAGCCACGTCGACAATGCCGTCGGCATGCAGGTCCTTGGCCATCTGGACAATGTCCTTCATACGCTGGTCGTTGGGCGTAAAGACGGCGCAGTTGATCTTAAAGTAGCGCTCGGCGATAGCATCGAGCATCTCGTCAACCGTCTCACCGGACTCATCGACCAGGTCCTTGTAATAGCGCGAACCCGTGCAGGACTCCTCGCCCACCACAACGCCGCCGGCCTTCTCGATGAGGTTGAACAGCTTCCAGTTGGGCACAGCCATGGGCGTACCGGTGTACAGGATGCGCTTGGTCCCCTTGGGCGCCACGCCCTCGCCGGCCTCGACACGTTGCTCGCACTCAGCCGCCATATCGTTGATGGCTCCGGTCAGACGCGGCGTGTCGTCCATAAAGGCGGCCTGAACGGTCAGCAGGCTGTCGAGACCGCTGATGGGCGCTGGGTCGGCAGCGCGCGTGGCAGCGAGGCGCTGCAGGGCGCGGCGCTTCTCATTGACGGCGTGGATGGCGGCCTTCAGACGCTCGGGCGTAATCTTGACGCCACACTCTTCCTCGATCTTGGCGGCGAGCTTCTTGACCTCGGCCTTCCAGGTCACGAGCGTCGACTCGTCGTGCACGTTGGGAATATCCATGACGTACATGTTCTTTTGCGTGGCAAAGAACTCGTAGGCTTTCTTCTTGCCATCGCAGGTGTTCTCGCCCACCACCAGGTCACTCGACTCGATGTAGGGGCAGACCTCGCCCAGCTTAAAGCCGGCAAAGCTCTTGATAAGCGGACAGGTGTTGCGCGGCAGGTGCTCCTCGACCTTGTCCGTTGCCCAATCGGCGCCCGAGCACAGGCCAACGGGAATGCCGTCACAGGCAAGCACGATCTCCTCGGGCACGTACACGCAGAACGAACCGACGATCTTGGTGGCCTCGCCGGCCTCCTTCTTGTCGAGCATCTCCTTAATACGGCCGCTGTGGATGTTGCTGGCCACAAAGTCCAGGTAGGACGTGGACTTGGGGCGATTGTTCTGCGTCAAGAACATATCGCCGTACATCTGGCCCACGGCGCCCAGCAGCATGTCGTGGTCGGCAAGATTCATGCCGAGGCTCTCCCACATCGGATGGAAATCAAATTCTTCAGCCATGACGGTTCCCCTCTCGAACCAAATATGAATAGCTACGGTATTGCTGCACGGTGGGTGGCGAAAACCCAGCCGCGCCTAAACCCGGAATTTTGGGGAACCTGCCTTGCGTTCGGTTATTTAGCTGTGTGTCGTCTCTCCCGGAGCCGTGAACATACCTGCTCATATGCGACTCCGAGCCATATACAGGGCGCGCGCGGCAACGCGGCGAATGTATGTCGTCTGCGGCATGTGCGCACCCTCCTTTACAAGTTGAGGTCAACTATATCAACGGTCATCTACCATGCGAACGCCGTTGACATTCGTACGACAGCGTCGTGTTCCGTCATTCAATAAATTATTATCTTGATTGATAAGAGTTTGTCATCCCTCATTCGGTGAACGGCAAAAACAAAGCCGCCGAGGCTTATATCCCCCGACGGCATTACCCGGCGCTATCGACAAACCAAATGAATCCTGCTCGCATCAAAATGCATGCGCAAGGTCTCCCCCGCCTGTGGCAACTCCTCTACAGGTACGCCCACCTTGTTGACCTTCCACTGCAGGCGAGTCGGCGCATCGGTACGTGGCACATCCAACAGCACCAAGCGCTCAAAACGCGAATCGCTCACACGGGCCACGTGCAAATCGTAGCTGTTGCGGCCCCGTTCGGCACGGTTGTCAACATGGAAGTAACTTGCACGAATCCCCAGGTACGCCACATCATCGGGGACCTCGCGGCCCACGTTAAAGGTCATGCCCCAATCGAGGGCCTCAACTTCTTCGTAGCCGATCTTGCGCGCACGGCTCGTGTTCTTGCAGCCCGTCAGGCGCAGCGCCGCCAGTGTCTGCGGGCGGCGAACTACGTCCTCGACAGAACCAATCTCCTCAATGTGCCCGCTATGCATCACGCAGATGCGTTGGCACAGGCGGCACGCTTCGTCGATGTCGTGGCTCACGTAGAGCACGGTGCGGTTGCACACGTCGAACAGGTCGAGCATGTTCTGCTCGAGCGCGCTCTTAAGGTAAGCATCGAGCGCGCTCATGGGCTCGTCGAACATAAAGATGCCCGGGTGCGCCGCCACCATGCGCGCGAGCGCCACGCGCTGCTGCTGGCCGCCCGAGAGGCGCGCGGGATAGCGATCGGCAAAATCGGCCAGACCGAAAATGCTCAGATAGCGCTCGGCGAGCGTTTTGCGCGCGGCGGCGTCACCCGCGTCCTTTACACCGGCGCATACGTTATCGGCCACCGTCATGTTGGGAAACAGCTGGTAGTTTTGGAACAGCAGGGCACACTTGCGCTCCTGGGGCGACAGGTTGATACCCGCCGCCGAGTCAAAGAAGGTCACGCCGTTGACGACGATCTCGCCCTCGTCGGGCGTCTCCACGCCGGCAATGCAACGCAAGGTGCAGCTCTTGCCACAACCCGAGGCGCCCAGCAGCGCCACGCGCTCTTCGCCGGCCTCAAGCTGCATGTCGAGAGTGTACCCCGGATAGCGCTTTTTGATAGCCAGAACAAGCGACATGGCTTATCGACCTCCCTTTGCGACCGTGTCATCGCGCATAAGCTCGGCCAGCGCCTCGCGATCGATACGCAGTGCATCGCCGCCGACTGGGTCGAGCGAATCGGTCTGGCCGCCCAGCTGCTTGGCCTGCTTGCGCTCTGCGCGGGACAGGCCGCGCTCACGGTACTTTTGCGAATGCGCCGTGTACATATTGATGAACAGAATGACCAGGAAGCTGAACACGATTACGACGATGACCCAAAAGAGCGCCACCGACGTGTTGCCGCCCATCCACTCAAAGTAGATGGCGATGGGGATGGTCTGGGTAATGCCAGCGTAGTTGCCCGCAAAGAACAGGGTGCAACCGAACTCGCCCATCGCGCGGGCAAAGGCGAGCACCGTGCCGGCGGCAATCGAGGGCCAGCCAAGCGGCATCATAAGCTTGGTAAAGATGCGACGCTCGGACCATCCCAGGGTTCGCGCGGCGTCGAGCATCTGCGTGTCGAGGCTCTCGAAGGCTCCGAGCGTCGTGCGGTAGACCAGCGGAAACGACACTACCACGGCAGATATCACCGCCGCGGGCCAGGTAAAGACGATCGAGATGCCGTGCGCGATGAGCCACTGGCCCACCCCGGTCGAGCAGCCAAACAGCATGAGAAGCAGAAAGCCGCAGACCGTGGGCGGCAGCACCATAGGAATCGTAAAGACCGAATCGAGCAGGCCCTTGATGCGGCTCGAGGTACCCATAGTCTTCCACGCGGCGAACAGGCCCAGCGCAAAGGAGATCAGCAGGGCAAGGCCGCTCGTTTTTATGGACACCCAAAGCGGGCGATAGTCGATGTCGCCCAAAAAGGAGGCCAGAGAGGTCAAGGGACCCTGCTCATCCCGCAACACGACAGACGATGCTTCTACCATTTGAGCGCTATCAAGCCAGCGCGCGCCGCCCTTGGCATCACCCGAGGCTGATGCAATCACCACATAGCGATCCCCATCCGCACCGTGCTCGTCAAAGCCATAGGTATACCCGCCGGCATCAAACGTTGTTTCCGCCGTAACATACCAAGGAAGATCAACGTCCCCTAGCTGCGCACCTCCCATGGAGTTTGCGCTGTCGAGCTCACAGACGAGGGCCTTGAGACCCGATACACACTCGTTGTCCTGCGGATCCAATCCATACTTCTCGGCCGCCTTGGGCGATATCCACACCACAACGCGATCGGCAGCAGGCGCCACTACAAGGTCCACGTCCTCGTCAACGGGAAACCGGTAGCCCTCAGGCTGGCCCTCCATAGCACGAGCGGTCCCCGTGGCCAACCGCTCAAAACCCTCGATCCCATAGGAAAGCCCATGAGCGGTCGCAGCATCCTGGGCCCCGTCCCCAGTGTCCCCAGCAAACGCAAATCCTGGCACCCAGCAAAGCGCGAAGGTCAAAGCATAGGCGACAAGCATGCGGAATCTATTAAGCACGAAAAGCTCCAAGCGAATACAAGGACGGAGTGAAACACAAAACGATGGAATTATCGCGCCAAGCCGCACTACGCGGAAAGCTCAAAGCCGTACTTGGCCCAAATCTTCTGGGCTTTCTTGTTGGTCAGGCAGAAGTCAATGAACGCCTTGGCCTCGTCGGCATGCTCGGAGCTCTCGACAACGGCACCCGGGTACACGATGGGCTTGTGCGAATCCTCGGGGCACACGAAGGCCTCCTCGATGCCGTCGTAGCGGAAGATGTCAGAGCTGTAGACAAAACCGGCCACGCAGTCGCCTGTGGACACATAGGCGGCAGCGGTACCAACTTTGTCTGCCAATGCGACCTTGTCGGCGATCTCGGGCGTATACTCGCCGTCGTCGCCCTCGGCGCCGGTGTAGAGGCCCACGGAGGCCAGGGCCTGGTTGGCGTACTTGCCAGCGGGGACGGTCTTGGCGTCGCCAATGGCGATCTTGCCGTCCAGATTCGCGACGTCGGCGATGGCCTCGACCTTGGTGTCGGAGCCCTCGGCGCGAATGATCACGAGGTCGTTGACGAACATATCCTCACGGGTGTCGGCGTCGACGAGCTCGGCGGCTTCGGCGTCGTCCATGGTACCCTTGGAGGCTGTGATGAGTACGTCAACGGCGGCGCCGGCGCGCATCTGCTCGACAAGGTCACCGGACGCCTTAAACTGCGTGTCGGCAAAGGTGGTGCCGGTCTGGTCAGTGTAGAGCTCCTGAACCTCGGGCAGGGCCTTCTCGAGGGAGTTGGCAGCAAAGACCTGAAGCTCGACAGCTTTCTTGGAAGATGCCTTAGCAGAACCGGCATCGGAGCCAGTCGACTCAGGTGCCTTATTGCCGGAGCATCCGGCAAGGCCAAGGCCGGCAGCGGCGACAGCAGAAAGCGAGACAAATCCGCGGCGAGAAACCATATCGAACATATTCAACCCTTTCGAAGGCTACGCCCGGGCGCCCCGCCGCGAGCTTTATTCTGTAATTAGATTATACTTCCGTGCGAATAATATTTGTGATAATTATTTATCGTCTTATAAGTTTCTTTTACCGATAACCCCGAGACGACCGCACTGTCGCTGCATAAAAAAGCGGAGCAGCCCGTAAGGTCGCTCCGCCGCAGGTAGTGCACTTATTTGGCGTGCCCGCCGCCCGCCGTCATCTGGGCCGCATGCTCCAGCTGGTCGCTCACGGCCTCCCAGCTTTCGCGAGCGGCCTTCGTAGAACCGGGAAAGTTTACGACAAGTGTATGACCTCGTTGCATGCAAATAGCGCGCGAGAGCATGGCGCGGCGCGTCTTGGTCATCGAGTACGCACGGATCGCCTCGGCAATACCCGGCACCTCGCGATCGCAGACGGCACGCGTCGCCTCGGGCGTCACATCGCGCATCGAAAGCCCCGTGCCGCCGCAGGTGAGCACGACATTGGCGTGGCACTCATCGGCGGCTTCCACAATGGCATCACCGATCTCGCTGACGTCGTCGCGCACGACCAGATGTGAGACGACCGTCCAGCCCTGCGCCTCGATAAGTTCCTCGAGTGCGGCTCCAGCCTCGTCCTGGGCAAGGTCCCGCGTATCCGAACACGTCACGATCGATATCTTCAGCTCCATAGCATTCCTCCTACAACACGGCGCCCTCAGGCAGGTCGACACGCACAACATCCACGATGTCGCCCGCCTTGAGCTCGCACGGACCTTCGTCAATACGCAGCAGGCAGTTGGCCCGCTGCATCGTGCCGAGCAACGCCGAATTCTGCGTCTTGGCCTCGGTCACCAACAGCTCACCGGTCTCGGGGTCGCGCAAAACCGTGGCGCGATCGAAGAAGCGGCGATGCTGTCGCTTTTTCACGCCGTGCGTGAGCATCGCCTGCTGCACGGGACGCGCCCCCTCGGCAAAACCGCGCATCTTGCGGATCGCCGGGCGGGCGAGCATCTCAAAGCCCACATACGCCGCCGCGGGATTGCCCGAAAGCCCCAGATACGGCTTGCCGCCGAGCAGCCCAAACGTGATGGCCTTGCCCGGACGCATCGAGATGCGGTCAAACAGCACCTCGCCCTCGCGCTGGACCAGCGCCGTCACGTAGTCGTAGTCGCCTGCCGAGGCGCCACCGCTCGTAATGACAAAATCGCACTCCTGCACGGCACGATGCACCAGCTCGGCAATCGCCCGCTCATCATCGGGCGCAATGCCGTAGAACACGGGCTCGGCGCCGGCATCGAGCGCCTCGGCCATCAACGCCGACGAGTTGGAGTCGCGAATCTGCCCGCGCGCCGGCAGCTCGTTCGGCGCGACCAGCTCCGTGCCCAGCGAGATGATGCCCACGCGCGGAGCGGCATGGACCTTCACGCTCGCGTAACCGGCGCTCGCCAGCAAGCCAGCGCCCGCCGGAGCCACGACCTCGCCGGCGTGCATCACAACATCGCCAGCATGGGCCTCCTCGGCGGCAGAGCGAACGTTCTCCCCCACCTTTGTCGGCGCCGAGAACCTCGCACGCGAGCCCTCGTTGCCATCGCCGTCGAGCACATCAACGATCTCGTATTTCACAACGGCATCGGCACCTTCGGGCACCGGCGCGCCCGTCATGATGCGGACTGTCTCGCCCGCGCCGATTGTGTCCTCAAACACATGGCCCGCGGCCTCGTGTCCGATAACGTCGAGCGTCACCGGCACCTCGCCAGACGCCTGCGCCAAGTCCGCAGAGCGCACGGCATATCCATCCATAGCGCTGTTGGCAAACGGCGAGATGTCGATATCGGCCACCGCGTCCTCGGCCAAGGGAAGACCGGCGGCCTGCCACACGGGAATCTCGACGAGATCGGTCGGAGCAACGTGCGACAGAACAATCGACTGCGCGTCCTCCAACGGAATGAGTTTCTCTGCCATATGCACCTCTCAATGCCACGGCGCACAACAGGGACGCCGATTCTTTATGCTTGTCACAGTATAATCCCCCGATGCGCGACCGCGACTTGGCCTGCACCCGCAAATACACCTGTCGGCCGCAAGCCGCGAAACAGAATGGAAACCAACCCACCGGTTCGTCGCGTTTGCCGCGTTCTATAATGCTTGCGTTGCAACCTAAAAGAGGAACGTATGGCTCATAACGACAAACCCGAAAGCGCAAACGAGGCGCAGGATCATTCCCAGCCGCTCGATGACGGCGGCTTTTTCTCCCTGAACGACGCCATCATGGCAGGCAGGCATCAGCTCACCCGCTCCGAGCATCTCTTGGCTGCCGACACGCGCCGCAACGCCCGCAACCTACTCGCGAGCGCCAAGTTGCTCGTGCTCGTCGTCATCGCCTCGCTCGCCATGGGCGTTGCCGCTTGGGCGTTTTTGGCCTCGCTGAATATCGCGACCGACTATCGCGAGCACCACGCGTGGGTCTACGCATTGCTTCCCGTTGTGGGCATTGCCACCGCATGGGTGTACAAAAACCACGGCCTTGCTGCCAAACGAGGCAACAACCTGGTCATCGACTCCGCTCTGGGCACACGCCTCATCCATATGCGCATGGCCGTCCTCACCTTCGTCTGCTCTACGCTCACGCACCTAACGGGCGGATCGGCCGGTCGCGAGGGAGCCGCGGTGCAGATTGGCGGCACCATCGCCAGCAACATCTCGAGCCTCGCCCACCTCAAAAAGCATGACCACCACGACCTCATGCTCGCCGGCATCTCGTCGGCCTTTGGCGCCGTATTCGGTTCGCCCCTTGCCGGAGCTTTCTTTGGCATGGAGATGTGCTTTATCGGAAAGATCGACTACACCGCGGGCATCTACTGCCTGGTCGCCTCGTTTACCGGCTACTTTACGTCGCTTGCCTTGGGAACCGAGTACGAGGCGAATGTCATCGCCAGCGTTCCCAACATGACACCACGGACGGTTGTCATCGTTGTTATCAGCGCCATTATCTTCGGCCTGACGGCACGCCTCTTTGCCTGGTCGGTTCGAACCGTCAAAAGCCTGTACGGTCGCTTTATCACCAATTACCTCGTCCGCGCACTCATAGGCGCACTCGTGGTTTTGGCCGCCTATGCCCTCCTCGACGCCTGGGACTACGCCGGCCTTTCCACGTGGCTTTCCGGCGCCGGATTTGCAGGCAACACCACCCTGGCGGACGCAGCCATCAAGTTGGTCGTCACAGCGCTTACCCTGGGCGCGGGCTTCCAAGGCGGCGAGGTCACGCCCCTGTTTGGCATCGGTGCGGCACTCGGTGGCTGGATCGGTTGCCTTACCGGGCTTGACCCCAGTTTTCTGGCGGCTCTCGGCATGCTCGGCGTGTTCTGCGCCGGCCTCAACGTGCCCATCACCACCTGCATGATGGCCATCGACCTGTTCCACGGCACGGCCGCCGGGTTCTTTGTCATCGTGGCCTTTATCAGCTACCTAACCGGCGGACACCGCGGCGTGTACCCCGCCCAGCGCATCATCTCACCCAAGCGCCGTTCGCTTATTGTGGATGAGGGCGGCACAGTAGCGGATGCTATCGAGCGCCACAACGACCTGATAGAGTAGATGTAATAATCGCCGTGCAGCCACAATCGGGGGCAATTCGACCTGAGCGCGACCGCACCGTCATGCCACACGCCGGGAGTCGCCCCATGCACGCAACTGATTTTGGTCGCACGCTCATCATCGCCAACCCAGCCGCCCAGTCGGGTGCGGCGCGCGAGGTTGCCGAGCGCCTGCAGCGCTTTTTGGATATGACTGCGCGCGCATCCCAGTTTGACTTGGTGCTGACCGAACGCACGGGGCACGCCAAGGAGCTTGCCGCGCGAGCCCAGGGTTATCGAACCGTTATCGCCCTTGGCGGCGACGGCGTGACCCACGAGGTCGTCAACGGGCTTATGACGCAAAAGGAGGACGTCCGCCCCGCTCTTGCCGTCCTGCCCGTGGGCTCTGGCAACGATTTTGCCCAGACGCTCGGCATCGAAGATTTCTCCGGCAAGGATTTTGGCGCGTTGCTCACCTGTGAGCTGCAGCGTCAGGACATCGGACGCATTCGCTCGTGGAGCCCTGCGAGCGGCAGCGGCGAGGCGATCGTCGAGTATTACGACCAGACGCTCTCCGTCGGTATTGATGCCGCCATCGGCCTTGGCACCACCGAACTGCGCAAAAAGACCGGCTTGACGGGCGCTCCGCTCTACACCCTCTCGGGACTTGAGCAGTTTGGCCTGCGCTATCGCAACTACCCCATGACAGCCAGCTTTGACGGCGCGCCCGCCGAGCGCATGAGGGCGATTATCATGGCGATTCAGCTGGGTCCCACGTATGGCTCGGGCTATCGTATCTGCCCAGATGCCGACCCCTGCGACGGCATGCTCGACGTCTGCTACGCATGCGGCCCTGTCCCTCGCGCGGTTGCCCTGCCCATGTTTCTTTCGGCCAAGGACGGCCACCATACCAAGTTGCCACCGGTTCGTATGCGCCACTGCCGCCATGCCGAGCTAACTTTTGAGGAGCCCGACTACCCCATCCAAGCCGACGGCGAGCCCGTTGTCGCCTCGCGCATCGAGGTCGACGTCCTCAGCGGCGCCCTCCTCGTCTGGCACCCCACCCACTAGCCATCCCTAAGTTGCGGTGAAATAGGGACAGTTTATGCAGCTAAAGCCGCAAAACAGTCCCTATTTCACCGCAACTTATGAGGAGGCTATTCGTCGCTGCCCGGTTTGCGACGGTTGGCCTTTTTAATGGCGTTGAAGTGTTTGTCGTTGAGCCTGCGCTGGCGAGAGCGCTGGGGCACCTTGGTCTTTACGCGTCGGCGCGGTGGACGCCCGCGACGCTCAAGCTCAGCGCGCAGCTTACGCAGGCAGCTACTACGGTTTTGGAACTGACTGCGGCTCTCGCGCGCCGTCACGGTAATTCCCGAAAGGATATGTTTCATACGCACCGCAGAGTCTGTCGTGTTCACACCCTGGCCACCCGGGCCCGTCGCACGAAACACCTGAACCTCGCAGTCGCGTGCCAACTCCTCGACCGACATCTCGGCATAGCGCGCATACTCGCGCCATCCCATCTTGTTCTCGTCCATATCAGCACCTCCCCTCATACAAAAAATGTGACAAAGGGACAGTCCCTTTGTCACATCGCATACCAATCGCTTGTGTTGCGCGCTTAGGCGAAGGTGATCTCGCCGGTCTCGCAGTCCATATCGGCGATACGGGCCAGGCTCTCAACGCGGAAGCCACGCTCGCGGAGCTTATCGCCACCGCCCTGGAAGCCCTTCTCCACGGCAATGCCGATGCCGGCAACCTCGGCACCCGCGGCCTCGCAGATCTTGATAAGACCCTCGAGCGCGCAGCCGTTAGCCAAGAAGTCGTCGATGATCAGGACCTTGTCGCCCTCGGACAGGAAACGCTTACCAACGATGACCGGGTACTCCTTTTGCTTGGTAAAGGAGTAGATGGTCGTGGCATACTGCTCGCCGTCGAGGTTGATGGACTGCGCCTTCTTGGCAAAGACCACCGGCACACCGCCAAAATGCTGAGCCGCGATGCAGGCCATGCCAATGCCCGAAGCCTCAATCGTCAGGATCTTGTTGATCTCGACGCCCTCGAACAGACGGGCCCACTCGGCGCCCATGTGGTCGAACAGCTCAACGTCGCACTGGTGGTTGAGGAAGGCATCAACCTTAAGGACGTTACCGGCCTTTACGATGCCGTCATGGCGAATACGATCCTCAAGCTCCTGCATGGCGCAACCCCTTCTCGCGGCAAGGATGCCGCGCGATTAATAAACGTTGTTCGATAGTCTACCACGGACCGACCCCCGACCGCCCCACAAGCCGCATCGCACCACAAACCAGTCTTTTTGGGACGGCGCGAATCGTGGCAGACAGCCTCTCAACACACTAATGGCGGGCGCGCATCCTCACCAAACGCACCATGGCGAGTGCAAAGCCCGCTGCCGCCACAGCCATGAGCACGTAGAATACCGAGCGAAAACCAAACAGGAACACATCCGGACGACCTGCAACAATACTGGTCACGGCCTCGCCCATCGCCACGCTCATCTGCCCATAGAGGATATGCGATGCCGCCGTAATGCCCACTGCCATACCCGCATAGCGCGCAAGGCTACCCAGGCTGCCCGCAAAGCCGAGCGCTTCGCGCGGAGCCGAGCCCATATACAGCGAGTTATTGGGACTTTGGAAAATCGACGTGCCACACGACATAAACGCGACGCAACACACGATCACAGGGATGGAAGAGTGCTCGTCGAGCGTGCTTACCGCAAATAGTCCGCACACGTACACGCCCAGGCCAACCGCCGTAGGGCCCTCGCAGCCAACACGGTCCGAAACCGTACCCGAAAGCGGGCCGATAAAGGCATTCACCATCGGCAGCGCCAAAAAGAGCAGTCCGGAAATATCGGAGCTAAAGCCATGGGCATCCTGGAAATAGAACGGCAACACAAACTCAGATGCGCCAATACCAACGAACACGATGAGCATGCAGGCGAGGTTGATGGTGAAGGCCGAATTTGCAAAGCAGCGACGAGCGGCCTCGATCAGGGACATGGGGCGCTCACCAGCCTCCGGCTTAACATGCGGCAGCGTATAGAGCCCCACGATAAATGAGATGACGCCAATGGGCAGGTTGATGAGGAAGATACTCTCCCAGGGAAAGCTTGCCGCCAGCATGCCGCCCAGCACGGGGCCACACATCATGCCGAGGGCCACGAAGGTCGCGAGAATGCCCATGGCGCGGCCGCGCTCGCGTGCCGGAAAGGACTCGGTAATAATGCCCATGTTGTTGGCCATGGCCGCCGCGCAACCGACGCCCTGGACAATGCGAGCCAGAATAAGAACCTCGAGCGAGGCCGACAGCCCGCACAGCAACGATCCGACCGTAAAGACGATTACACCCAGCTGGAATACGCCCACCTTGCCGCGCACGTCGCCCAAGCGGCCAAACGGCAGCATAGCCACGCATGTCGCAAGCAGGTACACCGAGCTCACCAGCTGAATGCGGTCGAGGCCCACGCCCAGCTCCTTTTGCATCACGGGCAGTGCCACGGTCACGACGGTCGAATCCAGACACGACATAAACGTCATGATGAGCACGGTAAACAGAATCGCCCATTTGTTGTTGCCATGAGTATCGCCCTCTAGGGCAATGTGCTCGCGGCGCAGCTGCTCTGCGGTTTTCTCCATATCCATCCTTTCGAGTGGCCCAATGCAAAAAACGGGGCCCCAATCGCCTGCAAACAGACGCGATTGGGGCCCCGCCTACGGAATCGGAACAAAAGGTCACCGAAGCTTTCTGCCAGCATCGGCACCTTGTACGGAGCTAGCCTAGCACTGCTCGAGCGCCTGCTCAAGGTCGGCAATCAGATCGGCCGTGTCCTCGAGGCCGCACGAAAGGCGCACCATGTCGGCGGAAATGCCACCGGCGATGAGCTCC